>NZ_CP050063.1:445000-637500 GCF_011604685.1 Spirosoma aureum | reverse complement strand
TAGTTTTGCTTTGTATGGTGAAACCGAGCGACTTAATAGTCGCGATAATCGCCAGTATAATATGATGAATCTGAAGTCGAAGCATTTGCTTATCGACTTCGAATTTCAGGCCGGGCCCGAGCAGCAACTCTATAAATTCATTTATGAAGCCCGACGACACCCTAAAAAGCATCATGAGATTATGCCGGGCGAACGTCGGATGTTTATCTGGCAGGAAAACGACTGGCAACCGGTTGGGAATGAAAAGGAGGATGTCGCCCTATTGTCGAAGCAGATTCTTGGCTTAGACTACGACAACTTTAAGCGAACGATCATCATTCCACAAAACCAGTTTCGGGAGTTTCTGGAACTCAGCCCAACGGAGCGTACGAAGATGATGAACCAGTTATTCAAACTGGATCAGTACGATATGGCTGGTCGAGTTGGGAAACTGAACAAAGAGAATGATGACCAGCTTTCGGAATTACGCGGTTTGCTGGCTCCTCTGGGCGATGTTACACCCGAAGCGATTGAGCAGGCCAAGACCAGTATTACCAACCTTCTGGAATCATTGACCAAAAAGGAATCTGAAATTAACAAGTTACTACCCGATGAAAAGCGACTGATCGAGAGCCAGAATCGAAGCAAACTTCTGGCATCCAACCAACAAGAACTTACTCAACTCCTTATTCAACAGGAACAATATCAGCGTCTCGAGGCCGATATTACCTTGTATGAATCCTGTTTGTTAATATTTCAGTCTGACTTTGCTATTTTCGACAAATTAGCCAGTAAACACCTTAAGTTAACAGAAGCGGAACAAAACGCTCGACAACAACTTAGTGTTGCAAGCAAGCGTCGGGCGAGTTTAGTGAGTTTGTATGATGCTGCTAAAAAAGCATATGAAACTCGTGATGAACTGCAACAGAAGATTGACGAGTTAGATACGGTGCAGCAAATCAGGACGTTGCAACAATCAATTAGTCAGCAAATACATAACCGGAGTACACTGGCCAGCCAGCTTGAGCAGCAAACCAGCCAGCTTGAACGCTATAAAGCTGACCGGGCTAACCATCAGCTTGTACTGGATAATGGGCTAGGGCAAACGTCGAATCTTGAAAGGCTTTATAAAGTAAATAACTGGTTCGCGGCTTATAAACCCCTAAAAAAACAGGCTGACGATCTACAGGCTGCCCTTAACAACTATGATCTGGCCGTAGAAAAACTAAAGCAGCGTAAAAACGATGCTTTAGCTGGATTCCCTGTCGAATGGGCTCAGTTGACGCTTAAAACATTACCTGACCAAATTGAGGACGCCCTCGCGCAACTGAAATTAATTCGGGAAGACCGGGAGACAAAACATCGGCAACTATTGGTTCAGGATGAGCTTCGTAAGTATGCTGATGCGCTAACCGACGGCAAGCCATGCCCTTTGTGTGGCTCAGAACACCACCCCAGTCGGCATATAGGTAACGCCGAAGATGCCGATGTTCAACGCAGTGATGCGGCTTTGCGCAAAGTTGTGCAACGAATTGACGACACAACAACGCTTCAACTGACGATAAAGGAACTGGCAACGAAGCTACGGAGTGAGTTGGATAATGGGAAGCGGCTTTCGCAGGAACGTGCGGAAATCGTCGGACTGTTGACAGCGCATGAAGATGCTTTTGCGTGGCCGGAATTCTCGAAAGAACAGGAAGGCCTGGTTATGGAAGCCATCCGAAAGGAAAGTGACGGCCAAAAACAGCTACAGGATGCGCAACAGGCTGTTCGAGAACTGAACAAACTCACCGAAGAAACCGAACTTATCTACAATGAACTGGCCCGCAAAGTCGCCGAAGCAGATAACGACCTTTCGGGTCTGAATGGTCAGTTGAAAACAGCCGCCGAATCACTGGAACACTTTCGGCTCGACGAAGTAAAACAATGGGGTTTAGATCAGATTGCCGACCTGCGCGAGTCGCTTTACAACACTTACAAGCAGACAAAAATCAATTTCGACGATGCCGATAAACAAAAAAGCAGCGCCGAAAAAGAATTGGCGACACTGGAGGAGCAGATTCAACAAGTCAATATACAGCTAGCCGAAGTTAGTCAGGAAAGCAAAACGCTAGAAACGACTATTGACCAAAATCTGGACGCCCAGGGATTGAATCGGGAACAGGTAAACCAGATACTACAATCTGGAATAGATGTTAGCCGGGAAAAACGGCGAATCAACGACTATAACGAGAAGCGAACAGGCTTACAGAAACAGGTGGAGACCCTGGAAAAAGAATTAGCCGAACATCCTTTCGATCCTGCTGCGCTGGTGGCCGTTCAACAACAACTTACAGTGTTGCAGGCCGAAAAAGATGAATTGAACAAAGAACACGGTCGCGCAACCACCATACTGGCCACGCTCGAAGCCCAATGGCAGCAGAAACAGGATCATCAGAAGCGCCATGACGAACTGGACCTCCGGCGGCAGGATTTAAAGAAAATGGACGAGCTGTTCCGGGCTCAGGGCTTTGTCAACTATGTTTCGTCGGTTTACCTCAAAAACCTGTGCGAGTCGGCCAATGAGCGTTTTTTTAAACTGACCAATAATCAGCTGAAACTGGAGCTGGACGATAAAAACGGCTTTCAGGTACGCGACTACCTCAACGGAGGTGAAGTCAGAAGTGTGAAAACGCTCTCGGGTGGTCAAACCTTTCAGGCCTCATTGTCGCTTGCGCTTGCCCTGTCTGACAATATTCAGCATCTGACCAAAGCCAAACAAAATCTGTTTTTTCTGGATGAGGGCTTCGGGACACTAGATAAGGATTCGCTCCAGACAGTTTTCAAAACCTTGAAGGCTCTTCGTTCCGAAAACCGGGTTGTCGGCATTATTTCACACGTTGAAGAGCTTCAGCAGGAAGTTGACAATTTCATTCGTGCCGAATCCACAGAAAACGGGAGTCGTATTGTACGGAGTTGGGACGTATAAAGTCAACTATGCATAAGGTTTGCCCTTCAGGCTTCCTTTTTGGGACTTTCGCTCAGAACCGTGCCACGGTTACTGTTGCTACTCCTGATAACCGTGGCACGGTTTTGAGCGAAAGTCCTACCTTTTATTAACAAATCTTGAATTGAATCCAGAATCAGAGCGGCTGCTTTACTTTTACGGAATCAAAAATCAAAAATCCTCTCATGAAAAAACTGGTTACGCTCGGCTTTATTGGCTGCGTAGTACTGACCGGATGCCGTTCGTCAAAGACTGATACGGCGTCATCTCAGGAACAAAAAACGGTTACTACCATTGCATTTGGATCGTGCAGCGACCAGAAACGGCCCCAACCTTTATGGGACGATATTGTAGCGCAAAAACCCGATGTCTGGATATGGCTTGGCGATAACATTTATGGCGATTCGGAAAGTATGGATACGCTCAGTACCAAATATGCCCGGCAAAAATCGAATCCGGTTTACCAGCAGTTGCGGCAATCGACTTCAGTGATTGGTGTATGGGACGACCATGATTACGGCGTCAATGACGGTGGAAAAGAATACCCCCGTCGAAAAGAAAGCCAGCAGCTGATGCTTGATTTTCTGGATGTTCCAACGACCAGCCCCCTCCGGAAGCAGGAAGGTGCCTATTCTACCCACGTTTATGGGCCCAAAGGAAAGCGGGTAAAAGTAATTCTGCTGGACGCACGCTATTTTCGTGATCCATTGAAGAAAGACGGGAAAGCCAATGTACCAGACCCTTCCGGCGATATGCTCGGTGAGGCTCAATGGCAGTGGCTGGAAAAACAATTGACCAACTCCGATGCCGATATACACATTATCGGGAGCGGAGTTCAGGTTCTTCCCGAAGATCATATTTATGAGAAATGGGCCAATTTCCCTACCTCTCGTAAACGGCTTCTGGATTTGTTGAGCAAAACGAAGCCTAAAGGAGCCCTATTGATTAGTGGTGACCGGCACCAGGCCGAAGTATCGAAAGTAAGTGTGCCAGGCTTAAGCTATGATTTGTATGACATCACCAGCAGTGGACTGACTCACGTTTCGGCACCGCATGAAGAAGTAAACCGGCACCGCGTCGGCGCAATTGTGGCCCAATTAAATTACGGCCTGATTACCGTAGACTGGAATGCTAAGCCAGTAACGGCAACTGTCCGAATAAACGGCGATGAACGAGCAACCTATCTGACGCAGCAAGTCAAATTCTGATTGTTTTATAAGGCTGTTTTCTAGAAAAGCGTAAGGCTCCCGAAACGATTTCGGGAGCCTTACGCTTTTCTGGAAGTTTATGGTCTTCTACTCTTTAGTGATCAACTCCATCACTTCTTCCGAGATACCGGTCATGGAGAAGCCACCATCATGGTATAGATTCTGCATCGTAACCATACGGGTCAGGTCGGAGAAGAGCGTTACAACATAGTCGGCACACTGGTCGGCGGTAGCGTTGCCGAGGGGTGCCGTTTTGTCGGCGAAGTCGAAGAATTTATCAAAGCCACCGATTCCGCTACCCGCTTTCGTTGGTGTAGGTGATTGCGAAACGGTGTTTACCCGAACCTTACGATACTTGCCATATTTGTAGCCAAAGCTCCGGGCAATTGATTCCAGAACGGCTTTAGCATCGGCCATATCGCCATAAAACGGAAAGGTCCGTTGAGCCGCCATGTAGGTCAGGGCGACAATCGAACCCCATTCATTGATGGCATCCTGTTTATAGGCAGTTTGCATCATCTTATGAAACGACAGGGCCGAGATATCAATACTCTGCTTAAACCATTCGTAATTGAGGTCTGTATAAGCTTTGCCTTTTCGTACGTTCGGGCTCATGCCGATGCTATGCAGAACGAAGTCCAGTTTACCGCCGAGCACTTCGGTTGATTTGGTAAACAGGTTTTCGATATCTTCGGTCGAGGTGGCATCTGCGGGAATAATTTCAGCATTACACTGTTCAGCCAATTCTTTGATGGCCCCCATGCGCATGGCAATCGGTGCATTGGTAAGCGTGAATGTAGCCCCTTCTTCTTTCGCTTTCAAAGCGACTTTCCAGGCAATCGAGTTTTCGTCTAAGGCACCGGAAATGATGCCGCGTTTTCCGTTCAGTAATCCGTAAGCCATTATGGTAAGTTTACAGTTTGCAGTTTACAGTTTTCGAGGATTCGTTATCACGAGATTTTTGGCAGAAAACTGTACTTATGTCATTCCTTGTCTGATCAAAATGACAATAAGACGCCAAAGTTAGGTTATTTTTTGGTCGAACCACCGTTCTGCCGAAATGCGACAGTTTGCGCTGGTCCTTGTGCCATAGGGAGATTTAACACATTCTTCATGAATTTTTCGGTGGACTGATACACACCATTCAAATCGCCAGCCGTATAATAGGATGCAATCACGTGCTCACCGGCATTCGGAAAATCGACCTTTTGTTTTTTATCGGCGGGTGTCCCCAACTCATTAAACATATCGAGCATAGCTGCTACCGATACAACTTTATCCTGATTGTCTTCATCCTTATAATAATAGCCCATAAACACCGGTTGTTTCACTTTATGAAACTCCTCGGGCGTCATGTACTCATCCAGCATGGTTTGTAAAGTAAGGAGACCATTCGTATGGTATTGAGGGAGCCAGTAACGAATACGACCTGGTTTATTGTATGCGTTAATGACGTGATCGCCCCCAAATACCTGCGTAAGAATTTGCTGCCCCCAGGGTTTTGTAACAAGTTTTAAGGCCGGATTTGCTACAGCAATGCAAGGCGAATAGAGGATCAATCCCTGAATTTCAGGATGGCGGGCTGCCAGATAAAGTGCCAGCATTCCTCCCGCCGATGTACCCATAACGATTACCTTTTCCCCTAATTCTTTCCCAATGGCTAACGCTCGCTCGGCCGATCCGGCATAATTACCGGGTGTCAGATCTTTTAGAGCATCCGGTGAATCAACGCCATGTCCATAAGTGCGAGCCAGGTATAGATTACAGCCGAAACGCTTTGCCAGTTGTTTATGAACCGGGTCGCCCTCGGCCCAGCTTGCCGTAAAGCCCGGAATATAAACGATACAATAGGGTGTTTTGACTTTGTGCAGGCTATCTGCCCAAACAATACGAGCCTCATTATCAGGGCGAAGATTGGCTTTGCTTTCTGATTCCGAAATGCTTTTTTCCAGTTTAATTAAATCCGGATCAAGGGTGATTGGCTCTACTTTTACAGCATCGTAGTGCGCCGATGGGCCAAGCACATAACCGACAACAATCGTGGCCAGCAGAAGGCCCGTGATGGTGAAAATCCGTTTCATACGTATTCTTTAATATCCATACGAATGCGCCAGTCTTTCGGCAGGTAATTGTTTACCCGATTGCCAACGCCTTTGACCCACCCCAGGTTTATTCCTTCGTATTTAGCTAGTTGCCAGCCTTTAACAGGTTCAGCAAATATCAGATTTTCTTTCTTAAAGTAGTGTAAGGCATCTTCCTTACTTAACGATACACCTGATAAGTGCTGGTTAATGGCCGTGCTTAATGCCAGCGCATGAGATGGAATGAAATCAGTGCCTTTAAATTGCCCCATTTCCAGCCCAAAACCTTTGTTTCGTATTGCACTATCTAAAAATAGAAACTGCTTTTCCAACGATTTCGGCAAAGCCATCACATCGCCATTTGGCTTTTCCCACAATGAAAAGTCAGCCGGATTTTGCAGCCACTTCATTGCCGATGCCGTTTCTCTTGGCCGTAAAGCCCGAATACTACGAAATGTGCGGGCATCCAGCTTTACCGCAGCGGTGAATGCTGTTTTGCGAAAAACACTGATAAAAAAACCTTCGCCCCGAACCCGATGTGGATAACACTGGTAACCAACGGCATCGCCAGACTCCTTCTCAACCACATTCCAGCTGGGTGGCAGGATGAGCGGGCGGCTCCGAAAACCGTTTTCGGTCAGATAGTGGATATTCTCCGTATTTTCGTCGTCATTATAGGTACAGGTACTGTAAATCAGTGTTCCGCCTTCGTCCAGCAAATTGGCTGCCGCGGTCAAAATTCGTTTCTGACGAGCCGAACACAGTTGTACGTTAGCCTCCGACCACTCCTGCATCGCATCGGGATCTTTCCGAAATAATCCTTCACCAGAACAGGGCGCATCGACAACGATCAGATCGAAAAAGCCCGCCAGATTGCTCATTTCTTCGGGGTCGTGATTACTGATAACCACATTCGGATAGCCCCATTTGTCCATATTTTCGCGGAGCACCGACACCCGACTGCGGATCACTTCATTACAGATCAGCATACTATCAGGATGCAGGACTGACGCTAACAGTGTACTTTTTCCACCCGGCGCTGCGCATAGATCCAGCACCCGCAATGGGCGGGTCAGGTTTACGGTTTGCTTTAAAGCTTCCTGCAAAAGCATGGAGGACGCTTCCTGTACATAGTAAGCCCCAGCCTGAAACAATGGATCAAGCGTAAAGCTTGGCCGCTCCGCAAGATAAAAGCCTTCCGAACACCATGGAACCTGCTCCAGGCCTGTTGTAACGTAATGCATTTTGCGGGGATTGACCCGAATGCTAACAGGCGTTTCCTGCTGAAGGGCAGCCTCGAAGGCGGGAAAATCAGCGCCTAATTGCGCTTGCATTCGAGCCTGAAACGCCGGAGGCAGTCCAGCCAGGGGTAACCCAGCCGGGGGCAATTCATGAAGATTCATACTGCAAAAATACGGAACTGTCAATCGGTTTTCATTAAACTTGCGATATGGCAGCTATACAGGATCGATTTAAACAAATCAGGACATTCATTTTTGACGTTGACGGTGTACTGACCGACGGAAGCGTCAATTTACTGGCTACCGGCGAACGCTTCCGGACGGTTTTCATCCGGGATACGTATGCCATTGAGCGGGCGTTAAAAGCAGGATTTCGGGTTGGCATTTTATCTTCTTCCAATGCAGATGGCGTTCGCAGTTGGTTAACAGCAATGAACGTTACAGCGATTTTCATGGGCGGTCCCTCCGACCAGAAAGTAAACGCCTATCTGGGCTATATCGCCCGCGACGGTTTGAATGAAGCTGAAATCCTGTATATGGGCGACGATATACCTGATTATGCCATTTTGAACCGACCAGTTGTTTTCAGCACCTGTCCGGCCGATGCCGTGGCTGAGATTCAGGCTATTTGCAAGTATATATCGCCGGTGGACGGTGGTCGCGGAGCGGTTCGCGACGTGATTGAGCAGGTGATGAAGGCGCAGGGAAAGTGGTAATACTGGCTAGCCATTGGCGACCGGCCAGTAGTATAAATTACCAATTCTTTACCAGTTCGTTGAACCGTTCAAGCAGAAATTTTGACTTGGGACCAACGTGCCCTTCGCCAACGGTTAATTCACCAATT
This sequence comes from Spirosoma aureum, assembly GCF_011604685.1. Taxonomy (NCBI): domain Bacteria; kingdom Pseudomonadati; phylum Bacteroidota; class Cytophagia; order Cytophagales; family Cytophagaceae; genus Spirosoma; species Spirosoma aureum. Next base: position 629,161 of record NZ_CP050063.1, on the reverse strand, counting down.
TGGGTAATAGGCAGAACTTTTTTGGTTGAACTGGTCGTAAATGCTTCTTCGGCGTCGTAAAGCTCTGAAAGCATCAATGGTCGTTCCTGAACCTTGAAATCGTTTTGCGCTAACTGGATAATTGTTCGGCGGGTAATCCCGTGTAGTATATTCCGATTGGGCGTAATTAGCCGATCACCTTTAACGATAAAGAAATTACTTCGGCTCAGTTCGCTGATTTCCCCTCCTTTCTGATACAGCAGATCCGATGCCCCCGCTGATTTAATAGCCTGGGCCATCAAAATAACCCGCTTGTAATCAGTACTTTTCACCTCGGCCATTTCCCGAACATACTCGTCCAATATGATTTTAACTCCCTGATCATACTGGATCTGGGGAACCGGATGAATTTCTTCGGTCAGGATAAGCAGATTAGCCCGTTCGACACTAATGCTATCGGGCGCATAGCCTCCAGTCATGACAAATCGGAATGCCATATCGGCGGGCGCACCAGCGGCTATGCTACGCTCAAGCAGCGTCATCAGAATCGCATAGGTTTCGCTCTTACCAATCGGTAGCGGCAGATGCATACGCGTAGCGGAGTTCTGAAACCGCTCCCAGTACCAATCCCACTGAAATGGCCGACCATTATAAGTCAGAAAATAATCGAACAGGCCATAACCCCGAAGTAGCCCAAGATCGGTAACGCCGACGGCAAGCTGGTCGGTGGGGGCAATCGTGCCATTAAAATAACCGTAATGCATAAGGAAGGGAGTTGTCGTTTTCCGCAGGTCGTAGTGAGCCTGCGGAAACACAATCAATTATACTATCAGACCAGCTTCTTGTACTTAATTCGGGTCGGTGTGGCGTCTGAACCTAAGCGTTTACGTCGATTTTCTTCGTATTCTGAAAAGTTACCTTCAAACCAGTACACCTGCGAATCGCCTTCGAAGGCGAGAATGTGCGTGGCGATCCGGTCAAGGAACCAGCGGTCGTGACTGATGACTACGGCACAACCGGCGAAATTCTCCAACCCTTCTTCCAGCGCCCGCAACGTATTAACGTCCAGATCGTTGGTCGGCTCATCAAGCAATAGCAAATTTGCCCCTTCTTTGAGGGTCATAGCCAGATGGACGCGATTGCGCTCACCACCCGATAGTGTTCCGACTTTCTTTTCCTGATCGGCTCCCGCAAAATTGAACCGGCTCACGTAGGCACGCGCATTCGATTGTTTGCCGCCGATCACAATCCACTCATTACCACCCGAAATGGTCTCAAATACGGTTTTGTTCGGATCAAGCCCATCATGTTCCTGATCCACATAAGCGACTTTTACCGTTTCGCCTACGTCAAACGTTCCAGCATCAGGTTTTTCGCGACCGGTAATCAATTTGAAAAGCGTTGTTTTACCGGCTCCATTCGGGCCAATGATACCAACAATACCTCCCTGTGGCAGTCGAAACCCTAAATGTTCGAACAGAAGTCGATCGCCGTACGCCTTGGCAACATCGTCAGCTTCAATAACTTTTGCCCCCAGGCGCGGGCCCGACGGAATGAAAATTTCAAGCCGTTCTTCTTTCTGGCGATTGTCTTCATCCAGCAATCGCTCATAGGCCCCAAGTCGGGCTTTCGATTTAGCCTGGCGAGCTTTCGGAGCCATTTTAACCCATTCCAACTCGCGCTGGAGGGTTTTCTGCCGTTTCGACTCAGTCTTTTCTTCTTTTGCCAGTCGCTGCTGCTTCTGATCCAGCCAGGACGAATAATTTCCTTTCCAGGGAATACCTTCACCCCGGTCGAGTTCAAGAATCCAGCCAGCCACGTTATCCAGAAAATAGCGATCGTGTGTTACCGCAATGACGGTTCCTGTGTATTGGCGCAGGTGTTCTTCCAGCCAGAGTACGGATTCCGCATCCAGGTGGTTTGTCGGCTCATCGAGCAACAGAACATCGGGTTGCTGAAGCAATAGGCGGCATAAGGCCACCCGGCGTTTTTCACCACCTGACAGGTTATCAATCACAGCATCGGAAGGCGGGCAACGGAGGGCATCCATAGCGCGTTCAAGCTTCTGATCGAGCTCCCAGGCATTGTAGTGATCCAGTTTTTCCTGTACTTCACCCTGCCGCTCAATCAGCTTATCGAAGTCAGCATCAGGATCGCCAAAGGCTTCATTGATCTCGTCAAATTCTTTGAGTAAGTTGACAACTTCCTGCACGCCCTCCTCAACTACTTCCCGAACGGTCTTGCCGGAAGCAAACTGCGGCTCCTGCTCGAGCATGCCAACCGAATAGCCAGGAGAAAAAACTACCTCACCGGTATAGTTCTTGTCAATACCGGCAATGATGCGTAAAAGTGTTGATTTACCGGAGCCATTTAAGCCCAAAACACCAATTTTAGCACCATAAAAAAAGGAAAGGTATATGTTCTTTAGGATTTGTCGGTTAGGCGGAATATTTTTACTCACGCCCGCCATGGAGAAAATTATGGTTTCCTGGCTCATTAATTTCTAATAGATTTGTGGTTGGCAATTGTCCTCAAAATTAACCCACAGCGCAGCCTTAACCAAGTATAGTAATGGAAAACGCTTCACTGGTAGATGAATACGGTTACGTCAAAGACGGAAAGGTATTTTTGAAAGGCTACCTGGATTACGAAGATCGCCAGATCGGCGAAGTTAAACGCACCGAGCAGGAAGCGCTCGACTATTTTAAGAATCGCTTCATCATTGCTGAGAACAAAGTCGGCCAGTTAGAAAAAGACATTGAAGAAGCCCAGAATAAGGGTTCTTATCTGACTAAACTGGTACAGCTTCGAAAAAAACTGCTCGGGTTTGATGCCCTCGGCGATTTCCCGCCCCTGCTCGATCGTCTGGATGAGCAGGAAAAGCTACTGGCAGAGTTGATTACGGTTAATCAACTCAAGAATCTGGAAATTAAAAATGCGCTGATCGTAGAAGCTGAAGCCATTGTTAATAGTACAGACTGGCGGGCAACGGCCGACGCCTTGCAGGAAATCAAGACGAAATGGATCAAGACCGGCCCGGTTGACAAGAGCACGGAGCCCGAGATTGAAGCCCGATTCCAGGAACTACTGGATGGATTCTTCCAGCGCCGACGTGAATTCTTTAACGAGCAGAACAAGGTTATTCAGGAACGGCTAGATAAGTACGACGAGCTCATTCGACTGGCTTTCCGTGCGAATCGACTTGGCGACCTGGACGCAGCTTTTCAGGAAGTACGTCGGCTCAACAACGCCTGGAAAATGGTTGGCGAGGTTCCTATCAAGAAAAGTGGTAAACTCTATAAGCAATTTAAGAGAGCCACAACGACCTTTTATGCCAAATACAATGAGGTTAAAGGGATCGTTATTGAGAAGAAAATCGACCCACGCATTGAAGCGCAGATGAAAATGGCCGACGAAGCCGAACGGCTCTCGAAACAGTCGGACATTTTTGCAGCTGCCGAACGGGCGAAGGTTTTGCTCAATAGCTGGAAAGAAATCCGGGTGCCCTTCAAGTTACAGGATAAGACATTGAATGAACGATTCCGGGCTGCCTGTGACAAGATTTTTGAGCTTAGTTATCTTGGTCGGGTCTTATCCCGTAAATATCCAGCCTTTGAACTAAAAAGTCAGGCCGAGCAGATCCGGACGAAAATCAGGGAAATGGAATATCTGGTCAAACGGGAGAAAAGCGATTTACAGTTCGCGCTTCAGGATGCCGATGGTCTCGACCCCAACAACGATGCCGACAAACAGGTATTGAATAAGATAAATACCCAGAAACGTAAGATCGCCATGAAAGAAACGATTTTGCGTGAGTTTCAAAAGCAATTGGAAACAGTAGGGTACTAGTCTGATAAAAGCAAAAAACGAAACGTGCCACAGTTTATCACTGTGGCACGTTTCGTTTTTATAGATTGTTCTAAGTGTATGGAAACCTTACTGAATAAACCTGACTTCATTACCTCCGACTCCTCATTTCGGGCCGCTATCGTTCCGGGCAAATTTGTACGGATCGAGTACTTAACCGACCTGAGCGAATTTATTAAAGCCGACGTTACAATTAAACAACTCGTCTTTCAGGGCGGAACCGAATGGCTCGAACTGGCTACGGGTGATATCATTCCGCTCGATCGGGTTGTCAGCGTTTCAGGGCATTTATCACCTCACTATCCGGGGTATGACAACTACTCCTGCGATTGTTAATCGATCACCTCAAAACCACAGTACGGCACTAATACTTTAGGGATTCGTATGCCTTCCGGGGTTTGATTATTTTCCAGAATAGACGCCAGAATACGTGGCAAAGCCAGAGCCGATCCGTTTAGGGTGTGCAAAAGCTGCATTTTCCCTGGTCCGTCACCACGGTCAATTTTTGAGCGAAGCTTCAGTCGGTTTGCCTGATAGGTCTCAAAATTTGACACCGAACTAACTTCCAGCCAGCGTTGCTGTGCCGCCGACCAGACTTCCATATCGTAGGTCAGCGCCGATGTGAAGCCCATATCGCCACCACAGAGCCGCAACACCCGATAGGGCAATTCGAGCTTTTGCAACAGCGATTGTACATGCAGGCTCATTTCTTCCAGAGCCGTATAGGAATTCTCGGGCTTTTCAATTCGTACAATCTCCACCTTATCGAACTGGTGCAGCCGGTTCAGCCCGCGTACGTGTGCGCCCCATGAACCCGCTTCCCGCCGAAAACAAGGTGTATAGCCAACATTTTTAACCGGCAACTGACTCTCGGGCAGAATTACATCGCGGTAAATGTTCGTAATAGGGACTTCAGCCGTCGGAATCAGATACAGCTTATCCTCAGTCACATAATACATTTGTCCCTCTTTATCAGGTAATTGCCCGGTCCCAAAGCCGGAATCTTCGTTGACTACAATGGGCGGTTGTATTTCCGTGAATCCAGCTTTTAAGGCTTCATCCAGAAAGAAGTTGATCATGGCCCGCTGAATCCGGGCACCTTTCCCTTTGTAAACGGGAAACCCAGCACCCGAAATCTTAACGCCCAGTTCGAAATCGATAATGTCGTATTTCTTGATAAGTTCCCAGTGTGGCTGAGCCGATTCTGGGAGGGTTGGTTTCTCACCATGCTCCAGAACCACTTCGTTATCATCAGCAGAACGTCCCTCAGGAACACTGCTATGGGGCAAATTGGGGATAGTTACCAGAACGGTTTGCAGGTCGGTTTCCAGCTGGCGCAATGTATCGGCCAGATCTTTCGAACGGGCTTTCAGTGCAGCTGTCTCCGTTTTAGCAGCATCAGCAGCCGCTTTATCGCCTGCCTTCATCAATGCTCCGATCTGATTTGCTTTGGCATTCGATTGCGCTAACACATCGTCGAGATCACGTTGTGTATCCCGTCGTTGCTGATCGATCGTTAATACCTGCTCAACTACGGCTTCAGCGTTCGCAAAGTGTCTCTTGCGCAATCCTGCCAGTGTCGTTTCTTTATTTTCGCGGATGAAATTAAGTTGAAGCATTCCTATGTATTTATCAGACGTTTGATCTCGTCTATGAATTCCTGGGTTTTCGGTAGTAATGGAAGTACATCATCGGCAGTGAAAATGGCAAAATCTTCGTTGTCGCTATCATTACGCTCATCAAACAATTGTGCGTAAAATCGTCCCCATTCAACAGGCAATATACCTGCTTTAACGAAGTGTAACTCCAGCATTGCTTTCGCGCCAGAATGCGCTTCTGCTTTTATAACATTCTGAAACAGCATGGAAAGCGGCATAATAAAGACGATTTACGGCAACGTCCCAATCATTGGAAGCCATCAGTGTTTTTGCAGCCTTGAGATCTTTATCCGACTTGCTCAAACGAAAAGTCAAAATCTCATCTTTTGTTTTCCTCATACCAATTGGCCGTCTTCGCGAATATTTTGGTGGAGATTAGTCAACTCCAATACTTCCCAAGCCAATTTATTTTGAATGATTGTACCAATTATTCGCTCGCTGTCTAGACTTAAATAAAACAGATGATCTCTAATAAGGCGTTTATAGGCCCTATCAACCTGTTTATCGGTTAGAATCAGAAAATCCCAATCGGAATCCTGATCAAAATCACCCCGCGCCCGCGATCCAAACTGCCATACTTCGGCTTGCGGATCAATCTCATGAACATACCGCTTAACTTCCTGTAAGAATTCGGTATTGGTCATATTATGAATAGTTTAATGTCTGCCACATCGTCAAAATGCGATATGGCAGACAAATTTACGCAGAAAACAGTCCTTCGTTCAAGGCATTCAGCGCTTCAGCTTTATAACGGCTATGAACGAGAAGCGACAGGTTGCTTTCAGTGCCGCCGTATGAAATCATCCGAATTGGTATATTCTTCATGGCGTTAAATACCCGAACTGCCACCCCTTCGTTATCGGCACTAAAATTACCGACAATACAAATAATGGTTTGGTCATAATCAGGCTCTTCCAGCGAACAGAACGTACTTAACTCATCTGAAATCTCCTTGATCCGGTCGATATTATCGACCGTGACCGATACAGACACCTCCGAGGTTGCCAGCATATCGACCGGCGTTTTATACTTCTCAAAGATCTCAAAAATCCGGCGCAGGAAGCCATACGCATTCAGCATACGGGTCGAATGGATGTACAGAGCCGTAATGCCATCTTTAGCCGCAATTGCTTTAAACACCTGGTCGCTCGTACGGTCAGCAATGAGTGTACCGGGAGCGCTGGGGTCCATTGTATTTTTTAGCCGCACAGGCACGCCAAACATTCGTGCGGGTGTTATTGTGGACGGATGCAGAATTTTGGCCCCGAAATAAGCCAGTTCTGCTGCTTCATCAAAAGTCAGCTCACGAACCGGAAACGTATTTTTAACAATCCTCGGATCGTTATTATGCATTCCGTCAATATCGGTCCAGATCTGAATTTCATCGGCCCGGATGGCTCCGCCAATCAACGACGCCGTGTAATCAGAACCACCCCGTTTCAGGTTATCTACTTCGCCACGCGGATTTCGACAGATAAAGCCTTGGGTTACAACAATTTGCTTATTGTCGTACTGGGGCAGCATTTCTGCCAATTTCTCTTGCGTATACTGAATTTCCGGTTCATTATCAGCGTCGATCCGCATAAACTCAAGCGCAGGCAGGAGCGTTGACGGAACACCTTCTTCAACCAGATAGGCATGAAAAATCTGCGTACTCAATAGTTCACCTTCAGCAACCAGCTCTTTTTCCTGCTTAAGCGTAAATGGTTTAATGCTTGTCAACGACCGGATAAACGAAAACTCTTTATCAACGACCTGTTGGCCAGCCGCCTTACCTTCAGGCGTGTTATATAATTCACTAATAAAGCCGTCGTAATGAGCTTTCAGCGAATCAATTTTTGCATTAGCCTCAATATCGTCATTCGCCTTAATCGCTTCGCCAATGGCTAACAACGTGTTGGTTGAGCCGGACAGGGCCGACAGAACGACAATTTTACGGGTATTGTCTTCGGTGATTAAGGTACGGATGGACTGCATGCGCTCGGGCTTCCCGACCGATGTACCGCCAAATTTCCAGACGTGCATAATAATGAAAGAGTGAATAAGGGTAAGAGCGAATAGGAAAAAGTTGACTCATTCTTTCCTTCATTCACTCTTTTGCTTTTTAAAATTTACTATAAACTTGTTGCTGTAGGCCAAGCATTTTGATGGCTGTAATGGCGGCTTCGTCGCCTTTATTACCGTGTTTGCCTCCCGCCCGGTCAAGAGCCTGCTGTTGATTATTAGGCGTTAATACACCGAAAATAACCGGTTTGCCCGTTTTAAGGCCAACGTTTGTCAAACCCTGAGCAACAGCATGGTTGATGTAATCGTTGTGCTTTGTTTCGCCCTGGATAACACAACCGAGCGCAATTACCGCATCAATATCATTACGCTGCGCAAACCATTGTGACGCTAAACTGAGTTCATAGCTGCCTGGCACATTGCCCCGAATAATATTTTCGGCCTTGGCTCCATGCTGAAGCAAGGTTTGATAAGCGCCGGAAAACAGCGCTTCAGTAACTTCCGTATTCCATTCGGAGACGAGAATCGCAAATCGCCGGAGACTCACGTCCGGGAGTTCGTCCGTTGAAAAGACACTAAGGTTTTTTAAGTCAGTAGCCATTTTTTTGTCATGCCGACGAAGGAAGCATCTTCGATAGCCAAGAAAGGATTAAGAGTCAGCCAAAGATGCTTCCTTCGTTGGCATGACAAAACCAATAAAAAAGGACAAAACCTCGGTCGGCTTTGTCCTTTGCTGTATTGAGTTATTCAAGTACGCCTACGACTCGCCGACCGTTGCTTCGAGCACGGATTTATACTTCTTGGCACTAACGGCCTCGGCAGATTGTGGGTACTTTTCGATAATATCGTTATAAGCCTGAATGGCTTTATCGTTCTGTTTAGCCTGTTCGTGCGTAATCGCCAGTTTCAGCAGGTAACCGGGCGTAAAAAACTTGTTGGGCTTATAATCAGCCGCTTTCTGATAGTAGTCAGCAGCTTCGTCGTAGCTTTTCTTTTCTACGTACGCATCGCCGATCAACGCGTAAGCACGGGCTTGCACCAGCAAATCGGATGAACTGAAGCTCTTCAGATGCTCGATAGCTTCGTCATACTTTCCTTGCTTCAGTAAACCAAGGCCAGATTCGAATTCAGCCAGGTTGCCGGCCGGTGTTCCGCTATAATTATCAGCAACAGCCAGTAAACCTGGGCTTTTACCATCGCCATTGAGGGCTTTCTTCAGCGAATCGGCTTCCAGTTGATATACCGATGGGAACATTTCGACCTGTGCTGTTTCGTCCTGGCTGCTTACATAATACCGATAGCCAACGTAACCGAAGACGAGCAGTACGATACCGCCAAGTACACCCAGCACAATATTTCGATTCTGCTGGAAGAAATCTCCAACGTCCTCTAATTTCCCTTCTAATGCGTCTGGATCTTCCAAAAAATCCAGTCCGCTGTTCTTTTTGCTCATTTGTTTGCAATTTGGACTGCAAAATTAGGAATATTTGTTATTGCGGAAAAGCGTAATGCTCAAAAGTTTACAGAAGAGTTGTTTATTGAACCGCCATATCGCGAACGGCCATCACTTCTGAGGGTCGAACCGGGCGAATTTGGTGGGCTAATAAGGTCTCAATAGCTACTGCTTCGCCGGTTAATGTCACAAATTCTACTTCAAAGGCTTGCCCTTCATTGTAAACGGTTAAAATCGTGCCAACATCACCCATTTTTAGGCGCCCGTCGGCGGCATCTTCCTGTAATACAACTAAATCAAACTCGCTCATACGTCAATAAACTGGTATAAAGCTAGAAACGTCAGAGACGAAATCTTGTTTTGTTAAAATTGACTTAACTTTGCATCGCTAATCTTCCAAGGGGTGCCCCATAACAACGGGCTGAGATTATACCCATTGAACCTGCGCGGGTAATGCCGCGAAGGGAAATGTAGTCGCGGATAAGGCCGTGATAAAATAAACTAAAAATTACACTTAAAGATAGGTTTGACCCCTTGCCTATCGTAACCATTTTCAGTTCATGAAAAAAGGTACGTCTGGGCGGCATTCCGTCTATCTTACTTCGCTTGTTGCACTTCTGTGGCTATGTAATTCATCTGTCTGGGCTCAATTCACTATTTCCGGAACCGTCAATGACGTTGATGGAGGCACATTGCCCGGTGCAGCTATCACCCTTGAGGGAACCTATAAAGGCACCTTTACCGATGCCAATGGTGCCTTTCTGCTTACGAACCTAAAACCAGGCTCCTTATCTCTTCGGATCTCATTACTAGGCTACGAAACGCAGATGCAGGCTCTTGAATTGACGCAAAACGCAACCGTTTCGATCAATTTAAAGAAAACCGCCGTAGCCGTCGATGAAGTCGTTGTCAGCGCCACACGGGCCAATCAGAAATCGGCTATTGCCTATACCGACGTCACACGCCGGGATTTAAATAAGCTGAACTTAGGACAGGACATTCCCCAGTTGCTCAACTTCACGCCCTCTATTGTCACCACATCCGACGCGGGCACAGGGGTCGGGTATACGGGTATTCGCATTCGTGGGTCCGACGCCACCCGCGTCAATGTGACGCTCAATGGGATTCCATACAATGACGCAGAATCGCAGGGGACCTATTTTGTGGATATGCCCGACTTTGCCTCTTCCGTGAGCAGTATTCAAATCCAGCGGGGCATTGGCACGTCTACGAATGGGGCAGGGGCTTTTGGCGCATCGGTCAACATTCAGACCAATAAGCTTGAAGACAAACCCTACGCAGAAGCGAATTTGTCGGGTGGCTCGTTCGGAACCCGCAAGGTGAACGTGCTGGCCGGAACAGGTCTGTTAAACAATCATTTTGTGCTGGATGCCCGATTGTCTAAAATTTATTCTGACGGCTACATTGATCGGGCATTCTCTGATTTACGATCATTTTATGTATCAGGTGGTTATTATTCCAAAAAGAGCTTCATCCGGTTAAACGTGTTTTCGGGGCAGGAGCAAACCTATCAGGCATGGAACGGTGTGCCCGAAGCGCTGCTGAAGACCAATCGAACCTACAATTCGTTTACGTACGACAATCAGACGGATAATTACCAGCAGGACAATTATCAGCTAATCAGTTCGCACGAGCTAAGCAAAAACTGGCGGGCAAATCTGTCCTTTTTCTACACAAAAGGGAAAGGCTATTACGAAGAGTTTAAACCTGAGGATGTCTACAGTAAGTATGGCCTTCCCAATGTCGTTATTGGCGATTCGACGATTACCCAAACGGACCTTATACGTCGTTTGTGGCTTGATAATAATTTCTACGGCACTGTTTTTTCCTTTGACTACAATAGTTTTGGAAAGTTAACGGCTAACATTGGCGGAGGCTGGAATCAATATCAGGGAGCGCATTACGGAGAGATTATCTGGGCACGCGTCGCCGGAAATACCGATATCCGCCAACGTTATTATAACGATGATGCTACGAAACGCGATTTTAACGTATATGCGAAAGCATTTTATCAATTCAGCCCAAAAGTAAACGGATTCGTCGATGCACAGATTCGCCAGGTTTATTATTCGTTTCTGGGCTTTAACAGCAAACTACAAAACGTTCAACAGGATGCTACGCTGACGTTTTTCAATCCCAAAGCAGGCATAACCTATACCATCAACGACCGCAGCACTGTGTATGGATCGGTTGGCGTGGGGCATCGGGAGCCCAACCGGAACGATTATACGCAATCAACGCCGGAGAGTCGCCCCAAAGCCGAGCGTCTAATTGATTATGAAGCAGGCTACAAGATTCAGACCGAGCAGATAGCCTTTACGGTTAATGCCTACTACATGAATTATCAGAATCAGCTGGTTTTATCCGGGCAGCTCAACGACGTAGGCGCTTATAACCGGGTAAATATTCCGGTCAGCTATCGCGCAGGTCTTGAACTCGAAGCCGGTATACGACTGGCCAAACAACTACGCTGGAACGTTAATGCCACCTTCAGCCGGAACAAAATCCAGAACTTTACGGAATATCTCGACAACTTCGATAACGGCCAGCAGGAAAGCCGTCAGTATAGCGAGACAGATATTTCGTTCTCACCGAATGCTATTGCCGGATCACAATTGCTCTTTACGCCCGTCAAAGGTCTGGAACTGGGCTTACTCTCAAAGTACGTTGGGAAACAGTATATGGACAATACCTCGAATGAAAACCGGCAATTGAACGCCTATTTCACGAACGACATTCGGGTCATTTACTCTATCAAGCCGAAATTTGCCCAGGAGATTGCGTTCACACTGTTGTTCAATAACGTTCTTAATGAGTTGTACGAGTCAAACGGCTACACATACGCTTACATTTCGGAAGGCAAGGTAACGGCCGATAATGGCTATTATCCGCAGGCAGGCCGGAATTTCCTGGCTGGGGTGAGAATACGTTTCTAAACCGGCTCTTTATGACATAGGGCTAGATTTGACTTTGCCTGGTAACAAAATCAAATCTAGCCCTATGTCAAAAAAAGTTAGCGGGTTAACCAGGCAATCAAACTTATCCAATTGCCCGTTCAAGATCCTGTATCAAGTCCTCAACGTCCTCAATACCCACGCTGAGCCGGATGAGGGTGTCTTTCAGGCCGTTCTTTTCGCGTTCTTCTTTAGGAATGCTGGCATGGGTCATGCTGGCAGGGTGCGTACATAATGACTCAACTCCGCCAAGTGACTCACCCAGTGAAAATACCTCAAAACTTTCCATAACCCGTACAGCTTCAGGGATCAGGTCGCCTTTCAGTTCGAACGATAACATACCCCCAAAGCCACGCATCTGCTTTTTGGCAAGCTCATGACCGGGGTGAGATTCCAGTCCGGGATAATAAACCTGGCTCACTTTAGGGTGTTGCTGTAGGTATTGGGCCACTTTCTGCGCGTTTTCGCAATGGCGCTGCATCCGAACGTGAAGGGTCTTAATACCACGAAGTACCAGAAAGCAGTCTTGTGGTCCCGGTACGGCACCGCAGGCATTCTGAATAAAAGCCAGCCGCTGCGCTGTTTCGTCATCGTTCAGCACGATAGCCCCCATTACCGTATCAGAATGGCCGCCCAGGTATTTCGTGACCGAGTGCATGACAATATCCGCGCCCAAATCCAGAGGATTCTGTAGGTATGGTGAAGCAAATGTATTATCGACAACGAGCTGGATAGTACGCGGTTTTGTAATAGCCGCAATTGCTTCAATATCGACCAGGCGTAGTAATGGATTGGTCGGCGTTTCGATCCAGACCATTTTTGTAGCCGGTGTGATTAACGCTTCGAGCTTAGCCGGATCTGACAAATCGACAAATTTGAAGATAAGCCCAAACTCACTAAAAACGCGTACCATAATCCGGTAGGTACCGCCATAGAGATCGTTGCTGGCAATGATCTCATCACCGGGTTTAAATAGCTTCAGAATGGCATCAGTAGCGCCCAGCCCCGACGAATAGCAAATACCATGCTTGCCATTTTCAAGAGCGGCCAGATTATTCTGCAATACGGTTCTTGTAGGATTCTGCGTTCGGGCGTATTCATAGCCTTTATGCTTGCCCGGCGACTCCTGCACGTAGGTCGACGTTTGATAAATGGGCGTCATGATGGCACCCGTTGTGGGGTCCGGCTCTATACCGGCATGGATGGCTTTCGTTCCGAATTTCATGCCCGAAGGTAACAAAAGTAAAGCGCACACAATGCGGGTATCTGTAAACGCCTTGCAATCTGTAGAGAGGATATCCCGCTTTGCCGAAACCACATCCGCCCTTTGGGAGTTTGTTAAGACGTGAAATCATCCATTCTTAAAAACCTTACAGGACCGGCTATTGCAGGCATTGTTATGTCTGTAACGCCAATCGTATTTACGTCTTTACTGACTTATTATGCCATTCTTCATGAAGCCGCCATTGCAAATTTTACGACCTGGCAGTGGGGTGTCATCACACTTGTCTGTGCCATCACCTCGGCCGCTTTAACACCACCGACGATGCTGGCCCTGATTTTTGGCTATTTTTTAGGATGGCAGGCTATACTTCCTCTTTTTACCATCAATCTGGGCGGCATTTTATTCATCAATCTGCTCGTTCGCTGGCTCGATCATGACCGGTTTCTCGAATTCCTGCGTCAGAATCCCAAAGCCCAATCGGTACTGGATCGCATTCTCAACAAAGAGTTAGAAGTTATTTTTTTCGCCAAGCTCTCCCCTATTCTTCCCTTTGGGCTCACAAATCTATTGTTTGCTCTTTCGGGCGCCCGGTTAAAAAATATTGTTCTGGGTGGCCTCCTGGGTATGATGCCTCGAACCTTACTGGCCATCTGGTCGGGGCACGAAGCCCGCGAAATACGAACATTACTGGAAAATCCGAATCAAAGTAGCTGGACCCAGATTATCGTGGTCTTTCTGGTTATTGTTTCGATTGCCGGGTTGTGGCAGGTCATTCAGCGTGCCTTGAAATAGCTTTTCTACACAAGTCGTTGGCCAGCCAACTCAATCAGGTGATTATGGCCAGTTTGTAAAACCGTCAATTCATAGCGACGGAGCAGTTTTGTTAGTGGAATGATATATCGGCCCGGCACGAGACGATCAAAAGCGCCCGTAAAAAAACGAACCTGAATTGGTTTCTCGTTAAGCAAATTGCCGATCTGGTTCAGATCCGGCCTGATAAGCCGGAACTGGGTCCAGCTTTGATAAACCAGATCGCGCTGCTCTGGCGTACCCAGCGAAATTTCAACGAACCGCATAACCGTCCGATTTAGTAAGCCCAGACGCGTTAGGCTATGCCCAAGCGAGTTTAGCAACGATAAATGAGTCAGCATATATCGGAAGAGCCAACGCCCAACAGACGAGCCCGTAGCCAGCCAATACCACTGATTATAGGTGATGCCATCCGGTGCAATCAGGATTAGCTGGTCGACACGGGTTGCAAACGCTTCGATCATTGTCAGGGCAAATCGTCCACCCAGACTAAAACCTATGATCGAAAATCGATCAATTTGCTGCGAGTGAAGAAAAGCTCCGATCAAACTTTGCCACGCGGCTTTGGTTAACAGTTGCGTATGGCCATAACGGCTGTGTCCGTGAAAGAATAAATCAATGGCAATAATCGTGTATTGTTGGCCAAGAAGCTTCTCAAGTCCTGCAAATACATGCCCCGTTTGTCCAAAACCATGAAAGGCGATTAGCGTAGCGGGGCCGTAACCAACTTGTCGATAAGCTAATTGGTTATTTTCAAGCGTAAAAAGTTTGATCTCGCCAACTCTATTCATACCGGCAAAGTTGCAAAAGAATGATGGAAAGCGTTAATCGCATTATAGACTTCATCTTTACCAATTACGATCGATGCAAATCTTCGCAAATCTGGCCGAATTCTCAGCACATACTGGTCAACCGCTGGGAGAAACGCCGTACAGGACCATTACGCAGGAAGCGGTTAATCTTTTTGCCGAAGCCACTGGCGATCACCAATGGATTCATATAGACCCAGAACGGGCAGCCCGCGAATCACCCTATAAAACACCCATTGCCCATGGTTTTCTAACCCTCTCCTTAGCTCCCCAATTGTTAGCGGAGCTCTATTCCATCGAATCGGTAAAAATGGGAATTAATTATGGAGCGAATAAAATTCGCTTTACGAATGCCGTACCAGTTGGTAGCAAATTGCGAATGAAAGCGTGGTTACATCATGTAGAACCACAAAATACGAACGAAAGTACAAAGGGCGTTCGAGCAGTGATCGAATGTGTATTTGAAGTAGATGGCGAACAGAAACCGGCCTGTATAGCAGAACTGATTGTATTGCTCTTCGAATGAACAGTATGCACGCATACTATTCATTCGACTTTTATTTACCTTTACAGTAGTAGGCTTTTCGCTTCGAGGTGTGCCACCGCAGCCGCGGACGGTCGCAGCCGCGGACGGTCGCAGCCGCGGACGGTCGCAGCCGCGGACGGTCGCAACGGCGGACCATGGTTTGTTTGCCTAATATTAGTAACCACCGTCCGCGGCTGCGGTGGCACACCTCGAAGCGAAAAGCCCAGGTATTCACAACAAGCGACTACGATTCACTAAAACCAAGAAATTCAGATGGCAACGGCAGCTCTGGAGTTACAGGGATTGAATTTTAATTTGTCAGAAGAACACCGGGCCGTACAGGAAGCTGCGCGCGATTTTGCGCACAATGAACTGCTGCCCGGCATTGTTGAGCGTGATAATGAGGCTCGTTTTCCAACCGAACAAGTAAAACGGATGGGCGAATTAGGCTTTCTGGGTATGATGGTTTCTCCTGAATACGGCGGTGGTGGCATGGATACGGTTTCTTACGTGCTGGCCATGGAAGAAATCTCTAAAATTGATGCATCAGCTTCAGTAGTCATGTCAGTCAATAACTCACTTGTCTGTTATGGGCTCGAAGCGTATGGTACTGAAGAGCAAAAGCAGAAATACTTAACCAGACTCGCCACCGGAGAAACTATTGGTGCTTTTTGCCTCTCGGAACCCGAAGCAGGCTCCGATGCGACGTCGCAAAGCACACTAGCCGAAGACAAAGGCGATTATTATTTATTAAACGGCACAAAGAACTGGATCACGAACGGCAACTCATCTGGCATCTGTCTGGTCATTGCCCAAACTGACCGTGAGAAAAAACACCGGGGCATTAATTGCCTGATCGTTGAGAAAGGAACACCCGGTTTTGTGGTCGGCAAGAAAGAAGATAAGATGGGAATTCGGGCTTCCGATACCCATTCATTACTGTTCACCGACGTTAAGGTCCCTAAAGAAAACCGCATTGGCGAGGATGGCTTTGGTTTCAAGTTTGCCATGTCGACCCTAAATGGCGGTCGGATCGGTATTGCCGCCCAGGCGTTGGGTATTGCAGCCGGGGCTTACGAACTATCCCTGAAATACGCACAGGAACGGAAGGCGTTTGGCAAGCAAATATTTGACCATCAAGCGATTCAGTTCAAATTAGCGGAAATGGCGACCAAAATTGAAGCAGCTCGTTTACTGGTTTACAAGGCTGCACGGCAAAAGGATGAGCATAAAGATTATGTTCAGGCAGCGGCTATGGCCAAGCTATTTGCGTCAGATGTAGCTATGTGGGCCACTACCGAAGCGGTTCAAATCCATGGTGGGTATGGCTATGTGAAGGAATTTCACGTAGAGCGTTTAATGCGGGATGCAAAAATTACTCAGATTTATGAAGGTACATCCGAAATCCAAAAATTAGTTATAGCCCGAGAACTCGTTCGCTAAGTATTTTCTTAGTAAAATAGAATTTTTCCAAAGACCTAGTGCGTGTTCAATACGAATTCGCACTATTTTTTTTATTTTTTGGAAACTTTTATACTTGTATTAGTTTTGTACAAATTATTAGTTTTGTGCAACTTTGAGCGCAAGTAGCATTCACACGCACTCTACTTTCAGCTATGGAAGACTACAATAAAATAATTGAATCGCTGGGCGTAAAATTTATTAAGGCCCGTAACATTCGGATTTTGCAGCCGATCACCATCAAAAACTTTTATGATGTTGAGAATACACTGCTGATCTTATATAATGGCGAAGTGTCGATCGGCGAAGACCGGGTTAAGGTTGAGGTAGGCGATATGCTGTTCATTCCGGGAGGAAAGCATGTCACGGTTACCTACGGAGACCCCACCAGCTCTAAAACTGTCTCGAATGAGGAGTTTATGACGCACCGGGAATCGTACTGGGAAGGGAATCACGATCCCAAGCTCATTGGCCATCTGCCTAATTCATTTGGCTATGTGTCCTTTGAGGCCAAGGTCTTCGATTCAGTAAACTTTTTCAACTCGCTTGATGTGCCTCCGTTCATCATTAAGCGCGAAGATCATCTGGCCAATACAATCGACCAGATTCTGGCTGAAGACATGACTGATCTGGCCGGAAAAGGACGTATCGTTAAGATCAAGACCGAAGAAATAGTCATTGAAGTTGTTCGGTACATTCTGAAAAATCGTCTGTTTGTTGAGCAGCTGGTTACCAATAGTACTTATTTTAAAGACCCGCGCTTAATCGATATTTTCGCTTATATCAAGGAAAATCTGGGGGGCGATCTGTCAAACAAGGTGCTGGCTAACGTCGCCAACGTTTCTGAAGATTATGTAGGACAGTACTTTAAAATGCTGACGGGTATCAATCCGCAGGATTATATAGAGTACCAACGGATGGAAGCGGCTGTGGGCCTTTTGCGTACAAGCAAAAAGAGTATCCGGGCCATTGGGGCTGAAGTAGGGTATAAAGATACCGCTTACTTCTGCCGTCGATTCAAGATGATGTTTGGTATTCCAGCTGGCAAGATGCGTCGTCGCGAATCGCTGATGAACGTCTAACGTCAGTTGCTGGATAAAAATAGACAATCCACTTTCATTGGGCAGATTGCAATCTATCCAATGAAAGTGGATTGTTGCCTTACTGCATATTAACTTCTATTGGCAGCGTATAGAAGACGGCAACAGGTTCTCCTTTTACTTCACCCGGACGCCAGCGAGGCATTTGCTCGATAGCCGCAATAATGGTTGTCATAAAGTCTTCCATTCCCTTCTGCGCTTTTTTGTCAAGTGGTTTTGTTGAGATCCGCACATCATGCACGCTGCCATCTTTGTCAACAATAAATTTGGCCGCAACCGGACCCGTATTTTGATTTTTCCGCATCAATGAACTCGGAAAACGAATATTTTCTGCCAGATAGCGGCTCAGGGCAGCTTTACCACCCGGAAATTCAGGCTGACGCTCAACGGTAGTATAGACTAACTGGCTGTGCGTTTGAGCGAAAGCACCCGTTGACGGAAGTAGGCCGGTCGTACCCATAAGGCACAAGAAGGCAATTACAAAAGTTTTCATGGATTAAGCTTGTACGACTGATTGGTTAAACGCGTGTACGATGGCCGACAACTCAGGCAACAACTCCGGATTATGTTCGATACCGTTTCCGACAACGATCACATCGGCACCGGCTTTCAACGCATTGTATGCTTTCTCACCGGAATTGATACCGCCCCCACTAGTATCGGGACATCAACTACAGCCCGAACAGCAGCAATCATGTCTGTCGGGACTGGCCAACGAGCCCCACTACCTGCGTCTAAATAAATTAATTGTAACCCCAGCATTTCTCCTGCCATTGCTGTGCAAGCGGCAACATCAGGCTTATCGTGCGGTAATGGGGTCGTTCCACTGATGTACGAAACCGTTGTTTGCGTACCACTATCGACCAGCATATAACCGGTAGATAATATTTCCAGACCACTTCTCTTGAGTAGCGGGGCCGCAATAACATGCTGACCAATTAGAAATTCGGGATTTCGGCCTGAAATAAGCGAGAGCAGAAGAATAGCATCGGCCGACGGTTCGATATGTAGTGGGTTCCCAGGAAACAGCACTACGGGTATGTCGGTGTGCTCGCGAATAGTAGCAATGATCTCTTTGTGTACGTAATCAGTAACTAAACTACCACCAACCAGAAAAAAATCAATAGAATGCTGGTTCGTACGATCTAATAGAGCCGAAAGCTCGTCTTGCTCGATCTTATCCGGATCGAGCAAGACAGCAAATGCTTTCCGGCCCAATGATTTATAAGTGCGTAGAGTAGTCTGCAGGCTTAGTGGGTGCCTTTTCGTGGTATTGGCTTCCAATCGTGGGGTCTGCGGTTGGGTTGATCGCATTATTCTGACGGATACGGGCTAAAAAGCCGGTTAGCTGCTCACGAGCAATATTTGTTAAAACGGTAGTTATCAAACCACCGATTAAGCCACTCGCTGCTGCTGTTTTTTGTGTCTTTTTCGCCTGCTGCTTTATTGCCTTATGAGTTGGATGCGTCGATGGTTCCTCTTCATCATACTCCTCTTCGTAGTCAATATCCTCATCTGGCTCGCCATATTTTTCGGCGCGTCGGTACTCATCTGACTTAGGCAGGATGGCATTTACGACCAAATATACGGCTAAACCAACACCCGCTACAAACGCGGCAGTTTTCCCGATTTCGGCTGCATCGTCTTTCATCGAATCAACACTATCAGTAATTGATGATTTGAATCGCTCGGTAGCAGCCATTAACTGCGCCCGACGAGCTGTCGTATCAGCAAAAGGAACCTTAGGATCTTCCATAATTTTTCTTTTCGACTTGGTATATGTAACTTATAATCAATTAGTTATTCAGGATAGCGACTACTTTCGTTCAGGCTCGCACGCGTTTTTTCCATTAACTCATGAATGGCTTCTGATTTTTCTTCTGCCTTTTTTTCCTGACTTTTTTTAATGGCTTTATAGGCCGCTACCCGTATTTTCGATTTAACAAAACCGCTGGCTGTAGCCCAAATTATTGTCAATAAAAGAAAAAAAACGGCTACTATCACAAAACCCATGTACCGGCTATTTGTCACCTCATTCAGGTACGCAGCCAGCAAACTAAATAAGAATATGATCGTCATCGTGCTTAGAAGTGCCAGCACAATACCATGAATACCGACCACAACTCCTTCTTCCACTTTGCCTCTTGTTTCAAGCGTAAATAGCTCGATTCGAGCCTCCAGATAGCGGAAGATATTTTCCCGAATTTCTTCCAGGCGTTCCAGCATGATTGTCGATGTTTAGATTTGCTCTGCGTTATTTACAAAAAACCGTCCATTTTGTTCAGAAATTGTCCATTTCTGACCATCTAATCGCTTTGTAATGCTGCCGTTAGCTCAAGATTGCCGGTGTATTTTTAAGGTCGTAATCCGTATCGGATTAGACTGAGGCATTTGTTGTTAATTTAATTGCGTAACTGTAAAAACGCTAGCTATAAACAAGACATTTTTAAGTAGGCCTTTCGCAAAGAGCCGGGCCACGGTTTATTTATCCATCAATAGTAACCGTGGCCCGGCTCTTTGCGAAAGACCTAGATCTATTAAATACAAAAGGTCTGGCAGATTAACTACCAGACCTTTTGAAAATCCTTACTTATAGGCGTCAGAAGGGTATACTGTCCATCTTAAATGATGACAGGTTTACGAAAACTTCCAATCACATCAAACGTTAGTTTGACTGGCGCAACTTGGCCTCTATCGTTTGTTGCGTATGCGGTACTGCGCGGAGACGCTCTTTTGGAATCAGTTTTCCGGTATCCTTACAGATCCCGTAGGTTCCATTTTTAATCCGTACCATAGCCGCGTCTAATTGCTGCGTAAATTTTTGTAGCCGAGCTGCTAACTGACTAAGGTTTTCACGTTCGCTGGTATCGGCACCATCTTCAAGCAATTTAGAATTGCCTGATGTATTATCGGTACCACTATCGTTGCGTTTGCTAAGTGTTTCCTTAATATAATTCAACTCACTACGGGTCGCTTCAAGTTTCTGACCGATCAGTTCTTCGAACTCTTTAAGGTCTTCTTCCGAGTAGCGTTTTTTTTCTTCCTGAACCATAGTTAATAGCTGTAATAAACAGGGTGTGTAATAATTCCCAAAATTAATGCTTTCTGACCTGATTTTCAATGTATCGACAGACAAGAATATCTTTTCTTATAATTTTTATTAAACTGCCATTTCTTTATATCCCCGATTTTTCTTTCGCACAGGCGAATATCAGGAAATTACAATTTTGGTGTTGACCTGAGTAGTGAATTATTATTGGGAAATAAATTTTAGATTAATTTGAGAAAAAATATACCTTTCATAATAATACATCGCTTTTAATTAATTTTGTGACACACTTCATCAATAGAAATGGTTTAACAGAGTGAAGTAAAACTATGGCCATGGCATACATTGAACCAGCCCCAATAAAAGATAAAGAAAATCCACTTGAGTCCATGATGTCGCGATTTGATGCGGCCGCCCGTCTTCTGGGCATTTCGGACGAAATGTATGATATCCTGAAAGTACCAGCCCGACAAGTTATTGTTGGGTTGCCCGTTACGATGGACAACGGCGCCATCAAAGTTTTTGAGGGTTATCGAGTTATTCACTCCAACATTCTGGGACCAGCCAAAGGCGGTATTCGCCTTGATCCGGCAGTAAATCTGGATGAGGTTCGGGCATTAGCCGCCTGGATGACCTGGAAATGCGCCGTCGTTGATATTCCCTATGGTGGCGCTAAGGGCGGTATTGCCTGTAACCCACGCGACATGTCGGCAGGAGAAATTGAACGCCTTATCCGGCAATACACGGTTGCTATGCTCGACGTGATTGGGCCTGACCGCGATATCCCAGCCCCTGACATGGGTACAGGACCTCGCGAAATGGCCTGGATTGTTGATGAATACTCAAAAGCGAAAGGCATGACTGTCAACAACGTAGTGACAGGCAAACCATTAGTGCTGGGTGGCTCCCTTGGCCGAACAGAAGCCACCGGGCGTGGTGTTACGGTAGCAGCACTGTCTGCAATGGACAAACTGCGCATGAATCCGTATCGGGCTACAGCTGCCGTACAGGGCTTTGGTAACGTCGGTTCGTTTGCGGCAGAACTTCTCCATGAACGGGGAGTTACGGTAGTTGCCATCAGCGATATTTCTGGCGGGTATTACAATGCATCGGGTATTGACATTACGGCAGCCGTAACGTATCGGAATGGGAATAAAGGCACACTCGAAGGTTTTAGTGGAGCGGAGAAAATATCAAATGAAGAACTACTCTCGCTGGCCGTTGATGTGTTAGTGCCAGCGGCCAAAGAAGATGTGATCACGGATGACAATGCGGCTTCAATACAGGCTCGCATGATCGTTGAAGGAGCAAACGGCCCAACCTCGGCTTCAGCCGATGAAATTATTAATAGTAAAGGCATTCTGGTTGTTCCCGATATTCTGGCTAATGCCGGAGGAGTTACGGTTTCCTATTTTGAATGGGTTCAAAACCGAATTGGTTACAAATGGACGCTGGACCGTATTAATCGCCGGGCCGACCGAGTGATGAAAGATGCCTTCGATCGTGTATTCGAAACCTCTCAACGGTATCAGGTACCTCTCCGTTTAGCTGCTTATATCGTAGCGATCGACAAAGTGTCCAGTACCTATAAATTCCGTGGCGGTTATTGATTTTCTCTAAAATGTATGATGTGTACTATATGATGTATAATTTTGCTCATTCATGATGCATCAGAAATACATCATATAGTTCACATCATATCTCTTTCCATGCGCTTACACCGCGAAGGTTACACCATAATGATTACCACAGGGCTGGTTTTGCTGGCCTTGAACCTACTGGCATATTTTTATCTATTCTCCGATAATTCAACTGCCATCACGCTATTAGCCATAGCCAGCTTAATTCTGTTTGGGCTGATTGTACAGTTTTTTCGTGTACCGACCCGGCAATTAACTGTTCACGAATCGCAGGTGATCGCACCAGCTGATGGTACTGTCGTAGTCATTGAAGAAACCAGCGAAGACGAATACTTTAAGTCTCCTCGGCGGCAGGTGTCAATCTTTATGTCGCCCTTAAATGTGCACGTAAACAGAAACCCCATAACGGGCATCGTCCGCTATTTCAAGTATTATCCAGGAAAGTATCTGGTAGCCTGGCATCCAAAATCGAGTACCGAAAATGAACGGACTACGATTGTCATTCAAGCTGCGAATGGCGCTGAGGTTCTTTTCCGACAAATTGCAGGAGCGGTTGCCCGGCGTATCATCTGGTATGTGAAAGAAGGACAACCTGTTAAGCAGGGCGACGAAATGGGCTTCATTAAATTTGGCTCGCGTGTTGATGTATTCCTCCCTCTTGACGCCGAAATCAATGTAAAGATCGGCGATAAAACAAAAGGAGGAGTCACTGTGCTGGCTGAATTAAAATAAAGCCTTCTGGATGCCGGAAGTTGAGCGATATGAACCAGGCATCCAGAATAAATACTATCGCTATACACGAAGGCTCAGCAATTCTCCTCGCTCTGTTTCAGTAACAACCAGGCCTAAATCACCGGCAGGATCGAATACGCAATTGGATGGATTCTGACCGGGCAATTTGATCTCTTTCTCCAGGTTTCCATCTGGCGAAAATACCCGGATTACACCGGCCCCATATACGGCTACGTATATATTCCCATCAGGCCCAACCGTAAATCCATCGGGCCCCGGAATCGAGTCTCCATCGGGAACGTCAATAACCGACGTCCATACACTGATATTCTCCCAGCTTAGACTCGTAGCATCCCAATACCCCTGCCAGATACGCTGCCGGTGGGTTTCACCGATAAGTAATGTCTGATTATCGGGCAGTATGGTCAATCCATTAGGGTAATTCAATCCGTCAGCAATAATCTCGGCCAATCCCTCCCGCGAATAAACGCCAACATACCCTGTCTCATCGTCGTCGGGGGCACCAGGGCAGGTAAAGAGTAAATTTCCCAGGTGGTCAAAATGCAGATCATTCGGCCATTGTAGCCGTTCAGCACCTATTCGATCGATGATCGTTTCTATTTGTTTCGTTTTACTATTTAACCGCCGAATCGAATGCTGGCCTGAATCGCAAAACCAGATATAACCATCACGAACTGCGGCTCCATTAGGTCGTCCTCCCGTCTTGATTCGCAGGGTTTCCCCAGTTGAATCCCGGCAAAATAACCCCTCTCCTTCCTGCTCTACGCACCAAAGACATCCATCTTCATCAAACACCGGACCTTCGGGAAAGCGTAATCCTGTTGCCAGTACACGTATTTCGTCCATACGTTCCTTTCATTTAATTCGATAAGTTTTTCAAGGTTGCCGTTGTCAACGGATCAGGTCATATAAACGACTATCCGTTCACATGAAAAAGTTCGAATGCCCGGACTTTGTTTAAGAAATCTTTTAAACGACATACTTTCTGCCTATAACATTCTGAAAAACAAAGCTTTTTAAAAATAACCGACAACCGTAATACATAATTTTACCAAGATTTATTTGTATCTTCATCCTCCATCTCAATTCATTCGTATGACATTCGACTACATTATTATTGGAGCGGGTTCAGCGGGTTGTGTACTGGCCAATCGACTTTCTGTTGATCCATCCCTGTCTGTACTTCTTCTGGAGGCAGGCGGTCCAGACAAAAAGATGGAGATTCGTATTCCGGCGGCTTATACAAAGCTGAATGGGACCGCAGTTGACTGGGGTTTCTGGACGGAACCCCAATTAGCACTTAATGGCCGCCGAATGTATCAGCCACGCGGTAAAACACTTGGAGGATGTAGTTCGACCAATGCAATGGCTTACGTCCGTGGTAACCGGCTTGATTACAACGATTGGGCGACACATGGAGGAAATAAAGGATGGGGCTATGCTGACGTTCTACCTTATTTTATCCGGTCGGAACACAATGAGCAGTTTAGTCAGTTAGATTCTTTTTATCATGGCCATGAAGGGCTCTTAAACGTGACCTATGCGACCAGGTACAAAACGCCCCTGGCTGGTGCTTTCGTTAAATCCTGTATTCAGGCGGGTATCCGCGAGAATCAGGATTATAATGGGAAAGAGCAGGAAGGAACGGGGTTCTTCCAGTTTACCATTAAAGATGGCAAACGCCACAGTGCGGCTTCAGCCTTTTTAAAACCGGTGCTAAGCCGATCAAATCTGACAGTAATCACACATGCGTTAACGAAGCAGATTTTACTAAAAAATGACCGGGCAACGGGTGTTGAATTCATAACGGGTAAAAATCAGACTCAAATAGCGACCGCAACCAAAGAAGTTATTCTATCAGCGGGAGCGTTTCAGTCTCCCCAATTGCTCATGCTTTCAGGAATCGGCCCAGTCGATGCATTGCGCCAGGGGAAAATTGCCGTAAAGAAAGAACTCAATGGTGTGGGGCAGAATTTACAGGATCATCTTTTTACGGGTGTCAGTAGCCTGTGTTCGCAACGGGGCGTTTCGTCAAATTTTCACCTTAAGCCGGTCAATCAATTGAAGGCTATAGGTCAATATTTTCTGTTCGGGAAGGGGCCATTTACGGTTAGCCCACTCGAAGCAGTCGCTTTTCTGAAAACGGACCCATCGCAGGATCGCCCCAATCTGCAGTTTCACTTCGCTCCGATTCATATGGGCGACGACTACACAACCGACGTGTACGACCTGACAACATACCCCACCACCGACGGTTATACGATCCTGCCTACCTTATTGAAGCCCAAAAGTGTAGGGTATGTCGGATTACGGTCAAATAACCCACTTGACGCCCCCTTGATCCAGCCTAACTACCTGGAGCATGAAGATGACAAAATGGTGCTCATCAACGGTATTCGGCAGGCATTAACCGTCATGCAGGCAGACGCCTTCGATTCGTACCGGCTTCGGATTCAGACACCCACCGATTATAGCTCCGATGATGCACTCTGGCAACATATCCTGCAACAGCTTGAAACAGTGTATCACCCGGTAGGCACCTGCAAGATGGGCCCAGATCAGGATGAAATGGCTGTAGTTGATACGAATCTGCGCGTTCGGGGAGTTGAGGGATTACGGGTCGTTGATGCCTCCATTATGCCAACCATCGTATCCGGCAATACGAATGCGCCTGTCATTATGATTGCAGAAAAAGCGGCTGATCTAATTTTAGGAAAACCAATGATGAAACTACCGAAACACATCCTTTCGGAGTCATAAACTATTTTTCAATTCGTTTTTGCAGCATTATATTTTTACTACGAATTAATATGCAAACCTCTATAAATTAGATCAATAGCTCGCTAATAAGTCTATATTTCGCTCAACAATCTCAAGCACGACAATATCGGGATGCTCATTCTGAACCAGGTCCATTTTAAACCGATTGCTACGCACCAGATAGGATTCCCCAAAATGATTCGGGATAAATTGATTCATGCTAAAACTAAACGAATCGCCAATTAATAATAGTTTAGGTAGAGTAGGTTTCTGTCCGATAAATCGCGAAGAGGGTAAGTTCATATCGGCATTCGGCGTATTTTCTATTTGCCGGGCGGCTAAAGAAGGAATTGGCGTAATTCTATAGACAACCGAATCTTTCAGCTCCTTATTTAAGGCTAGCATGGTTACTAAATCCCCTCCCATACCATTCGTTGCTTTCACTCGATAATCAGATAGCTTCGCATCGGTTAACTGAGGGAAGTCTTTTTTAACGTAATCAACAACAGTTAACGAAGCGATTAACGATCCGTAGTCATTCCAATGTGTATCAGTTTGCGAGTAAACGACATGGTTTTTTTTAGCCATTCGCAGCGCGTTACGGATATCAATGAATGGCACAGTCGTATGCCGAGTCAGGTATTGTTTAAATAAATCGAGATTAGACGGCCCATTCTCGTGAATGTAGTCGGGTAAATTTTCAGGATAGATAGTATAAGAATCAGGAGCAACGAGGACATATAATCGCGTTCCGTGTTTAGCTAGTTGCTTTTGAAAATGGCTTAATCTCTGGCCTATGGCATGCATAGAACTTTGCGACATTGGCAATAAGCCTCGATGTTTATCAACCGCATGATTGAGGCTATTTCCGGGATAAAACCAGCCGTGTTTACCAACTACAACTTTTTCGGGTAACGGCGATTGACCAAGGATTACTAATTTCCAATAGCTATAGACATGAAAAAGTGCATTACGCCACCCGAAATTCTCTTTATAATACTCATCAAATTCGTGAATATATGATTTAACATGAGGAAATCTAAACGTTGGAAACGGAGCAAGAATACGCTTTTCTGTACTTTTAAACCCGGCCGATAAGTCCAGGCATTGATCAATTATTGGGAATAATAGTAATGTTCCAAACCCAAAGGCAATCATAAAAAAAACGTACGTTTTTTTTATGATTGCCTTTGGGTTTGGCTTTTTAATTTTATGTGGAACTGAGCTAACCATACCTCGGCTTTATTACAAAATTTGATCTTCAGGCCCTCTATAAAAAGGCTTAAAATCGAAAATAAATAAACGGATTATATGTATCGGCAGCCAGATACATAATGGTTGTTACGAATAGGGCAAGCAGGCCAACTGTATACAATGAATCAGATACTAACCGGGCAGGAAAATAAGGAGCCCGACGCATCCACCATTGATGAAAACGATTATATATCGGTGTGGCCAGTAATATGCCCAATAGCAGTATTACTACTGTCTCTATATTCATAAAGTATGAAGGCGCGAACGCTTCAACGGTTACAACTGGGCCTACACCTATCATTTTCTGCAAATAGTTAATCGCATCAGACAAATTATCAATCCTGAAAAACACCCAGCCTACTAAGACCACCAGTAGAGTATAAACATGCGCAACAGGTGGCCATACCCGTAACAGTCGCTTACTGAGGCCAGCCCGCTCAATAAGCAGAAATAGACCATGATATAGTCCCCAGACGATAAAATTCCAGCTAGCGCCATGCCACAGTCCTGTTATGAAAAAAACTAGTAGCAAGTTACCATAAACACGAACCCTGCTTCTCCGATTACCTCCTAATGGAATGTAAAGATAATCTCTAAACCAACTTGATAATGAAATATGCCACCGACGCCAGAAATCCTGAACGGAATGAGCTATGTATGGGTAATTGAAATTCTCTTTAAAATCGAAGCCCAGCATCTTGCCCAGGCCAATAGCCATATCTGAGTAGCCAGAAAAATCGTAATAGATCTGGAGTGCATAAAATACAATACCCAGCCAGGCCGTTGCAGTCGAATAACTGGTAGTTGGCGCACTGAAAATGACATCAGCGACACCAGCAAATGTATTGGCTATCAGAATTTTTTTAGCCAATCCAATAATGAATCGTTCTGCTCCACTACCAAATTTTTCGATGGTTACAGTGCGCTTCGTCAACTCAGGCGCAATATCTGCATAACGGACAATCGGGCCGGCAATCTGGTGTGGAAACATGGCTACATACGTTCCATAATCCAGAAAATTCCGATTAGCCCGAATATGCCCCCAGTATATATCTAGGGTGTAAGAAATTCCCTGAAACGTATAGAAACTAATGCCAATTGGAAGTGCGATTTCGGCCAGATTAATTTCATCAGCGCCCGGTATCATCAATAATTTAGCAATACTCTTTAATGAGTTAAACAGGAAGTTAGCATATTTATAATATACTAACAAAGAGAGGCTTCCAATCAGGGAAAGTAACAGGCCAGTCTTACGTTGCCCCTGCTCAATAAGTCTCCCGGCAAAGAAATTAATAAAAGCAGATAGCAATAAAATCAGCACAACCAGAGTTTCACCCCAGGCATAAAAAAACAGACTTGCAAAAAACAAAAAAGCATTGCGCCAATCCCTGGGTATTATATAATAAATAACCAGAAAAGTTGGCAGATATAAAAACAGAAAAATAGCCGAACTGAAAAGCATAAACCTCTTATTTACAAAGCATAGAAATCGTCTCAGGCAAGTCACCTGATAAAGATTTCAGCACTAGGATATCTGTCAGAAACTGAAAAACATATTGCTTACTTTTTTTGAGTGAATAGAGAGTCATCACGTCCCGTGAAAACTTATTGCTCAAAATCTGTGAAAATTTTTCCCACAGCTGTAATTTAGTCCAAAAGTAATTTTTTTTGCAGGTACATAAAACAACCTGACTCTACAACAATCTTATGATTATGAGTACATTGGCAAAAAAAATATCACAAGTCATTGCTGTTTTTTGCTTAAATGTGCATCGTAATATTCAATTTTTTTTAAATAATACAAACAATTGGCATATTTTTAGTGACACTGCTTTTACTATAACGCTAACAATATTGGTGCACAAGGGATTAAGAAATTATAGGATTAATAGGCTCAGTTTGCACTATGCATCCCTGATACTGCTTTCTATCAGTGTAAGTTATTGGCTACCTGGTTGCACCCAGCTTGAATCGATCAATCAGCTTACAAAGCCAACTAAACCACCCGCTACTGACTGCACTACACCTGATTGCGTGACAGTTACCAAAGTCAATCCCACTCATAAACCACCGACAACAGTGCCACAGGGGCTTCCTATCCCTGTTTTTAGCCTGACGAACGATAGTATTGCCTATGGCACCAAAATCCCAATAAGTGCTACAGATATGCCCTCTGGAGCCCTGATTGAGTATTCATACGATAATGGAAAAGCATGGACCGTCGGCAATCAGGTTCCCGTTTTCAGTAGTAATGTTATTCTTGCCCGAACTCGTGTCAACGATCTGGTTTCTGCAGTAGCACAGGCAAATTACGTGCCTTACTTCCAGCGAATGCTGGTTATCGGTAATAGTATTATGAGTCATGGGCCAGCTCCCGAACTTGGCTGGTATAATACGAATGGTATGGCGGCCTCAGCTCCGGAGAAAGACTTTGTTCATTTACTGACGAGTCATTTAGCAACCCTATATCCCAAGGTGAGCATTAAACTCCAGAACGGCGGTAATTTTGAGCGTGAATTTGGACTGGCAACCTATAGCCTTGACGAATTTAATGAGCCTTTACAAGTATTTAAACCAGACCTGATTATCGTTCGTATTGGCGAAAACGTTGACGAAGGAGAGGTTCTGGGGGGCCGTAACTTTGAAAAACAATTTCGCGCGTTGCTCGATAAATTTGCCTCGTATGCACAACCCGCTAAAATCGTCTGCACAACCAGCGTATGGCCGCGCCCTCAGGCAGATGCCATTATCCGAAAAGTTACGCTCGAAAAAGGCTATCCATTAGTAGACCTAAGCGAAATGGTCCCTCAGAGTAAATACTTTGCCAGCCAGTACACCAATCCGGGCGTGGCGGCCCATCCCAACGATCTGGGTATGCTACGCATCGCTGATCTGATCTGGCAAAAAATCCCATAAGTCGTTCTAATAAAAAAAGCATCGCCACAGGAGCGATGCTTTTTTTATTAGAGGGGTATTTTCCTCAAAAGAATGATAACCGAATAACCAGCGGGCTGCCATAAATGTATTGTGAAACGCCCTGTGGATCGTTATAATTCAGGTTATAAAGTGCGGTTAGATTTACGCCAAACCGGCGGGAAATAGGCTGCGAATACGTAAGACCAACCAAAGGCGCCGTTACACCTACACTATTTGATCGGCTGGTTTGGTCGTCTTTAACCTGAATAGAGCTATTTTCTACCTCACCATGCAAATATAGATTTGGCAAAATAGACGGAATAAATTCATACATCGCAAAGCCTCTTACACCAAACTGGTTGTAGGTGGTCGGTGTATAATAAGGGGCTTTATAATGGGTGTAATTGTATGTTCCTCCAATACCGACAATAAGGCGCTCGGTGGCCTGGTAACCAACAACCGGCGACACACCTAAACTAAATGGATTGCCGAACCGGAAACCGTTAATACCCCCGCCAAACCGTAGTCGCTGCGAAAAGGGTAACGGCTGCCCATCTACAGTTTGTGTTTTAAAAGGATCTTTACCCTGATCACGGCGGTCTTCAGGATCTTCTGTGAGTTGCCCGAAAGCAACGCTACTGCTTAATAACGCTATGATAAACAGTAACTTTTGGATATGACTCATGATAGATTTATATAAAAAAGAAGCTGGCTTAGACTATGAATAAAACACGATTAGTTGACTTAGTTGACATCTTGCTATCCAGCGTCCCGAAAGTAACGAAATCAAAAGGTAAATTCTTTTACTTCGGGATCGTTTAGCAGATGTTTAATACATTTTTCATGATTCTTTACGGCTCCGTGCACCCGCCAATGGCCCGCGATTTCTGTTCCAATCCGTTGCTGATGCCTCAGTGTTGGTGAGAGGTTACACGTTTCAAAAAATGTTTCGTACTCATCCAGTGTCCGGTTTCGAAACTGGGTCACGATTTTATAGTCACGGGTCTGGTTAAACTTCTGAATTTGTTTGGTTAAACCAGTCAGCAACAAAAGTGAACACATAATAAGCACAAATCCTGTAATAGCAATATCGTAGTGGCCGCTGCCTACGCACATACCTAACGCCGATACCGCCCAAACAGTAGCTGCTGTCGTGAGACCTTTTACCCGATTATCTTCCCGAAAGATGATGCCGGCCCCCAGAAAGCCAATTCCATTGACAATGTTAGCAGCAATACGATCACCGGAATTCCCGATACGGCCGGAGATAAGCGTGAATAATGCAGAACCAACACAAATCATAATCATGGTTCGAAAACCCGCTGATTTGCCATGATACTCACGCTCAGCCCCAATCAGGCCACCAATAACCAATGCAGCAGTTAAGCTAATAATGTCTTCTATGACGAAATCCATTGCTTTCGTTACCTAATACGGCAGTAAATGCCTGGTTGTTGCATTTATCGACAAAAGGCTGATCAATCCTGGCAGAAGTCATCTTAAGAATATCGGTCCAGAGAAACCATATTTTCAAATAAACCGTTAAAATTTAGATAGAGTTTACCCTACTGACTTAGAATGACTCCAACCACGAACACCGAACAACAACAGTCGGTTGATCACCTTGACCCCAAACAGTTTATTATCATTAAGGGGGCGAAAGTACATAATCTGAAAGGAATTGATGTTGCCATTCCACGCAATAAATTAGTTGTTCTCACGGGTCTGTCTGGTTCCGGAAAATCATCGCTTGCCTTCGACACGTTGTTTGCCGAGGGGCAACGCATGTATGTCGAAAGCCTGAGCAGTTATGCCCGACAGTTTCTGGGCCGGATGGAAAAACCCGAGGTCGAATACATCAAGGGTGTTTCGCCAGCCATTGCCATCGAACAAAAGGTATCGACCCGAAACCCCCGCTCTACGGTTGGAACCTCGACTGAAATTTATGACTATCTAAAACTTCTGTTTGCGCGGGCCGGCACTACCTATTCGCCCGTATCAGGATATGAAGTGCGTAAAGATACGGTTACGGACGTTGTCAACTTCATGTACAGTTTTGAGGCAGGCCAACGGGTTATGATTTTGGCTCCGCTACGTATTCGGGAGGGTAGAACGCTGATCTATGAGTTGACGATCCTGCTCCAGAAAGGCTATACCCGAATTGTAGCCGATGGACAAGTCTTGCAAATCGAAGATTTTCTGGAAGGCGAAAATGCGGATAAAGTTAATTTACCCCACTCCTCTCTGGAAATTCTCATCGACCGCGGCACTGTTATCTACGACGATAATGGCAATCCCGACGAAGATAATCAATATCGTTTTTCCGATTCTGTTCAGACGGCTTTTAACGAAGGCGAAGGCACTTGCCGGGTAGAGATTGTTGGCCGGTCCGGCGAATTAGGCGAATCACGCGTTTTCTCCGATAAATTTGAATTAGACGGTATTGTCTTCGAAGAGCCGAGTGTAAACCTGTTTACCTTCAATAATCCATACGGTGCCTGCCGACGGTGCGATGGATTCGGAAAAGTGTTGGGTATTGACCCTGATCTGGTTATACCGGATAAAAATCTTTCGGTTTTTGAGGGAGCGATAGCCCCCTGGCGCAGTGAGAAAATGAGCGAGGAGTTTTTGAAGCCATTGCTTAAGAATGGCATTCGCTTCGATTTCCCGATTCACCGTCCTTATAAAGACCTTACTCCCGCCGAACAGGAACTGCTCTGGTCGGGCAACGCCTATTTCGATGGGTTGAATTCTTTTTTCGACTACGTTGAAAGTCAAACCTTCAAGGTACAGTACCGCGTGATGTTATCACGTTATCGAGGAAAAACAACCTGCCCGGAATGTCGGGGTTCGCGTTTGCGTAAGGATGCGGGCTATGTAAAGGTAGCCGGGAAGTCAATTACTGATCTGGTTTTGATGCCTATTACGCAGGTAACGGCATTCTTTCACGAGATACAGCTTCCTTCGCATCAGCAACAGGTAGCCAATCGCATCCTGATCGAGATTCGTAACCGGCTGAATTACATGGAACGCGTTGGACTGGGTTACCTGACCCTCAACCGTCTAACCAATTCGCTGTCTGGTGGCGAATATCAGCGCATCAAGCTCGCTACATCGCTTGGCTCGGCCTTGGTCGGTTCAATGTATATTCTCGATGAACCCAGTATTGGCCTTCATCCACGTGATACGAAGCGGCTGGTCAGCGTTCTGGAATCCTTGCGTGATATGGGCAACACGGTCATCGTTGTTGAGCACGAAGAAGAAGTAATGCGAGCCGCCGACCAGCTTATTGATATTGGACCTGATGCCGGTTCACTTGGTGGCCATCTGGTGTTTCAGGGAACGTGGGAGCAGATTATGCAGAGCGTAGGGCACGAAGCCTCGAATACGGAGAATGGTCATGAGCCTGCTCAATCTATGCAATCGCATACCCTCGATTTTCTAACCGGACGCGAGACGGTTGAAGTGCCCACATTCCGTCGAAAAGCGACGAACTTTATTGAACTGAAAGGAGCCCGTGAGAATAATCTCAAAGACGTAGATGTGCGGTTCCCGCTCAATACACTTACGGTCGTAACGGGTGTATCGGGTTCAGGCAAGAGTACGCTGATTCGAAAAGTACTCTATCCGGCTTTGATGCGGGAAAAGGGCGATGCAGCAGAAGAAGCCGGAAAATATGATAGCCTGGGTGGTTCACTCAGCCGCGTGTCGGCTATTGAAATGATTGACCAGAATCCAATTGGCAAATCGAGTCGATCAAACCCGGTAACCTATATCAAAGCGTATGATTACCTGCGGCAGGTTATGGCCGATCAGCCTCTTTCCAAATCACGTGCCTACAAACCAAGTCATTTTTCCTTTAATGTCGATGGTGGTCGCTGCGAAGTATGCCAGGGCGAAGGCGAAGTGAAAATCGAGATGCAGTTTATGGCCGACATTTACCTCAAATGTGAGGGCTGTGGCGGCAAACGTTTCAAGCAGGAAATACTGGAGGTCACCTTACAGGACAAAAATGTTTCTGACATTTTAGACATGACCGTGGATGAAGCCATCGACTTCTTCCGAAAAGCAGACCCTAAAATGGCCGATAAATTACGGCCATTGCAGGATGTTGGTTTGGGTTATATCGGCCTTGGTCAGTCGTCCAATACGCTTTCTGGCGGTGAAGCCCAGCGTGTAAAGCTGGCATCCTTCCTGGGTAAGGGTAATCCCAACAAAGGCAGCACGCTATTCATTTTTGACGAACCGACAACCGGGCTTCATTTTCATGATATCCGAAAATTACTGTCGGCGATCAATGCTCTTGTCGATCAGGGTGACTCGGTTATCATTATCGAGCACAACATGGAAGTCATTAAAAGTGCTGACTATATTATTGACCTCGGCCCGGAAGGTGGAGACACTGGCGGTTATATCACGTTTACGGGAACTCCCGAAGAAATGGTCAAACTACCCGAAGGAAACTATACTGCTGACTACCTGCGGGGAAAAGTATAGTATTCGTAGGTTCAGCGAGTTAGAGGCTATTATCTTTCTGTTAAGTTTAAGGACTTCCTGCCCGATCGGGTAGGAAGTCTTCAGGATTCTCATCAATTTTCCGCAAAAAATTCTATTCGGATGGGAATGCTAAACGCAGAAGTAGAACGCTTCGAGATCTGCCCAATTACAGGAGAACCAGCCAGTTACAATTTCCCCATGACCAATATAGACGGGTATGAGTATAAACTCAATACCCTAAATCCAGACACGGTCATTGTCATTTCTGGCAATCAGTTTGGCGACGATTTATTCGATGAGCTTCGGCCCGATGACGAAAATATTATGCAACTCATCAGGGAGCACAAAGACCCGATTTTTCTCATTCCATTTGAATTGTATTGAGCGCGTAAAGCTCAGGCGCTCACAAAGGTTTTACCTGAAATCCGGCATTGCGTAACAGTGTAATCAATCCGCTGGGGCCGGGCAGGTGGAGTGCACCAACAGCCACGAAGGTTGGCCGAAGTGCCATCAGCGTGGGCAGTTTGCCCATCCAGGTCTGGTTACGCTCATTCACCAGATACGACAGATCGCCGTATTTTTCTTCATACTCCTGGCTCAACTTCCACATACCGTTCAGATCACCAGCCAGGTATAAATCTGTCAGCCGCTTACTCTGGCCCTGCATTGTCTTTTTTTCCTTGACCATTCTGACCAGATCCGCGGCTTGTTTTTCAACGGGATCATGATCGAACAGGAAAGCCATTTGCTGCTCCATCGTTTCGAGCGGAGTCAGCACTTTTTTTCGCTTTTTCGCTTCCATAGCGAAATACAGATCGAGCGGTAGCCCGCTGAATTTACTGAGCGTATCGACTTCTTTTTCGGCGTAACTTAAGCTTAGCGTCGTGGCCGTCATTATAGGTTTCATCTGATTAAACATAGTCAGATCGTATCCCGTGTTCTTTTTAAATTCGTCGCTTACCAGCTGATAGTCAGCCTCTGAAAGCAATTTCTTCAAACTATTGTCGGGCATGATTGCCCGCATCGCCATACTCAGCATAGCCGCCGAATCGACGGTTGTTTCGACGACAATTCCCTGAGCCAAATTAAAAGCGTTTTGCACCGTAGGGGTTTTGTCGAGATAACTGTCCTTTAGAATATGATAGGTTCCAAACAGATAGGAAGGCTGTTTGAGACCATTGCCGGAAACTTCCCACAATAAGGATTGGGCAACGGAAAACCTGGGCAATAACAGTAGAACAAAAATGAAAAAACGCATGATAGTCTATGATAAATGGGTCAAAAAGCGAACCTTCTGTAAACCTCAATTCTTTCGGGCAGAAAGCTGTATTATTAATTTAATACAAAAAACAGTGCCGTTCACCCCTTAATTTCGTCGGTTTATCTATTTTTTTGAAAAGCCCAACTGGCACGTATCTACTTTTACGACTCCATCAGCTAAAGCTATTCTGGCAAAACCACCAGCCAGGTAATTTACTAACAACCGAATGAAAAACAATGTATTTATTAGGCTCTTTTGCCTATTTCTTGCTGTAACCAGTAGCGTTACGGTACGAGCGCAGGCCAGTCAGAATGCAACGAATCAGGCAGGTAGCATTGGCAAATTAGCCCCGGCACAACTCACCGTGAGTGGGTATGTAAAAGATGCAGCTAACGGGGAGGGCTTGATCGGCGTATCCGTTTATGTGAAAGAGACAGGCACTGGCGCAGTTACCAACAACTATGGTTTCTATGCCATAACCGTGCCACCGGGCACATATAACCTCGTTATTTCTTATGTAGGTTATGAAAAACAAAGCAGGACGGTAGCGTTGACCGACCAGAACGTTCGGCTCAATCTTGAGTTGAGCGAAGAAGGCAAGCAGCTACAGGAGGTAGTGGTTTCGACCAAGCGCGAAGACGATAACGTCAAGAACATTGCCATGAGCGTCAACCAGATTGACGTTAAAACACTAAAACGTATCCCGGCCCTGCTTGGTGAGGTTGATGTAATCCGGAGTATTCAGCTGTTGCCCGGCGTATCGACGGTTGGCGAAGGGGCTACCGGATTTAATGTTCGGGGCGGCAGTATCGATCAGAATCTGGTGCTCCTGGATGAAGCACCGGTCTATAATTCGTCGCACCTGTTTGGTTTCTTCTCGGTGTTCAATCCCGACGCGGTCAAAGATGTAAAGCTCATCAAGGGTGGTATTCCATCTAACTATGGCGGTCGAATTGCCTCCATTCTTGATGTTCGCCTGAAAGAAGGCAACGCCAAAAAACCGGAGTTAAACGGAGGCATAGGGCTGATATTTAGTCGATTATCATACGAACGTCCGCTTTTTAAAGGGAAAGGTTCATTTATCATTGCAGGCCGTCGTTCGTATGCCGATATTCTGGCTCAGCCGTTTTTGAACAAAGATCTGAGAGGGTCTAAATTCTACTTTTATGACCTGACGTCGAAAGGAAACTACCGGATCAATGATAAGAATATCGTGTATTTATCGGGCTATCTGGGTCGCGATGTATTTGGTTCAGATTTTGGATTTAACTGGGGCAACACAACCGTTTCGGCCCGCTGGAACCACGTTTTCAGCGACCGGTTATTTTTGAATACGACGGCTTACTATAGCAATTACGACTACTCGCTCGACTCCGATCTGAAGCGAAAAAAGCCGAATGACTTTTTCCGTACCGATTCCCGAATTGTCGATTATAGTCTGAAACCTGATTTCTCCTTATTCCTCGGGAAGAGCACCATTACCTTCGGAGGCCAGTCCATTTTGCACGATTTCCAGCCGGGTATGGCCACAGCTGCCAGTTCGGGCAGTATCCGGACGTTCGGGCTGGAAAGTAAGTATGGACTGGAAAATGCGCTTTACATCGGCAACGAGCAGCAGGTAACGTCAAAATTGCAGCTCCAGTATGGCCTGCGCTATTCATTGTTTAACTATATTGGGCCGGGCGAAGCCTATATTTTCCAAACGGATGTGCCTGTTGGCGAACGGCGAACGGTACTTACGACCGTCGATTATAAGGGTCGGAACACAATCCAGACTTATGGCAACTGGGAACCCCGTTTTGCCGCCAAGTATGAAATGGCAAATAATAGCTCGTTTAAGTTGAGCTATAATCGGCTGGCTCAATATATCCACCTTGTTTCGAACACAACGGCTTCAACGCCCTTAGATATCTGGACACCATCGACCAACAACATTCAGCCGCAGATTGCGGATCAGATTGCGGGTGGCTACTTTAAGAATTTTGGCCGATCGGGCCGCGAATTTGAAGCGTCGGTTGAAGTGTATTACAAGTGGCTCCAGAACCAGATTGATTACATTGATGGAGCGAACCTGATTCTGAACAAGTATCTGGAAGGCGATCTGCTGAGCGGCAAAGGCCGGGCCTACGGCGCTGAATTTTACGTAAAACGCAACACGGGCGTGGTTAATGGCTGGATTAGCTATACACTGGCAAAAACGGAACGGCAGGTAGCCGGAATCAACAACGGCGACTGGTATCCAACACGTTTCGACAAACGCCATACGCTGACCTCGGTACTGCTCTTCGATCCACCACAGGCAAAACGCTGGAACTTCTCGGCAACGTTTACGCTGGCCAGTGGTACACCTGGCACATTCCCAACCAACCGATTTGAGTATCAGGACTATACAACGCCTATTTATAACGGCCGTAACAACTACACGATTCCGGCTTATCACCGGCTCGATCTGGCAGCAACCTTGCAGGGACGGAAACGACCCGGTAAACGCAAAGACGATAACTGGGTATTTTCGGTCTATAACGTGTATGCCCGTAAGAATCCATTTTCAGTGTATTTCCAGCCAAACGCCGATAATCCTCGGGTAACCGAAGCGATTAAGTATTCAGTATTTGCGACGGTTATTCCATCCATAACATACAACTTCAAATTCTAGCGCCAGCAATTAAGGGACGAGTAAGTAAAGCAATCCATTAATTGACAACCTGATACGCGATTTTAGACAATGAAACGATACTCATTTTTATATAGGATTCCAGTTTTCCTACTCGCGCTATACGCAGTGTCGGGTTGCGAGACGGTTATTGATGCCAAGCTGGACACTGGCCCGATTCAACTGTCGGTCGATGCCACTCTCACCGATCAGCCTGGTCCGCAAACCATTCGGCTAACCCAAACGGCAGCCTATTTTAACAGTAGCACTCCACCGGCCGCCCTAAGCGCGACAGTGACGGTATCTGATGATGCAGGCAAGACATACGCATTCACTGACAACGACAACGACGGTTATTACATCTGGCAACCAAAAGTAGCTACCGACACGCTTGGGCACATTGGCCGCACCTATCAGCTCAACATTGCGTATCAAAATGAGGTCTATCGGTCTACCTCGAAGCTAAATCGTGTCCCTGCGGTCGATTCCATTACGTTTGTCAAGAAGAAATTGAATCCCTTGTCGAAAACGGAAGGTTACCGGGCCGAATTTTATTCACGGGATTTACCGGGTGCAACGGATTATTACCGGATTCGCTATTTTCGGAATGGCACCTTACAGAACAAAGCCCGCGACATTATTACCACACAGGATGGTGCTTTCCGGGGCAATGCGAACACGGATGGGCTAATGTTTATTCTGCCCATCCGGCGGTCAGTAAACCCAGATAGTTTATATGCGTTCGACGATGTGGTCAAAGTAGAAGTGCAGTCGCTGACGCTGGAAGCGTATGATTTCTGGGAAGAGTTACAAACTCAGATCTCGAATGGTGGGCTGTTTGCCACTCCTCCCACGAATGTGCCAACGAATATCGTCAATACGAATGCCAGCGGACGAAAGGCAGTCGGTTTCTTCATTACGTCAGCAGTGCGCAGTCGTACGGCACGGGTAGCAACCGAAAATCTACGACCTGACACGGATTAACAATACATACTAACAGCGATTGGGGTCATCAAGTCAGTTCGCCAACTGATTCGATGACTCCAATCGCTGTTTATCAGAATACTATTCGTTAGGAATCAACGGTTCATCGGAGGGATTTTTAGGAGCAACTACCGGGGTTTTCCGCTGACGTATCCGTTGCAAAACGGGTTTGAATGTATTTCGTTCAATGACCAGAACTACGGCCAGAAACAGCCCAAACAGAGCCAGATGATACGGGATCGCAAGCCACAGATTGGCAATCTGAACATACTGCGACGCATAGATCAATAATCCCGCACCTAGAATGTAGCCCACCGCCGATTTTACATGGTAGGGAACCGGGTAATACTTTTCACCAAGTAGGTAGCAGATGACCATCATGGCGAAGCTGGATGCCAGGAAAGCAATAGCGCAGCCCATGTAACCCACCAGAGGAATCAGAATAATATTGCCAACAATCGTAATCAGAGCACCAATAACGGTGATCAGCGTTCCAAACTGGGTTTTGTCACTAAGCTTGAACCAGAACGCAATATTGTAATAGACCCCCAGAAAAAGGTTAGCCAACAATAACAGCGGTACAATCGGTAAGCCTGATCGGTATTTTTTTGATACGAGTAACCCCACTACATCCAGATTCAAACTGACGCCAACCCAGATGAGCACACAAACGATTATAAACCACTTGGTGACGTCGGCCAGCAGTTTAGGCGAGTTTTTATCTTCAGCGCGTGAGAAAAAAAACGGGTCGGCGGCAAACTTGAATGACTGGATGACCAACGCCATAAAAACGGATAATTTCAGGCAGTTGCCGTAAATGCCCAGTGCGTCTTTACTCGTAAATCCCGGATAAAACCCTTCTGGAAGCCAGTGTTGCAGGAATAACCGGTCGGTCATGCTGTTGATCAGTCCGGCCAGACTGGTGAGCATAAGTGGAGCCGCATACGCGAGCATAACCCTTGAATCGTTTTTATTTATCCGGAAACGAAAGCCGGAGAACGCATCGCGCAACAGCAGAAAATAGGTAGCATTGCCCAATAAATTAGCCAGAATAATGTAGCCAGGACCAAGGCTGGGATAGTAGATCAGGTCGATGATGGGTTTCAACACCGACAGGTATTTCCCGTTATAAATATCCCGGCAAATGATCAGGAAGAATACATTCAGGGCTACCACAATGAGAATGTTGATAATTCGTGCCTGAACGAACCGGCGTGCCCGATTCTCGACCCGAAGCCGCGCAAATGGTATGGCCATAACGGCGTCGATTGCAACGATGATCGCGACCCAGATTACCGACAATTCCTGGCCCGGATAGTCCAGCCAAACTACGATCTGCGGAGTCAGTAGGATGATAAGCGTGGTAAATAATGCGCTGACGGCAATGACAATACTCAGTGTTTCATTAAACACTTTCATGCGATCATCGGGACGACGGGCCGCAAACCGAAAAAAGGCGGTTTCCAGACCCAGCGTATAAATAACCATCAGAATGGCTACCCAACTGTATAATTCGACGTTGGAAGCCATTTCGCCCGGCTGGGTAAACACGTAGGTTTGCAAAGGCACCAGCGCAAAATTGAGCATTCGCCCAAGAATAGTGCTGACGCCATACAACGCGGTGTCGCTGGCTAATTTTTTGAATGTACTCATTCCACTAATACCTGCCTGCTAATTAGGACGTTCATACCGTGGCTTTCGTGCCTCGGGCTGACAAAGTTAAGACGTTTGGTTATCTTTGTGCTTCAGGTCGAAACAGTCTCTTTGTTGTTTCGGCCAACTTGACCATTAATTTCAGAAACAGCACTATAGCTGATTCAACTGACAGCATGTCCCTCAAAATTTCCTCTGCGCTGATCTCCGTTTATTACAAAGACGGTCTCGAACCCTTAGTACGGCTTTTGCACGAACAAAATGTGCGGCTATACTCTACCGGTGGCACCCAGGCATTTATTGAACAACTCGGCATTCCTGTAACGGCCGTTGAAGACCTGACGGGGTATCCATCCATATTCGGGGGGCGCGTTAAAACGCTTCATCCGGCCGTTATGGGTGGTATTCTCTATCGTCGTGAATTACCCGAAGATCTTGCTCAGGCCGAACGGCATAAGATTCCTCCCATCGATCTGGCCATTGTTGACCTATATCCGTTCGAGGAAACAGTGGCGTCGGGGGCATCGGATGACGATATCATCGAAAAAATTGACATTGGTGGGATCTCGCTGATTCGGGCGGCTGCCAAAAACCACAAAGATGTGCTGATTGTCTCGTCGCGGAGTCAATACGCCGACGTAGTGAAACTGCTCACGGAGAAAAATGGCGCAACGGATCTGACCGACCGTCGGTATTACGCCAAAGAAGCGTTTGCCGTAACGTCGCACTATGATACAGCCATTCAAGCCTATTTCGCCGACGCTGATAGTCAGTCTGAGCCATCGATTGCAGACTTCAAAAATCTGCCAGCCAATCACCTGCGTTATGGCGAAAATCCACATCAGCAGGCAACGTTCTACGGCGATCTGGACGCTATGTTTGAGAAACTACACGGCAAGGAACTATCATACAACAATCTTGTCGACGTTGATGCCTGTGTGGGTTTGATCGATGAATTTCAGGCTTCGGCAGGAAGCACGTTTGCAATCATTAAACATACGAACGCCTGTGGTATCGCTACGGCACCAACCACGAAAGAAGCCTATCTGAATGCACTAGCCTGCGATCCGGTGTCGGCTTTCGGCGGTGTGATTATCACGAACACAACGGTAGATCTGGAAACGGCCGAAGAACTCAACAAACTGTTCATGGAGATTCTG
This sequence comes from Spirosoma aureum, assembly GCF_011604685.1. Taxonomy (NCBI): domain Bacteria; kingdom Pseudomonadati; phylum Bacteroidota; class Cytophagia; order Cytophagales; family Cytophagaceae; genus Spirosoma; species Spirosoma aureum. The sequence goes on along the minus strand of NZ_CP050063.1, from coordinate 586,714 downwards.
ATCGCGCCCGACTTTGCGCCCGAAGCCCTGGCGGTCTTGAAATCGAAAAAGAACCGTATTTTACTGAAGCGTAAATCGGTTGCGTTGCCATCGATCATGTTCAAAACGATTCTGAATGGCGTTCTGGAACAGGATAAAGACAATCAGACCGAAACATCGGAGCAATTCAAGGTAGTTACCCAAAAAGCCCCGACAGAATCCGAATTACAGGCCCTGGAGTTCGCCCTGAAGGTTTGTAAACACACCAAGTCCAATACAATCGTACTGGCCAATAAAGATCAGTTGCTGGCGAGTGGAGTTGGGCAAACGTCACGCGTAGATGCTCTCCGCCAGGCTATTGAAAAAGCTGGATCGTTTGGATTCGACCTGCACGGAGCGGTAATGGCATCCGATGCATTCTTCCCGTTTCCTGACTGCGTCGAAATTGCAGGACAGGCCGGCATAACGGCGGTGGTTCAACCGGGCGGTTCGGTCCGCGATCAGGATTCGATCGATTACTGCAATGCACACGATCTGGCGATGGTCACAACGGGAATCAGACATTTTAAACACTAATATTTTTTGACATGCTAACCCCGGAAGCCGCTTACTTTATCTGGGCTTCCGGGGCTGCATGACAAAAGCAGCGACTTATGCGACTACTTTATACAATCTGGTGCGCTGTTTATTTTATCACATTGTATCTGGTATTGTTCCCGATACAGTTTGTGTTTTTGCAGCGCAATGAATGGAAACCCGTAGCGCATAAGATCAATTTTATCTGGGGCTCGCTTTTTTTCATTGGCATCGGTATGCCCGTTCGCGTTGAGCGTCGGTTTAAGCCTGCTAAAAACCAGGTTTATGTGTTCTGTGCCAATCATTTCTCATATCTGGACATTGCGGCTATGGGCGTGATTGTCAGGAATTACTATGCCTTTGTGGGTAAAAGTGACGTTAAACATATTCCGTTGCTGGGTTATATGTTCGCCAAACTGCACGTTCAGGTCGATCGCGACCAGCCGAACAGCCGTGCTTATTCACTGGCGAAATCGATTCGTACGCTGGCTTCAGGTCGCAGTATCATGATCTTTCCGGAAGGGGGCATTCGTGCGAAAAATCCGCCCCAAATGCACCATCCATTCAAAGACGGTGCATTTATCATGGCGATTCAGCAACAGGTTCCGATTGTACCGGTTACACTGCTGAATAATTATAAAATTTTGCCCGACACGAAAAAGGTACGATTTCATTGGCATCCACTCCGCGCGATTATTCACCCGCCTATCGAAACCGCAGGGTTAACCCAGGACGATGTCGAGTGGCTGAAAGAGGAAACATACCGAATTATCAACACTGAATTAATGAGCGAAAAGAAAGTAGTGGCCTGACGATCACGCTTTCACCAGTCTCTCTTTTACGATGAAAGTAGATCAGGAAACGTTACATAAAATTGCCCATCTGGCACGTCTGGAAGTTCGTCCCGAAGAAGAAGCCGAGCTGCTCGACAGCCTAAACGGTGTGTTGACCTGGATGGAGCAACTCAACGAGGTCGATACGACAGGAATTGAACCATTGACCCATATTTCGGCCGAGACCAATGTCCTGCGAGACGACGTTATTGGCAATCATCTTCCCCGCGAACAGGCGCTCGCCAATGCACCCCAGCACGACGAGCAGTTTTTTGAGGTGCCGAAAGTATTAGAGTAGTTGCCGAATAGGCTCAGCCACTTGCTCTGGGTGAAAAACCAGACTAAAATGATCACCGGGTACTTCCACGAATGGTTCGGCAGGCCGGGCAATTATGTTATCACGGCGGGTATGAATTCGCAAATCAGGCGAAACTGTCAGGGGTGGCACCGGGGCAAATAGCGTCTGCAATTGCTGGTCGATATAGGTTCGACTCATACCCCTCATTCCTTCCATTAGGCTACTATACAAGTCGAGCGACTCGGCAAACGGATACTGTTTCCGAAAAAAATTCAGTAACAGACGGCTTTGTGTAATACCCGAATAGAGCAGAAACTTCAGCAAACGGTAATTATGCGTTGGTAACCTAATTTTCCGCTGGTCGGTACAGGACGATACCAGAATAGCTTTTGCGCTGATTAATTGCTTGATATGGATGGCAATCCATCCACCCATCGAATGGCCAATGATGACATCTTCGGCCTTGATTTCATAAAAATTGATCAGATACTGCGCCAGTAGCTCGACATTGATTCTCTTTGTAAGTTTCCAGCGTAGAAACTCATCGGCCAGATCTATTCGAACGAAGGTAGAAACGGGTAATAATGGGACGAGTTCGTCGAAAATAGCTGAGGTTTCGACATAACCATGAATAAGAAAAGTACGTGACATAGCTACTGGAGCTTGTAGAGCATCACCTTCTTCAGGCGACGCTAAACCGGCTTAGCGAAATTGATGCTTACCGATAAAGCTCAGGTTACGTCAAATTAGTTCACGCCAGCACCGGCTTAACAATCTTCCCGGCCACATCGGTCAGTCGAAACGGTCGGCCCTGAAACTGGTAGGTTAGTTTGGTGTGATCGAAGCCAAGCAGGTGTAGAATCGTAGCCTGAAGGTCGTGAACGTGAACCTGATCTTTAACGCCATAATAACCAATGTCGTCGGTTTCGCCATACGAAAACCCACGCTTAACCCCACCACCGGCCATCCAGACGGTAAAAGCATCGAGGTGATGATCCCGGCCCATGAACGGCAATACCTGGCCATCGCGATTTTCCTGCATAGGCGTCCGGCCAAATTCACCACCCCACACAACCAGGGTATCGTCCAGTAAACCACGCTGTTTGAGGTCTTTCAGCAAGGCCGTTACTGCCTGGTCAGACTCGTTGCATTTATTCTTGAGTCCAATTTCTATGGCTCCGTCGGCACTCGTACCGTGCGTATCCCATCCCCAATCGAACAACTGAACAAATCGAACACCGCGTTCGACCAGCCGACGAGCAAGCAGACAGTTTCGGGCAAACGAGCCTTTGTTTGGATCGACACCGTAGCTGTCGAGAATATACTGTGGCTCACTTTTAATATTCATGGCATCAGGTACAGACATCTGCATCCGAAAGGCCAGTTCATATTGAGCGATGCGGGTCAGTATTTCAGGATCTTTAACATCCTCATACTGTTGTTGATTGATCTGGCTAATGGCATCAATCGTTTGTTTGCGCACATTACGATCCATTCCGGCCGGATCTGATGCGTATAATACCGGATCACCATCCGTACGACACTGTACACCCTGATAAACCGTTGGCAGAAAACCGCTACCCCATATTGATTTTCCCGCATCGGGCTGCTTTCCACCCGATGCCAGCACAATGTAGCCGGGTAGATTATCATTTTCGGTACCAAGCCCATACGTAACCCACGAGCCGATGCTCGGTCGTCCTAGACGAGCACTACCCGTGTGCATGAGTAACTGGGCGGGTGCATGGTTGAACTGATCCGTATGCATCGCTTTCAGGAACGTTATGTCATCGACTACACCCTGTAAATGAGGCAGATAATCAGATACCCAGGCACCCGACTGGCCATATTGAGCAAACTTACCCTGTGGACCAAGCATTTTTGGAACGCCCCGGATAAACGCGAACTTTTTACCCTCAAGCAATTCCTGCGGACAATCTTTACCGTTGTATTTGGCCAGTTCAGGCTTGTAATCGAACAACTCCAGCTGGCTCGGAGAACCGGCCATATGAATGTAAATAACCCGTTTGGCCTTCGGTAAATACTGGGATGGATGCGGTGCCGTTGGCTCTCCCATTGGCAAAGCTGTACCAACCGTATTCGTCTGAGCCTCATTTTTACCAAAGAACCCGCATCCGCCTAAGATCGAGCTGAGGGCCATTGCGCCCAGCCCTGTTGAGCAGGTGTGCAGAAAATGCCGCCGGGTTTCGCGCTCGGCCGCAGCCTGCTGAAGTTCGTTGAGGAGTTTGTCCATAAATACTTGCTGCGGAAAAATCCGCGTTTAATCGCTCTGACGCCAGAGAACAGCAATCCAGGCTGTTTTCTGTTTATTCTTTCGTAACAACTTCATCCAGATTCAGCATGGTATTGGCGGTTACTGTCAATGCAGCCTGCTCGGGCGAAGCATCGGCCCTGGCCATCAACTTTTGAGCTTCACCCGGTTTCTGTCGGTAATGCGCTTCCGTACTGCGATAGAGCCGGGCTAGTATGCTCAGTTTTTTAGGAGGCAGATCCCGCAACATTAACCGACGAAATCCGGCCTGTATCTGCATTTCGGGCGACTGGCCATGCTTCTGCATGTAGCCTGCCAACTGTTGAGCCGCTTCCACATAGACAGGATCATTCAGTGTGACAAGGGCTTGCAAGGGCGTATTTGTTCGGAGTCTTCGTAACTGGCAGAACTCCCGACTGGGGCTATCAAACGTAACCATCGATGGATAGGGTGCCGTCCGTTTCCAATAAGTGTATAATGCCCGCCGGTGAAGATCCTCACCCGTACTCTGCTTCCAGCTTTCGCCATCGTAGGGCGACTGCCAGATGCCATCAGGCTGAACGGGCATAACGCTTGGCCCGTACATTTTTTGGCTCAACAGCCCACAGACAGCCAGTGCCTGATCGTGCACAGCCTCAGCCGATAGCCGCACACGTGGCCCCCGAGCCAGCCACTTATTAAAAGGATCTTTGGCTACCAGTTCAGGAGAAACCTCCGAACGTTGCCGATAGGTAGCTGACATCACGAGCCTTTTCAGGAGTTTTTTCACGCTCCAATGATCGGTTTCCATAAACTCAACTGCCAAATAGTCCAGCAACTCGCGGTGCGTCGGTGTAATACCCTGCGTACCCATATCCTCGACGGTTTCAACGATTCCGGTACCAAACAGTTGTTCCCAGAATCGATTAACGGCAACGCGTGCCGTTAGCGGATGCTCCCGACTGACCATCCACTTTGCCAGGCCAAGCCTGTTTTTAGGTAATTTAGGGTCCATTGCCGGAAAGTACTTCGGCACATCCGGCATTACGCGCTTCCCTTTTACCAGCCAGTTACCCCGCTGGAAAACATACGTTTCCCGCGCTAAATCGCCCGTACCATCGAGCATGATAGGCGTTTGTTCGGGGTTGGCATTCAGAATATCCAACAGTAATTTGTCACTTTCGCCGACAGCGTCCAGAGGCTGATTGGGCAACGATGGCTGAAATGATACCCATTTGATCTGGACCCAATCTTTGGGGGCAGTTGGACTATTGAGCGATACGTATAAATTGTGTTTACCTTTCACGGGTGGTAATGGTATTAACTGGATCGTATCATTGCCGGTACTCCCCGTTTTCGGCACACGAACAGTAGCCAGTACGGGACCAGCCAAATTATCCTGCCGAAAGGTGACAGTTGCATCAGGAGCCTTTGTGCCCCACGAAATCAGGAGCCTTGGGCGCCCTGTCAGCGTTACGTTTTTGATACGGGCCGAGCCTTTATCCTGAAAACCAAAATACTTGGCATCCAGCAACGACGCGTTTACCAATTGGTCGAAATCGTGCGAATTGATTTTCGGCTCCATCGTCCGGGCCAGCTTCGTAAAATAGTCGGCCTGTATGCTGGCCTGCTTAGGATTAGGAATACTTTTGGCAATAAACTGCCGCAGATTGACAAGTTTGAGCGAATCATCTGCTTTATAGAATCGCAGTGTCGGTGTATCACTCGTTACATCTTCGTCGCGGCTGTTGTTGAAGAAAGCGAGAAACTTATAATACTCTTCGTTAACAAATGGGTCGTAGGGGTGGCTGTGGCACTGCACACATGAGAAAGTTGTTCCCTGCCATACGTCCCAGGTCGTATTGACGCGATCCAGCATGGCTGCGACCCGAAACTCCTCGTCCTGCGTACCACCTTCATCATTGTTCATCGTATTCCGATGAAAGCCCGTTGCGATCAGCTGAGCGTCCGTTGGTTTCGGCAACAAATCACCCGCAATTTGTTCAATTGTAAATTGATCGAAGGGTTTGTCTTCATTGAAGGCCTTAATAAGCCAATCGCGGTAACGCCAGATTTTCCGACCGGGATCACGTTCATAGCCTTTTGTATCAGCATATCGGGCAAGATCGAGCCACATGCCCGTCCAGCGCTCGCCATAAGCCGGAGCGGTTAGTAATCGATCAACCACTTTCTCATAAGCATTGGCTGACTGATCGGTTGTAAAGTCAAGAACGTCTTTTTCTGAGGGAGGCAATCCCGTGAGGTCGAGCGATAGCCGCCGGATTAGCGTAGCCCGATCAGCCTCAGGCGACGGTTTTATTCCTTCCTGCTTTAATTTATCCAGAATAAAATGATCAATCTCATTTTTGGCCCAGTTCGTTTCGTCATTTTCAGCAATACCCAGTCGGCTCCAGAACGTGCCAATTTTCGGAATGTCAGGCTTCTCGACTGTCTGATACGCCCAGTGATCGCCCCATTCGGCCCCCTGATCGATCCATTTACTCAGGAGATCGATTTCATCCGGTTTCAGAGCTGGGTGATCGAGCGGCATTCGCTCATCGGGGTCATCGAGCGTCAATCGCCGAATCATTTCACTACCATCAGCATCACCGGGAATAATGGCCAGTTTGCCGGATTTGGCCGGTGCCAGGGCTTCATGCTTAAATAACAGCGAGAATCCTGAGGCTTTTTTAACACCACCGTGGCAGGCGATGCAATTTTTGTTCAGCAGTGGTTTAATCTGCGTGTTATAATCGACCCGTTCCTCAAAAATACCGAGAAACGACGAGAGCATAAACGCTACAGCGATGCCGACGGTACCCAGAATAATCCACTGACTCTTCATCTTCGATTTACGGGCAAATTGTGTGCTAACGAACTATTTACCGACTAGTCCTGTCTAGTTTCAATAAAAGACAAAAGACCCCAAATCCTCACCACTTATAATGAAGAGACTTGGGCATATAGCGTACGAAAATCACGGATAGATACAGTTTTAACGAAGATACAGCCTAAACCGTTCGTAAAAACAGCCAATTAAGGTCATTGAATCTGGAAGATAATCGATTCGTTTACTTCACGCGCACGTCTACCTGAGCGGTATCATCTTCGCCATTACTAGTCCCGTTACCAGGTACAGAGTCGGGATCGGCCTGGCCAGCGGCTAAAATCTGTGCACTACAAACACCCATCCCCGGCGCAGTAACTCTGGCCTTAAACTGCAATGTTCTACTGGTAGCAGCAGCCAGATTACTGACACTACCGGCAACGCCATTGCCGCTTAATGCCAGATCATTACTTGACTCAAAAACCTGCCCGCTGGGTAGGTAGGCAATAACAAACAGCGTAGAAGCATTGGCACCACCCGCATTGGAAATAGTCAGTGAATACGTGATCACATCATTCAGGCGGGGCACCCGATTATCGACGGATATGCTCAGGCTGATGTCTGCTTTAGTGGGATCAGGGATTGGCTGATTACTGACAACAGTAGGTAATGGAACCTGATTGGGATTGGGCGAAACAAATAAACCAGAACCACCCTGTTTGGTACGAAAATCCAGCATAGCCATATCATCCTGCCCATCTCCCGTACCGGAGTTAGCCTGGCTATCGGGGTCGGTTGAGAGCATCTGTGCAATTTCTGCAGCATTACTATATGTGCCACCAGCCGTCGGCTGAGCGACAAAACTGATAACCTGCGTTGCACCCGGACTAATATCCATGGCATTACTGGTCAGCACATTATTACTGAATGTTAAGCCTGTCGATGAAATAAACGCCAGATTATCGGGCAAGCGGTCCCGAATCACAATGTTTCGTGCCTGCCCTGGGCCGTTGTTCTGGACAAAAAGACTAATTGTAACGGGGCCGTTCAGGTCAGGCAGTCGTTGACTGATTCCCATGGCCAGACTAACATCTGCCTGACTGGCCGTGGCACTCGTCCGGAATAAATTGGAAGGTACAGCCGGCAGGAATGGCGACGTAGCTACAACCCGAAGCTGAAAGCGGCTTCCCAGTCGAAGGGTGTCAGGAACTTTTAGTTTTATCGGACTTGCCGAACCACTGCCTAATGTAGACCAGTAACGGCCAAGCGAATCAAGCAACTGCACTTGCCATTGGTTATCGCCCGCAAATGAACCGAGCGTTGAGAAAGGCACATACAGACTATCGCCGGGGCGGATATAGTCCGCTACGGTTCCTGTAACAGCGAATTGAGTAGGCGTAACCGGCTGCGTGTTTTGGAAAAAGCTGTTACTAAGGCTATTATTCCAGTTGCGGGCAAACCGGGAAAGCCCCATATCGGCGGGAATAGATGCCGGATTTAAGTAATAGCGCGGGTGTGTTGCCGGGCGTGAGCTATTTTTGAAATGCACATCTGTATTGCCCGCATTGCGATTAACAATCGTATCGTTATAAGGGCCCTGATACACGTTCAGGCCCGGTGTATCAATAACTCGCTGCTGTTCGGTAACAACGGCAGGGCGAAAATCTGTACCATCGAATGAGGCACGGGCCACCATCCAGGGCATATTACGCCCCCCAAAATCCTGCCTTGATTTCTGGATAACCCCAACTAATCGATCATAGTATTGCGGAATACTGGTCGTTCCATCGGGAAAGCTGTATTCGGCCTCACCCTGATGCCATAATACAGCCCGAATGCCTGCAATGGAATTGTAGTAATGAAGTACGTTCTTAAGGTTGGTATAGGGTTGCAGGTTAGGCCAGTTTTCGGCACAGAAATATCGATTACAGGTTGGAATGCCATTCGCCGTATTGTACCAGTTTTCGGCCGTCGACCCATCCCATCCGGCTACGTAAAACGCCACCGGCACATTGTAGCGATTCACGATGTAGTCGCCTAATTCGCCCCATCCCCACGAACTTTCAGCCATAGGAAAAATTTTCCGGCCAGCGGTCAACGGCTGGAATATGGGCACGGGCATGGGATCACCAGACGCGACAAGCGCCTGCGCGCCAGGCGGATAGGAGTGGTTGATCGAATCAATGGCACTAACCCGGTCAGTAATGGCTCCAAGGTCATTATCGCCAATACCCAGGCCCCGCGAATTTGACTGTCCGGCCGTAACGAACACTTCACCAATACCGACAGGTTGTACGGTCCCCTGTGCGATTACGGTATTCCCAATCAGCGTTCGTACGGTCAGAATGTACCATCCGCCTGAACCTGTAACATACCCCAGAAAAACATTATCTGTCGGATTTGTTTGAACCACCTGCCAGCCCGTAGCATTTCCCTGCCCAGCCGAAACGGGCGTTAGCGAAGCCTCTACCCGATCGACGGCACTGCTCAGTCGCCCTGATAAATACAGTCGCCCATTCCCGTCGCTCCCGCGCTGAACAACGAGTCGCGACATTGGGTGTGTAATCTGAAGCTGGGCAAAAGCAAAAAAGGGCCATCCAATAAACAGTAAGACCCATTTTGTAAATGTCGACATGAATAATCGTAAATGCTCCTGCGAAAATAGGCAGAAAGTTGGTAACGGTTATTGGTATACTCAGAATGGTACGTTACGGTACGTATATGCTACCTAAAAACGCATCAATAACTAAGAAAACCACCGCTTCGCAACGGGGCCGGTGGGTATGTCTATATGGGCGCTGACGCCCTGACCAGGTTGTGTTTGCCAAAGGATTTTCCCGTTCAAAATAGCGACCCTCGACTCTATACTACCAAGCCCAAGGCCAGACCCACTGCGCTTTATCTGCTCATAATCAAACCCTTGCCCATCATCGGAGTAGATCAGAAATAGCCGGTCTTTCTGACCCTGAATAAATAGATCGATCTGGTGCGCGTTCGCATGTTTAAGCGAATTGCTCACCAGTTCCTGCGTTATTCGGTATAACATCACTTCTATATCCACCGGAAGGCGGGCTATTGTCCGTAAATCCGGGTTAGCCGGATTGTCTGCTAACTCTGTTCCGTCTGCGGCCGACTCACCCGGTGCATTCGTCAAAATCAGGTGCATTGCGATTGTGCCGGTTGCGTTAATGCGCGAGAACAGTTCCTCTACAGCAGCAACGTAACCATATCGCTCCAGCGTTTGCGGATTTAATTTCCGAAGTAGATTACGCACATCACTTATCGTGCTGTTAATCAGCGTAAAAATGTTATTCTTCAGAACCTGCACGCCTGCCGTATTCACAACATTCGCGTGCGTTGCCGGTTGAGATGTTTCAACGGAGGCTTCATTGATGTACTGGATCAACCGGGTTGTATAGAGTTTTAGGGTTGCAAGACGAGTTCCGATCTCATCGTGCAGATCCCGGGCAATGTCTTTCTTAACCTGCTCCTGAATTTCATACGCCAGCCGTAACCGATCCGTCTCCTGCTGGCGTATGCCATTTTCACGCTGTCGAATCCAGCCAAAGGTTACCAGGACAAGCATTAATGCGATCAGTATGTAGAACGCCGGTGTTTTCCAGAAAGGCGGCTGAATATGAATCGCCAGTTTTTTAATCCGGCTACTCCAGTGCCCATCCCGATTGGCGGCTTTGACCTGAAAAATATAGTCACCCGATGGCAGATTGGCATAGCGAACGTAGTTTTTTTCGCCCGCTGATACCCATTGTTCATCATAATTCATTAACTGGTACTGGTATGAATTATGACCATTACTAAAGTAGTCCAGAGCAGCAAACTCCATCGATAGAGTGTTCTGATCATGGGCTAGTTCAATCCGGTCAATTTCACCAACGTAGCGGTCTGACAGCAGTGAATCTTCATTAACATTGAACGAGTAAATATGGACATTCGGGCTGAACGACGAATTGCGGTACATATCGGGACGAAACCGGTTAAACCCTTCTACACCCCCAAAAAACAATTCTCCGTTAGCCAGTCGGATAAAGGCATTGCCGTTAAATTCATTGCCCTGTAAACCATCACTTAAGGTGAAATTTTTGATGGCTCCCGTAGATGGATCAAGCCGCGAAAGACCCCGGTTTGTGCTCAGCCAGATAACATTATTAACATCGGCCAGCGAGCCATATACAAACGAATTGGCTAAACCCTGCTGGTCTGAATACAGCTTAAGTTTGCCCGTTTCAGGCTTCAAAGCAGCTAGTCCCCGATCGGTAGAGAGCCACATGGTCTGGCGCAGTGTATCGGCGCGAAAATGAAGCACCATACTCCCTTTTAAGCCCGATCGAATGAGTTTCCAGGGCGACAGCTGATGCTCTGGCAGCTGATACCAGTAATACCCGTTCAGGTAAGTACCTACCCATAACTGGCGGGTTTTGGTATCGTACCAGAGGTTAAAAATGTTCTCGCCAGCGAGATCAGGAAGTTTTGACCAGCTATGGCGAACAACATTTAGGGCATACAGACCATCTTCAGTAGCGGCAACGAGCGTACTGTCGTTAATGCTCACCAGATTACGCACATAATTGTCGGTCACCTGGCTAGCTGAGGGTTGAAACAGAATTGGCTCGAAACGATCGGTTTCCGGATGAAACGCCATAACTCCACCCTTTATACCAACCCATATGCGCCGTTTTGGATCACGATACATGCATCGCACGAGTTTATGCGTTGGCAAATTGTATTCGCTCGCATCGGTGAAGTAGCGTTTAATAACATGATTTGTGCGTGGGTCAAGTACGTTAATTCCCTCTTCCGTTGAGATCCAGAGTCGATCAAAACGTTCTTCCATAAAGCCCCGAACCGTGTAGTTGCTCAATTTTAGTTCGGCAGGCATATTATCTGTCGACTGGCGTTTGCTCATGCCCCCAAACAAAAAAGCATTGGGTATGATACGGGTCAATCCGTCCGGATCGACATTAGCCCAGATAATGCCCAGATTATCCGAATAAACTTTACGAATCTCAAACTCGCTCAGTTGCCGGGTATTGCCCGTCACATCGTTGACCTGACCAAACAACCGCGACCGCTTATCGAAATACAATACCCCATTGCGTTGCGTACCCAGCCAGAGACGACCAAGCTGACCGGGAGCAATACTATAGATGGCACTGAGGGGCTGGTTGCCAAAACGATCGTATACCAGCGCCGTTTGATGCCGATAATCGAACCGGATCAATCCTGTATTTGTCCCAATCCAGGCAATGTTGTCAGGATCAATAAAAAAGGAAAAAACAGTTTGTGGAGAGCCAAACTGATTGTCGGGCCGGCTACTAAAATAGTGGAAAAATGTTCGATCATGGAGGTTATACCGTATCAGACCTTGCGGAGCATGGAGCCACACATCGCCCGCCGGGGTAAGCACAGTCGAGCTCGGGAGATCGTATTCTTTGGTTGGGTGAATGGTTGATGCCAGAATTGTCTTTCGGTGGTTTCTGTAGTCGAATCGCACTAAACCTTCGGCATCGCTCAGATAAAGCAATTCCGTTTTATCGACAAAAAAAGGCAGTGTACGGCTATTTATCGGCTGGTGCTGGGCGTCGGTTGCCAAAAAGCAGTCGAAGCGATCATGTTGGCGATCATACCGATTTAATCCTTCTTCGGTGCCAACCCATAAATTACCATCAGGGTCTTCGATAATACCAAAAATATTGACCCCCCGAATTGCCCCAGAGCGATGGACTCCCCGCTCACCTACTGAAGGGCGATAGGTGCGAAATTGATGACCATCGTAGCGATTAAGGCCATCCTGTGTCCCGAACCACAGGAAACTACGGCTGTCTTTCAGCATGTAATAGACTGAGCCCTGCGTTAATCCGTCATTAACGCTGATATGGTCAATCTGAAAGTTCGGCGTGGTTGGTTTGGTCAGATAATTTATCTGCGCCCAGGCATACTGACTTAACATACTCCAAAGGAGCACCAGATAAGCGGCTCGATGAAGTACCTGTCGAATCATTAATAATAAAGAGGTTAAGATAAGCAACTGTAAATGAGTTAAGTATTTACCTATTTTCCAAGTGATTTGGTAGTTTAGACTGATTTAACCATACGCTCCTTCATCGCTAGCCAACTCCATAGTCTCCTAAAAAATCGATTGGACTCACTAGTCTTGTTGATAACAGGATTGCCCCTTGTATTTTCGGTATTCCGAACCGTTATTCGTAGGAAGTTGCCGTTAAAATTCATCAACTGCTCATAACCCATGCGTTATATTCACCTCATTCGATTATCGCTTATGCTTAGCTCTTCTGCGGCTCTGGCTCAGTCAGGAAGCCACAACACCAATGAACCTTTGGCTTACCCTAAAGCCCGAAAAACCGATCAGACCGATACCTACCACGGCACTACTGTTGCCGACCCTTATCGCTGGCTCGAAGACGATCGCTCTGCCGAAACCGCCGAATGGGTAAAAGCGGAAAATAAAGTTACATTCGACTATTTGTCGCAAATTCCGTACAGACAGCAACTTCAAAATCGACTTGAGCAGATTTATAACTATCCTAAATACTCTGCACCAAGCCGTAAGGGCGAATGGTTCTATTTTTCGAAGAACGATGGCCTTCAAAATCAGGCAGTTCTGTATCGGCAGAAAGGTCTTGACGGAAAACCGGAATTAGTAATCGATCCCAATAAACTTTCGGCCGATGGTACTACACGACTAGGCGCATTTTCGCTCTCGAAAGATGGTAAATACGCCGTCGTTGGCCTTTCCAAAGGTGGCTCCGACTGGCAGGAATACCAGGTTATGGAACTGGCTACCAAGCAATATCTGTCAGATAAAATCGAATGGGTAAAAGTGTCGGGCACCGCCTGGCAGGGTGACGGATTTTATTACAGCCGCTACCCTAAACCCGAAGGCAGTGCACTGGCCGCCAAGAACGAAAATCACCAGGTTTTCTACCATAAACTAAACACGCCCCAAAGCGCCGATCGGTTGGTTTATGAAGATCCTCAACATCCTCAGCGATTCCACATTGCCAGTACTACCGACGATGAGCGGTTCCTGTTGCTCAGTGTGAGTGATCGGGGCAAGGGAAAAGACGGAAATGCGTTGTTTTTCATGGATGCCAAAATCGATCAGAAATCGTTTTCGCCCGTTGTAGAAGACGTGACCGACTTCAGTTATGGCGTGGTCGACAACGATGGGGATCGGCTGTTGATTCTGACCAATGAGAAAGCGCCCAATAGTAAAGTCATTGCCTACGACACAAAAAAGAAGGCTTTTTCGACGCTTATTGCGGAGAAACCAGAACCTATTGCCGAGAATAGCGTCAGCGCAGCCGGCGGCAAATTATTTGTCGAATACTCGAAGGATGTTACCTCAAACGTAGAGGTGTTTGACTATACCGGAAAGCGGGAAAGCGATATTCAACTCCCAGCCATCGGTTCGGCAGGCGGATTTGGTGGCGAGAAAGACGATAAGTTTGTATTCTACACATTCACATCTTTTACGTTTCCGCCAACGATCTACCGGTACGATATTGCCACCCGTAAAAGCACGATTTTCCGGGCTCCCGAAGTAGATTTTAAGCCAACAGACTACGAAACCAAGCAGGTTTTCTACACCAGTAAAGACGGAACCAAAGTGCCCATGTTCCTCACCTATCGTAAGGGGTTGAAGCTGGATGGCACGAACCCAACACTTCTGTATGGCTATGGCGGATTCAATATTAGCCTACCCCCGGCATTTAGTCCGCTACGAATTCCCTTCCTGGAGCAAGGTGGTGTTTATGCCCAGGCAAACTTACGCGGTGGTAGCGAGTATGGAGAGAAATGGCACGAGCAGGGCATGAAGCTGAAAAAGCAGAATGTATTTGACGATTTCATTGCAGCCGCCGAATACCTGATTGCGCAAAAGTACACCAGCCCGGCTAAACTGGCTGTTCAGGGTGGGTCAAATGGTGGGTTGCTTGTTGGAGCGGTTATGAATCAGCGTCCCGAACTGTTTCGGGTCGCGATTCCGCAAGTGGGCGTCATGGATATGCTCCGATTCCACAAATTCACGATTGGCTGGAACTGGATTGCCGATTACGGTAGCAGCGATAATGCCGATGAGTTTAAGGCCTTGTATGCCTACTCACCAATTCATAATCTGAAAACGGGTGTCGCTTATCCGGCTACCCTTATCACAACTGCCGACCACGACGACCGGGTTGTACCGGCACACTCGTTTAAGTATGCAGCCACCATACAGGAGGTTTATAAAGGCCAGAATCCGGTGCTGATCCGGATTGACACTAACTCCGGGCACGGTGCCAGCAATACCAAAAAGAATATTGAGACCACGGCCGACATCTATTCGTTCATCCTCTGGAATATGGGTGTGAAGAGCCTTCGAGAAATCGCCAGTAAGTAATTCTATTCAATGAAAAAAGCCGCTCCTGAATCAGGAGCGGCTTTTTTCATTGAATGATGAATATCCTTAGAATTTAAGGGTAAGCCCTAATTTAAGGGTAGCAAGACTAGAACCCAGTTCAGCAAAAGCACCTAATTTTTCGCTGAAAAAGTAACGACCACCAATGTGAATAGGCACATACACCGTTCCATAATTGTCGAAACCAGCACCACCATAGGAAAAAGAAAAGTAGGAAAGCCCTAAACCTGCATACAAATCCGCTTTATCGGTACTCAGGTTAAGCAGTTCATTGAAGTGGTAGGAACCACGAGCTCCAATATCAAATGAGCTGTAATTGTAAGTAGCTACGCTTCCATAGCTTCTATAACCAATCACACCACCTACGGTAATATTAGGCGCTACACCAAAATCGGCAGCTGCATTAAGACCGATGCCACCACCACCTGAGTAGTAGCCATAGCCACCTACACCAATACCGAGGTTTATGAACTTAGTACCTTTGTCAATCGCCATTTGCGCAAATGACTGTGTGCCCGCGAGAAGGGCTATAACTAGCAAAATCGAAAAGTGAATTTTTTTCATGTGGTAAACTGATTTATGTAAAACTGGGAACAAATTAAGGTATATTCGTTTCGCTTCGCAAATTCCCTTGTTTAGGCTCTTATTAATCGGTAAGAGTAACAGATTCTCTACCACAAATCAGCAAATACCAGCTTTTGGTAAACAAGCTGTAAATCAGCCCCTTATAAATACATTTTCAAAAAATAGTTACGATTTCTCATTAACGTATCGACGAAAGACCATCGATACGTTTGAGTGATCGGTAAGGCAGAAAATACTGCGTATCAGCTACTTTTCACTCTATTAAATTTATAGGATAAAACTAATAAAGCGTTAAATTCATGCCTTTGTCAACATCGACCTTAAGTACGATTGAAAGCCTGAATCCTGATCGTCAACAGGCGTTTTCTTGCGTAATTTTTATAGCGTAAACGCTCCATTTCCTGGCACAATCTGCGCATAGCTATGAATCGACCAAAGGTGATAAAAAATGGATCATCGGTTATTAAGTTGCCATTAAAAAGAAGCTAACCCACTGTTATTGAGCTTATTTTTAGTAATTTGCTTCTTTACTTGGTGGAATAAGGAAACGCCGACTCATGATGAAGTCGGCGTTTTTATTACGGCTGTCATTGCTTTCCCCTGCCTACGACTAAAGACTTTACTACTACCTACTATCCTATATTTTTTTTGCAACGACGGGTAAGCTCTCCACGTATTCATCAATAAGGCGCAAATCAACTGCTGCCCAGAGAAATCAACTATGTTATATGCACAAACACCGGCACACATTGAGGCCGGTGCTTTTTGTTGAATTCATGCGAAAAGGCTATACACACGATATCGTTATCAATTATTTTTTTAGCAACGCAACCCTTCCGCAACTTTTAACGTACTGATTTGTAGAACTCTGTATAGCAAAAGTCTCTGCTTTTTTACGAAGACACTTTTGCTCGATTCCGCGAATTACAACGATTAGAATTACATAAATCAAAGATGGGTAAATCAAAACGCCCGGTCGCTAGAGCCGGGTTGTTTTTACTCAGGCAGAAAGGCACTAGATGAACATTAACCCGCTAACTTCCGGCATACCTCATCCAGCGCGGCTTCATCGCCAACATTACCGGGGAAAACGACATACTTAATCCCCGGAAATTTGCTCTCCCTATCCATTTGCCAGACCGGAACCCCAGGAATTACAGCTCCAAGAACCACCGCTTTTTCTGAAGAAAGCCCTTTGGATGCCAGATCACTGGAGGTAATTCCTCCTTTGGCCACAATAAATTTCGGCCGGACCGTAAGGCTTTTCATGATATTGACCAGAAAATCGGAAACCGAAGCATTGATTCGCAAACTACTTTCAGAATCAGTACCTACCGCTAACTGGCGACTGGTATGAATCACCACATTCTTTCCGGCAGAAAGCCACTCATCCGTTTGTCGGCTAATTGCTGTTGCCTCCAACTGTGGTTCTACTGATTGCAGGATCTCTGCTACATTCACTTCGATGGATTGATAGTTGCCATTTTTCAGAAGCCAGTTAAGCTGGCTGGTTGTTTTAGGAACATGCGATCCTACCACAACGAGTGCTCCATTGACAGAATTTGTGGCCTCTTTGGGGGGAGAAAAAATTTTACCGCTCTCCATACCAGCCCGGATAGGAACCAACGTTGCCGAACTGCGGTATAGAAACTTTTTCCCCGACTTCTCTGCCCATATCAAGCCCATTGCAACGACCTCCAGATCCCGGTAACTGGCAGCGTTGACAATATAAATCGACCCGTTGGCACAGGCCATCAATTTTTCCTTAACTACCTGCGGCCCACCCACCCGGATATCGTCAATTGATAGGGAGCCCACATCCGCTGCCTTTACCCGTCCTTTGGTTTTTTCTTCTACCCATAGTTTCAAATCAGCGTGCTTGTATCCAAACACCACATCGTGAGCGAAAGGTGTATCCGACACGGGTACTAACTCCTGATTTTCAACTAGGTAATGCACATCACCAATCGTAAATCGCCCGCCTTCAATAAAGGCTGGCACCAATACGATTGTAGCCTCTGTCATGTCCAGCATGCTGGCGATAGAATCCACTTCAGCCGGGAAATGGCCTCTCAATGTAGAATCACTTCGGCTGATAACGACAATCTCCCGTCCGCTAGCGTTAACAGCTTCTTTTAAGTTATAGCCAATTTCGTGCGCAAGTTCAACCGCTTCCTTCTCGGGCAAGCTGCGCGAATTGGTGAGAATAAACAAAATTGGCGGTTTCCTTTTCAATTCTTCTGCAATCAGTCCTACACGCCACGACGTAAGCACGGTTACATCATGAGACGTTTGTGTACCGGTAGGATCATCGTCGAGCACCACAATGGTTTTACCACTCGCACTAAACTCTTCGCGAATGGATGCGAGCATCTCCTCCTTATAATCGGGAGGTAACTGGCCCATTTTCTGACTTATAGACACATACATTTTTCGAGCTTTTATGCATTCCTTGCGTCTGAAAGCAGCTGAAAAAGACGCGTTGAATTTCGGATTTTACAGTAATTAATAGGAGGTTTTCGGTTAAACCTACTTTCTATGGATTTAAATCTATGCAACTAATTATAACGGGTGGAGCAGGCTTTCTGGGCCAACGACTGGCGAAAGCACTCTTAAACAGTTCATTCATCTTTGATGAGTTACTTCTGGTCGATATAGTGATGCCAGCTAATCCTGGCAATGACACCAGGATCACTTGTCAACAAGCCGACCTTTCGGAAGGCGATGAAGCCCAAAACCTGATCACAGCTAAAACCGGAATCATTTTCCATCTTGCTGCCGTGGTAAGCAGTCATGCAGAAAAAGACTTCGATCTGGGCTGGAAAGTAAATCTCGATATTACCCGGCAGCTCCTGGAGGCATGCCGTCATCAACGTCAGGGTATTCGGTTTGTGTTTGCCAGTTCCCTTGCCGTATATGGGGGTTCGTTGCCAGCTATCGTCAATGAAGCAACCGTGGTGACCCCTCATTCGTCTTATGGCGCCCAAAAGGCCATTGGGGAACTGCTGATTAATGACTATACCCGTAAAAACTTTGTGGACGGGCGGGTATTGCGTTTACCAACCATTTGCGTTCGGCCCGGCCGGCCTAATCTGGCAGCTTCCTCGTTTGTCAGCAGCATCATTCGGGAGCCCATTAACGGCGAAGAGGCTATTTGTCCCGTAGCGCCTGAGCTTCCTGTTTTAGTGTCGAGTCCTGATACGATCATTCAGAATATTATCAAAGGAGCATCTCTGGATGGGGCCGTTTTTGGAGGATGGCGCACGGTAAACCTGCCGGGAATTAGTGTAACCGTACAACAGATGCTGGAATCGCTTGAGCGCGTTACGGATAAAGAAACGCTGGCCAGGGTCCAATTCAAGCCTGATCCGGCTATCAATGCAATCGTACTCAGCTGGCCTACGGTAATGGACAATACCAGGGCGCTGGAGCTTGGGTTCGCGATAGACAGCCATTTTGATCAGTTTATCACTCAATTCATCGCTCAGAACAATGCGTAGCTAATGTCCAATCTTTCTGTTCCCATTATTGGGCTAACCATTGCCGCTTTTGTCCTTATTTTTCCGGTAATCCGTCGGCAATAAACTACCGGCTTTTCATGACCGGAAACTGAACCGCTTTTGAAAAATTTTGTGTACAGGAATCCACTTTATTCAGCCAGTAACGAACCCAATTTTGTTCAAACTTATTACCGTTTATCCCCAAACCTGTCCGCTGGTACTAAATGCATGGCTGCCATGCAACATCAGGCTGGTTTACAGCTTCTTTATTTCGGAAGCCTGTAGGTTTCTTCTCATAAAGGTTATAGGAAACGTCAGCTTTGCTAGAGCTGACGTTTTTTGCGAATTATCTATATTGTAGGACTTTCGCTCCGAGGTGTACCACCACAGATCAATAGCTTAGAGGCCATCCTGTAGAACCTTTAGTATGGCCATATTTCATTTACGAATAATAACGCAGGTACAACTCCTGTAGCCTATCTCGTGTGCGTTTTAAGCGCATCTTCACGGCACTCTCCGAAATGTTATATTGATGACTTATCTCTTTAATGGATAATCCCTGCTCATGTTTCAGACGCAGTAATTTCACTTCCTCAGCTGATAATTCACTCATTACCCCTTCCAGCAATTGGAGTTGATTATCTACTGATTCGGGAGAGTCAGGTTCCGATACACCATTAATAACATCATCCGATAATGTTTCGGTGCTGAGTCGCTTATTTAAGCGGAGCTGATCCAGGCAATAATGGTGCGAAACCGAATATAGCCAGGTCGAAAATGTCGACCGGTTCTGAAAGGTATCTAGCTTATTAAATACTTTGATGAAAATGTCCTGTGTGTAGTCCTGGGCCGATTCGGAATCTTTAGTAATAGACAGGCATTTTTGATAGACTTTGCCGACGTATCGACTATAAAGCATCTCAAAGGAATCATCTGAACTGGTATCCTGGTAATGTTTTACCAGTTGCTCATCGGCTAGTTTAGCCTTTCTCATAAGAAGTGCGTAAATAACTTTTCAAGTATGGGTACGTATAGTTTACGATAACAAATATAACCTGGATTTATTAAGTCAAATGGTGGTTACACATCAAAATGTGTTTATACACCTATTGTAAGTACATTATATACGATTATTGTTTTAACTATTTATTAATAAAGTATCATAAAGTATTAGCAAAGTACTTTTATGTTTCCAGAAAGAATAAAAATCAGTTTTTAAAAAAATTAAGAATCAAGTATTTAAATTTATTAATCGGTAGTTTTATTAAGCTATATATCAAGTTGATAGATAGGCTATGTCCCTTCAATGTCAACAAGGAGACCCAGCGTAACTAAGTATAAGCAACCATTTCTGGGCAATACCCGTATTGAGTTAAATTCTGTACTTTAGCTATAATTAATTCAACCATTTAAAGATACCCATTCAGGCCCAGGTATAGTTTACAAAAGATATGAAAGGAAAACCTGTTTGGATGTTGGTCTTTTCCATAGCACTTATCACTATAAGTGCTATGGGGCAAAATCTTATTCCAAATGGAAGTTTTGAAAGCTATAGAAACTGCCCTCGCCAGGACAACCTTCTTTCCGAAGCAATACCCTGGTATAATCCTACCAGAGCAACCCCTGATTTTTATCATGAGTGTTTTCAGACTGGACAGATGGCCTTGCCACCTCATACAGGAAAAGGATTAGGGCATCTGTTTTTAGATCGGGGCTGGTCTGAATACATGTCGGTACCTCTCCTGAAGCCATTAATAGCCAATGAGTGTTATTACTTTGAGATGTACATTGCCCTGGAAACACCGAGTAAGTTTCTTACCCAGACGCTCGGCGCTTATTTTTCTGCTCAGCCTATTCAAACGGCAACAACCGATTTACTCAGCGTCAATCCGCAATTTATTGATAGTCATCTCACAACCAGCACCCCAGCCTTGAAGTGGCAGCAAGTATCAGGCACTATCAGCGCGCGAGGAGGAGAACAATATGCAACCATTGGAAGCTTCTACAAAGAACCGCCTTTATTAGGCTTTTATTACCTTTTCGTTGATGATATTCTACTTGTACCGATCAAGCTTGATTTAGGCAGGGATACAACTTTATGCGGTAAAAACAGTACCTATCGGCTTAATGCGCAAACGCCCGGTGCTACCGATTATCTTTGGAATGACGGCAGCACCCAGCCTACACTGCTGGTAAAAAAGCCAGGAACCTACTTCGTTAAAGTAACGACCGCCTGTAAAATTCTGCACGATACAATTTCGATTGACTATGCTCTTGATTTTGATCTGGGCCCCGATACTACCCTATGCAATGGCCAAACGCTTACGCTGAAAGTCCCCCCGCATTTAGCTTCCAGGGATTACTGGCAGGATGGGTCTTCGCAAAATACATTTCTGGTTACGCAGGCTGGCCAGTATAGTGTTCGGGTCACACAGGCGAACTGCATCGTTACGGATAGCATCCGGGTTCGCTACATTGAGCCACCACAGCTAGATTTAGGAGCAGACAAAGAGCTATGTGGCGCTCAGCAGTTCACAATTAAACCCATTGCCGTTAACGGTCAATTTGCCTGGAAAGACCAATTTCTAACGCCGGAAAGGACCGTAAATAGCTCTGGAGTCTTTTTCGCAACCGTTCAGAATGAATGTGCGACGGTTACAGACTCTATCGAGATCTCCTACGGTGCCTGCGACTGTGTTTTATACACACCTGATTTGTTTACACCCAATGGAGACGGATTGAACGATGTTTTTTTAGCGTATAGTTGTGGCGATATTACGATCAACTCGCTCTCTATCTTTAATCGGTGGGGTGAGCTAATTTATACAACCAGCCAGGCACCTTTTCAGTGGGATGGTTACTTCAACGGTGCCGTTTGCCAGATAGGGGTATATACGTGGCGAATTCAATACCAATTGAGCCAGCATCATGTTGTGAAACCCGGGCAAAAACAAGGATCAATTAGTCTGCTTCGTTAAGCGCTCTAAAAGAGCAAGTTTGCGAAAAATCAGTCAAGTTCCCTCATCGATTGTAACCACTTTTTTTATAATTATAATCTATCGGTCAATTAAGATACCACTACTTGGCAGAAGCGGTACGGTTAACTATTTTGCGGTTAGCTTATCTTTCTTCACACATTCTGTCAACACTTCATGTAACACCTTTACGGTAGCATCTTCGCCAACTACTCGTCTGGAGGTGAATAGTGGAACGAACCATGAATCAGGCGTACGTTTAAGCCGAATGACCACCGACAGCCCAATTCAATTAACGACAACCGAGAAGGTCTTAACTGTTAACAGGACAGATTATATTGCCTCAGGCCGGGCGGTTCTCCGTAAAGACCGAGGCCGACAGGTCGGATAAAGTCTTTGCTGCCGATTAAAAGTCAAAGTCGTTAAATGAAGTCGCACACTCTATTCACCGGCACAAGCACTTGCCCGGAGTTCCATCGGCCGAACAAGCCTTTAAGCAGGGCGTCGACGTCGGTAAGATGCAGCCACGTTATTAGAAAAAGTAGAAGAATTGACTTTATATAGCATTCGATTGAAAAAATCACTCAACAGCAGCAGGCGGAGATCCGCCAACTAAAACAGTTGGTCACGCAATTAGCTAAAAAGAGATAAAACACTGAATTGACTACACTTCACACTAGTTGACAGCCCATACAGCTCGTGTCGATTTAACTACTTTGGCTATAAGCGTATATACCTATGTGTTGTGGCACATAAATATCTTATGGGTAAACTAAAATTAATGCAAGCCGTTAATTATCAAATATATATACAAATCAAACCCTATTGACGTCTGGGCCTTTTGAATTTTCCGGCTCGAGTCGTAACGTGATTTTAGGGCCTGGCATTAAGGGGCCTAATCAGCACCAGTAAAAACAGATTAGGCCTTGTACTTGTGGTCAAAAAAGCCATTAACAGGTAAAAGATTAGCTATCGTATAGGTCAATGATTTTCTGGATTTGCTGAATGAAAATAGCTATTTTAATCAAAAACGTATAGGACTACCCGTTAATTTAGACTAATTAAATAATTATACATTTTTAGTATGTAGATACATTTCTTCGTCAGTGTAGAAAATACTCCTCAGATCCCAAATATACAATCCGTCACCGATACATATAAACCATGGATAAAACATGGATTTTATACTATATACGTACTAATTAATGGGGCTGGATTGGCTTTTCGCAACATTTTCCATGTGTTTGTAAATGGAATTGGCGGAGACAGGCACACTTGAGTAAAAACCACTGGCAAACATTTTGTGTATCAAATTTTATCCAGCCTACCTTCTCTACTCATAGAGAAACGAGTTAAGCCTCAACTATTAACTGTTTTATGCGACAGAGACTGCTTATTGTGGGTGTAGCTATAAGCTTCACCATATGTCTGTTTGGGTACTTTTCAGCACTAGCGAAACTCGTAAGCTATTGCAATACAACATTATACACGTCCGAGCACATTGAAGCACTGCTGAAAACAAGCGCTGTCTTAGTTTACACCTACGCTGGATTTGACTTTTTCAAAAAAAGACTTGCTCAGTAATCGATACAATTACTGGTCAATAAGTTAGCATGAACGTTGGCAATAGGCTTGTCCATGAGCAGCTTATTCTCCATGCGTTTCCCACAAGCGTGAATCTTATTATTAGTTAATAGTACTCAATTTCCTATCATTCACTACCATCCATGAATAAGCCAGCACACCAAACCGATCAGACAATTAAAATTCCGGGAGTCGTTAAGCCAATCCCTATTGGACTTATAACGCATTGCAAAGGTTATGGTAACTATACCTTAATCTATCGCCTTGGAGAAAAGTATCCCATTGTTTCCAGCTGGACGCTGAAGCTGTTTGAAAAGCAATTACCCAGCTTTCTAAGAGCCAATAAATCCACCTTGATCAATCATCGTCATATTATGTCAATAGAAAGACTCGATGGTCGGTCATTGGAATTTATGTTAGCCAATGAAGCGCCCGTAATGGTTGCCCGTCGACGGGTGCAGGGCATTCGAGCGAAACTGGCGCAGCTTCAAAACCAGAAGGAAAGTGCGGCATCGTTTGCCCGATTGGCTTGATTTTAATTACCAAATCCTTCAACGAGTAACCTTTTAATCCAATTAACCCAACTCTATGAAACACTTCTTCTATTTACGATCAAGCTACTGGCTTGCTTTATTGGTTTGCTCCATTTCGATCGGCTCATGGGCACAGTCAGGACCTTTTAAAGGGGCCAATACAATTGTCTTATCTACGAATCTGGCGGATAAGGATGCCTACCAAAGCATCACTGAAGTGCTGCGGTCACAGCATATTTCCTTTACCGCCGACGGGGATGTTTTGTTAATGCGTTCGGAGAGCAATTCAACACTGGCTGGCAAAGGATATGTATTTAAAGGGCAGTTGTCGGTTAATACAGGAATTGTAAAACTGACCGGTCGGATGCTGGATACTAGTTACGAAGGAAACGAATCAGTTTCAGAAAAAAGCGTTCTCATTTCTTACACTAAAGGCCATGCATCTCTACAGCGAATGGGCTTTTTGTATATGGACGATCTTGCCAGAAAATTACAATTAGCCCTACAGGGGGCAATTATGTATAAATATCAAAAAGATCCAATATAGTTGTTCAGGAACGGTTGTGGCTTCCCCTTGTTTTACGTTTGTCCCACCTCGTAACAAATGGCAATAATCAACTATAATAGTTTTATAGGTTGACAGCATACCTTATCTGCTTCAGCTAGTGCCTTCTTATAGCACTTTCCAGAGTTATCCACAGTCTACTCGCTTTATGTGGATAACTCTGGAAAAATGAGCCTGAGTCTTTGTGACATCATTAATTAAAATTGATATTTTTATTTGGCAATGAGCGAGTTATGCCTATTATTGTGGCATAATTATTGCCTATTCTATAGAGTTGGATATAAATCATGAAAACTTTTCTCATCCCTGTTCGGCTACTGGCTGGACAGGGATTTTTAGTTCTGCAACTAGGCTTTAGTTAGGGGTACCACCCTGCCACGGTTCGAGCAGGAAATCCGCCAGGTCAGCACCAGCCATTTTTTCATCATCAGTGGCATTGTCCTCCAGATAGGTGGATACGGTAATGTGAAAGCCCTGAGCCAGGAGTTCACCCGCAACCCGGTTCCAACGCTCAAAGGCACTCCCGTCTGGCGAGAGGTCAGGAAATAACTCTATTTTTCGGCCGCGTAAGGGTGCCAGCCGCTCTGCATTTAGATAGGATAACGCTCCAACAGCCAGCCAGACAAAGCCGGGGAAATAGGGTGTACAGATTACAGCCGTTTTTGGTGCTTCGACAATCGCTACCGGCTGATGAAGGGGTGCTGTCAGCAGTTGCGGTAAGCCAAACAGGCAGGGCGACTTCTGAACCTGGTTCCGTTCATCCAGATAAGCCGTCAGCCAGGCTGGGTAAGGCCGGTTCTGCTGATCGCAGCGTCGGGCATAGGCCGAATGAACCCAGCTGGTTCGGCTGCGTTTTTCGCCCTCTTTGATGATGTATTTGACGGTATGAAACGTTTCATCAAAGAGCTTGATCTGACCACCGCGTATGCGGTTTAGCTCATCGATGAACCAGAACACACAGGCCCCCGGCCAACGGGACGACGTACCAATCTGGAACCGTTTTAGTAAATCATCGGCTACCTGATCTCCAAAATGACGACGTAAGAGCCAGGCAAACTGATTCCGTTCGTACTTCGTTAATGATTGCTCCAATACCTCTTCAGGAATGGTACAGAGTTGATTTTGAGAAGTTACCTGCGATACCGGCCGTGTTTCGGGCAGATCGAACAGGAAGGCCGCCACTCGTTCGGCCTGGTCAAGGGTAGCTCCCTGTTGCTGAATAAGCCAGGTAACAATATGCTGCTTCGATCCGCCCTCAAACTTCTTTTTAGCCGCCTGCTTAAACCAAATTTTTGGTATCGGGCTAAGGCTATTCCGGGCCTTCATCTGCTCAAAATAGGACAGCCCGGAAGCTTCTTTGTGGTAGGGGTTCAAATGATAACCACAGTTGGTTTCCCGATCGCATCGTCCATAGATATCGGGCAAGGGTTCACCGGTTAACCGATCGACATAACGGCTTAGCGTCCGACGATGCCTGGGTCCACAGGCAGGGCAATCGGACTTTATTGCTTTTGGAGGAAGGTGATATCGATACGAACGGGCATCCATCAACGTAAAACTAAGCATTTGTTTTTAGGAGACCATTCTGGCTTGAAAATAAGGTTTTCGTTGAATTGGCAGAGTTTTCTAAGCTTATTTGGCGGGCTCTTGCATCCTCCGGCAAGCTTCAGCAAATGGTGTATAAATCCGGGTACCGGTCTCATTTTATTTGCGATTGCGCCAGGTTAGATACCGGGTACTTTCTGCTGGCTGATAGCCAGTCCCGCTTCGGCATACTTGAAATCGGCAATGTCGAAGGTTGCATAGAAATGAATCTATCTACTTAACCAACCGTACTATAGAGCTGTTTTTTTAGAGCCTGAAAATTCCATATAGCGGTTAGGCTTATGCCCAAATACAGCCATTTTACAGATTATCTACAAAAAATGAATAGCTGCAGATAACCTGTGGGAAGCATACTTCGATCTTATTACGACCAGAAACTATAATATGGGGGTAATATGGACGCAAGTTGCTCCGGTATGAACAACTTCATTTTTGGTACAGTACTTAACGCCGTCTCTGATGCGATATGGCGTTTCTCATACCTGATTCGGGACAGCCTGTACCCATTCCACAGTCACAAAAAAGCCCAGCTCACAAGTAGCCGGGCTTTTTCATTCATGGGTTAGTCGATAACTCTATTGAGACGAGGGGAAATCTGGAAGTAACCAAAAAACTTCCAGCCAGATTCTACAAAAAATAAGGATGTTTGTCAAGAACAGCTTTCGTCACCAAGGTCACTTTTTGTTCAGTAACTGCTTGACCAATTGCTTCAATTCGTCGATCTCGGTTTGTTGTTTTTGGTTCACAGACTGCTGTTGCTGTTTATCCTTCTCTAGTTGAATGCTATATAGAGTTAGTTCTTCGATCTTTGCCAGTAGTCTGGCATCCATTTTGGCCGCGTCAATACCTTGTTCAACGACTTCGACGGCCGAAGGAATACCCGGTAAGTGTTGATGAAGCTGAATATAGTGTTCTACCTCACCTAGTGAGCGTAGCTCGTAATTTGCCATCAAGACGTTATCCGACCATTCGGCTACGCTCCGTATTGAGTAGTGCCCTGCCTGCGTTAGAACCAGTTTACCCGTAGCATCGACCGTGAGTAGCTTATCGTATGAAGCTAGTTGAGCGGGGCTATTGGATGTCAGCTGACTCAGGCGAACACCAGAATCATGATTCACGCTACTATTGATTTCCAGCCGGGCAGTAGGAGACGACGTTCCAATCCCTACGTTGGTTTCATTACCCAATACAACCGCATTACTGACAGCAACCTGAGCGCCCGCACCGATGGCCGTAGCATTGGTTAGGTTATGCGCGATAGCATCGGTGCCGGTGCCGATAAATGTGTTCCGGGAACCACTGTCATGGTTGCCAGTCGCATAGCCGATATACACATTATCATCTACATTACTACTTGCTGGGCCCGCTCTATTACCCACAAACGTGTTATGGCTACCCGTACTGTTAAGCTGGCCGGAAGCGGTACCAAAGAACGTATTGCCTTTACCCGTGGTCGTCATATAACCCGATCGAAAACCGACGAACGTATTGGAGTCAGCCACGGCGTTGTAGCCGGATTGAAAACCCACGAAGGTACTTAACTGGCCTGTCTGATTCGTATAGCCTGCTTTAGACCCGATAAAAATATTGTTTGAAACAAGATTGTTTAAACCCGCGGAGTCACCCATCATGACGTTGTTATGGCCTGTTTTATTCTGGTAACCGGCCAGCGTTCCCAACGCCAGATTGCTGTAACCCGTTGTGTTATTCACGCCAGAAGTGGATCCGATAAAGACATTACCTGTTCCCGTTGTATTGTTTTGGCCCGTCACATTTCCCACAAAAGTATTATTGGCGCCCGTCGTATTGGCATTTCCTGCGTTGTACCCGATAAAGGCATTATTATTTCCTGTTGTAGTACTAAAACCCGCATTGGACCCTAAAAAGGCATTTCTTTCCCCGCTTGTATTCCCATTCCCTGCCGTGAAACCAACAAATGTATTGTCACTCCCCGTTGTATTGGCCGATCCCGTCCCATACCCAATAAAGGAATTTTTAGAACCTGTTGAATTAGCCGTCCCCGAAAAGGAGCCGAAAAAGGAGTTGGCATTGCTCGATGTGTTACCCAGGCCCGCCTGATAGCCTACGAAGACATTGAAGGTGCCTGACATTGTTGCATTACCCGCCCCAGGGCCTACCAGTGTGTTTCTGGTACCAGGCGATAGTGAATTCGGACTATTAGCGACATAGTTAGTCTGGCCGCTCGTCAGCAGTGGGCTACTCAGCCCAAGCAAAAAGAGGTAGTAGAGTTTAGGCATAGGATTACGAAAAGAGAGGTTGACAAAAGAAATGCGTGGATGGCAGGATCGATGAAAGCAGCTATTCGTGTGGTCAAATTGTCATTGAATGTAATGGATTGTTGATCGACATATAGAAATATGGCACTATTACTCTGGGTATTGTGCGTAAACAACCGGTTTGTGGGTATGAATCATCAGGCTGAACGAAACGAAGCAACCTGCCTTCTATATTTGTAATCCAATGTTAGCTGAATTACCATACGTATGTTGGTCAAATGTCTTCTGATCGTAAGCCTTTTCCTGACTCTAAATCATGTACTTAGTTTCGGTCAGTCGGTTCCCAATCCTTCTGATACCAGCTACATCATGGCCCTGTTAAAAAAAGCAGAAGCGATTGAGTTACAGCAACCTATGGTGGCCCTTCGCGATTACCAGAAGGCTTCTGCATTTGCGAATAAGATCGGGTACACAAAGGGGTATTTTGAAAGTATTCGATTGATAGCCTACCTGCTCGACTTACTGGGACGCCATGATGAATCCTACAAACTGGCCGGGGATGCGCTAAAAAAAGCGTTACGGGATACGTCTGAGCAGTATCGTAGTACATGCTATTTTGCCTTGGCCCAGTCGGCTAAATCCCAGGGCAGAAACAAAGAAGCGATTAAGTTCTTCGAAAAGGCGGCTCCTTTCATGCTGGCCCATAAGAACCGCCGGAAAGCATCGGTTCTTTATCAAAATCTAGGGCTTATTTACGAAAGTGAGAGGCTCTATCCACAGGCGCTGGACTATTTCGGCCGCGCACTCAAGTACGATTTAATAGCAAAAAGTAGCGCTCTGGACCTGGCTTTGGATTATCATAGCATGGCAACCGTTTACATGAAACAAAACCAGCTGAATATGGCTTTGGGCTATTTTCGGAAATCGAAGGCGTTGCTCGATCCAACAAGTGACATGCATTTTTTGATAAGCCTGTACGGAAACATGGCGAATCTGCACAAAGAACAAGCCCACTTCGATTCATCACTTTACTACTATCAGCGGGCGCTGCAGATGAATCGTAAGTTGGACAACCCTCTTCAGGAGCTGCATTTACTAGCCGGAAAAGCAGAGACCTACAACGAAATGAAGCAGTTTAGTCTCGCAAGGCCCTTGCTCGACAAAGCGTATGGATTGGCAAAGCAACATAAGGTGGGACTATCTGAATTTCGAAATATTTACCGCGAATATGCCAATACCAGTATGGGCTTGGGTGACTATAAAGGCGCAATTCCCTGGTATGATAAGTACATGCAAACAAAGGATTCGCTCTCATCGATTGAGGCTAAAGAGCTGCTGGAAAGCTATGAACTAAAACTTCGCCAGGCAGAAGCTAAACAGAAGATAGCGGAGAAACAGCGCCGGATCGACCAGTTAGAGCAGGCAAGGCAACGTCAGAACTTATGGCTATTAATTGCGGCTTTGGCCGGGATCGTGGTCGTAATTGTTCTGGGATTTGCCTATCTATACTTTCGTCAGCGTCAGCGCACGGCCGCGAATGCCCTGCTGGCGGCCGAACGCGCTCATGCCCTGGCCGTGGCGCAATCGGAATTGCAGGGCCAGCAGAAAGAACGGCTCCGGATATCTAAAGAAATGCATGATGATCTGGGCGCATCTCTAACGGCCATTGGGCTACTGAGTGAAGTGGTTAAAACCCGGATGGGTCCCAACACCACTCCCGAAATAGAGAAAATTTCGAGCATCTCATCCGATATGGTCACCTCCATGAATGAGATCATCTGGTCGTTAAACACCAAAAACGATAACCTCAATGGCTTGATTGCTTATATCCGGTCTTATGCCAGCGAGTTTTTCGACAACACGAATTTGTTGCTACGGGCACAGGTTAACGAATCCCCCCAGGAGGTTATCATACGGGGAGGAGATCGCCGAAATATATTTTTGACCGTTAAGGAAGCACTTAATAACGTGGTCAAACATGCTCAGGCGACTCAGGTTTCACTCCTTATTCGGCCAGAAGCCAATCAGTTAGTCATTGAGGTAGTTGACAATGGGCTGGGGTTTGTTCAGAACGAGCGTACACGATTCAGAAACGGGTTGGGGAATATGCAAAATCGAATGAGCGAGTCGGGAGGCAGTTTCGCGATTGAGTCTTCGCCGGAGGGTACGTGCGTAAAAATCATGTATCCATACTGACCGGAGATAGCCGATAAAATACTACAAATGAAGTATTTTACCGACGAGAGAAAAGGGCCATTATTGCCGGATGAAAATACCCATTACTGTGGCTATCGTAGATGGCAATGAGCCGATACGACAGTCATTAGCTATTTTGGTCGATGGGGCGGAAGGCTTTAGGGTTCAGGCTACATTCGAGGATGCGGAGTCGGCACTCGCTTATTTACCGCCCCATTGTGTCGACGTTGTCCTGATGGATATTGACCTGCCGGGCATGAACGGTATCGACTGCGTCCGGCAGCTGAAAGACCTGTGCCCTACTACCAGGGTTATGATGTGTAGCATGTACGACGAGGACGAAACCGTTTTTGACGCGCTTAAAGCGGGTGCAAACTCATATATTCTCAAACGGAGCCCGCTTCACAAACTTCTCGACGCCATCATTGAACTGCACGAAGGCGGGGCACCCATGAGCAGTACCATTGCCCGCAAAACCGCCGATTCGTTTTCCCTTTACACGACTACACCCAACACACCGGACGTACTGACGCCCCGTGAGCGCGAAATCCTGGATCGACTATCGAAAGGCTACAGCCATAAAGAAGTAGCTAATGCCCTTTTCATTAGCTCACCGATGGTGCGCAAACACATTTTCACGATCTACCAGAAGCTTCAGTTACACTCTCAGGCAGCTACCGTCAACAGACATTGGGGCCGAAAATAAAAGCACTTTTGCACGTCAGTAGCCCGCATTAAATGTGATCGTTCGGCTTCATTCTCGCTCTGGTTCGCCCTAAAAAATCATACAAATGCAGTATTGTTAGCCCTGGAACTGGCCGATAGTTTTGCCCCGGTGATTGACGCTAATCACCTCAAAAATCTTCCATCGGTTATGAAAACACTCTTTCTAACAAGGGCTACATCGCTACCAGTTAGGATTTCATCCCTGTATAAGCTAAGCGTTCTTCTACTAGCACTTACTGCACTGGGTAGCTTTTCATCCTGCCAGCGCGCTCCTTATGCCTATTTTACGCCGACTCCACGCGTACCCCATCAACGGATAGCAGTCACTAATCCCACGGTAAACCCACCTGTTGAGCCTCAGGTAACGGCTTCGTTGAAAGAAGATGTTCCTTTAACGACCAATCCCATCTGGGAACAACCAGTAGACAACACGCTTTCACATCCAGCCGTAACCGCAGTTGAGCAGACTCCCTCCCAGGGTCAACGTAAGCAGATACACCGCAACAAAACTGTACCGCCCCAGTGCGACCAGATTGTACTGCGCAGTGGCGATGTCATTGAGGCCAAGATTAAGGAAATAGGTGTCAATGAGATTAAATACAAGAAATGTGATCGGCCGGATGGTCCTGACTATACCATTTCCAAACGCGATGTGCTGAGTATAAAATATACGAATGGCGACGTCGAACGCTTCAGTACAAACGCTAATTCGTACAATACCAATAACAGTTCATCGGGAGGAAGTCGGGCCTCGTACGATAGCCCCACTAACTCTCAGAATGATGGCCCAAAAACTGATCCCTTCGCTATTGTGGCCATTGCCACCGGGGGGCTCGCCATTCTGACGGGTTATGGTGCTTTTTTGTTAGGAGCAGCAGCCATTGTGTTTGGTGCGCTCAGTTTAACGCGTATTCGAAAAGAACCAGCCCGTTTTAAAGGGAAAGGATTAGCGCTCGGCGGAATGATTGCGGGTATCGTAGCGGCCGGTGTTATCCTGCTCTACATGCTGTTATAGGCGAATTAGCTGTCGTCTGATCTAGATGCGGAATTAACTTAATCCATCAACCCTCCAACTCATGAAAAACGTTTGGATTGCCCTTTGTTTATTATGGCTAGTGAGCGCCTGTCTGCCTGAAAAAATTGGCAAGAAAGACCCTGAACCGGACCTGGCCGGCCTCTATCAAATTACCAATTTCGTAAATGATGGTGTAACCCTGATTCCGAGGTCAGGGGTTAGTGGCCGGGTAAATGTGACGAAAGACAGCGATAATCAAATAGGAATATCGTTTTCTATTACCAATAATGGACAGACGTCCAATGTTGATGGTGGGATAGTATCCATCAGTAAGTCAAGTGGGTCTTCGTATGATATTGTAGAAAACGGGACGCGAATCGGATCAATTGACGGCACTAATTTTTCGTTGAGTTATTCCGATATCAATAGCAGTTTTTCAATATCGGCAAAAAAATAAGGTCCCTCTTATGAGCCGTAAACTGTTTGGCTCATAAAGGCTCACCTCGATTTAATTCACCGGGAAAATTACCCAGCCTTTTACATTGAGGGGCTTGATCATATAGATCAAGCCCCTTTTTTATGGTTCTGAAGATTACCCCTGAACAATCTCCGGGAGCAAACTAGGATCGACACCAAATCTTGTTTGAAGCCTCCTTAACCGATTTCTCAGTTCGTCAATGTGCATGAGAATACCATTTCTAGGAGTCGAGTTGGCCAATGGGTGCTTATTGGCAGTATTAAGGCCGGAATAATGCGGGCTAAATAGTTCCGCCTTTTTTTTCTGTGCTTTTTGCTTTTTCATATCCGTTGTTATTTTACCGTATATAAATAAAGCAAATAACAAGCCTGAAAGTTATCGATAGTGGTAATGGAATCACCTCTCCAGTAGGAAGTTCTAGCATAATCAGGTCTTTCGCTTGAAAAGGACCGTTGTTGGCTGCTATCTGTCGGAATCAACGGCCAAATGATCTACATAACCTTTTCGAATAATAAAGCCTAGCGTTTCTTAAGATGTCTGCCGTCACGACTAAGCGATTACGAATCGGCCTCGAATTGACTGCTTTTTTACACAACTATGATACCACTTTTCCCCTACTGGCGATTTATCATCCACACTCCCTTGAGTCAGCAGGAAGCGCTAACCAGGCTTTCGAGCGAGGTCTCGTCGGCCCAACGACAGTTTTTCTTCTCCTGGGATACAAGTTCACAGGAGTTTAGGGGAATCGTTTCGAACAATGACTTCTGTATTGAGCGGATCATTCATTACAAAAACTCATTTTTACCCACAATTTATGGTCATTTTCTGCCTACTCAAAGGGGCTTACAGATTCGTATCGTTATGACTCTCCATCCGATTATATTGATCATTGGCATTGTATTATGTTTATGCGCACTTCCCTTTCTGGTTTCATTTGTCTATCGCTTCATCACTATTGGCCATTTCGATGAAGCCCTTAAAACACCTTTTCAGGTGATGGCCTTTCTCTACCTGCTATTCACGGGTGGCTTCGCTTTTGAAGCAGTTATAGCCCGTCGGCTGCTTAACCGCATTTTTGAGTCTAACCCGCCCACTTCGGCTACGCCTGATGCGTAATAGCGGCTCCTGCTTTCTAAAGAAGAGGAAAAGTCAGGTTTTCAGGTAGAAAATCCGTTTTGACATCACCGGGACAAACGCCCATCAGGTAAGCCCAAATAAAAACGCCCGGTCACAAGTTGGCCGGGCGTTTTTCGATAGTACATCAATATACACTATGGCTTCAATAACTTCACTTGCTGGTGCTCGGTAGTCGTATTGACGTGCAAGAGGATTATTCCCTTACCCGTACCAATGGGCACACTCACCCGCTCCAGCGAAGCCGCTTCCTCAAGACGCTGCTGATGCAGGACTTTACCCTGCATGTCCACCAGATTCAACTGCACGGCCTGACCCGCTATCCCTCGAATTTCAACCTCGACGGATTTACCCTCCACCGGATTGCCCAATACAGTCACCTGTAAACCCGCTCCGGCTTCGGCCACCCCCACTCGGGTGGGAGCCGTGCAGACCGCCAGCCAGTTATACAGATAGGTTGCCGTTGTAGCGCCCTGTTTTGCACTCAGGGTAATGCTTGGATTGTCGGTATACAGATTCAGACTATAGGGCCCTGGATTGATGGTCGCCGGCATCTCATTGACCACCGAAAAACTAATGGGCGAATTGTCTACTCCGCCATATTGGGGCGTAAAGGTTACCCGACGCTGACCTGCACTCACTACCTCACAACTCACCGTCGATACACCCACAATCGTAAAACCGGCTGGTGTGCTGGGCATGGGGTTTACCGTCAGCTGAAAGCTGGTTTGAGCGGGCAAACCACCCGGATCGAGAGCGGTTATCTGAACACTGCTCACACCCGAAGTGGAGGGTGTACCACTGATCAGACTACCCGTGAGACTCAAGCCCGCAGGTAAGCCCGTAGCCGAGAACGTCAGTGACTGACCATCAGGGTCCGAGAAGTAGTTGGTCAGTTGCAACTGATAGGCTTGTCCTACCAGAATGGTCTGGTTGGGAATACCACTCGTGGTGGGCGGGCTGCTGGGGTTGTTGCCCGTCTGGCAGGAAGCCAGCCAGTTGTAGGCAAAGCGCGCTTCAGGATTACCGGCCTGATTAGCTACCAGGGTGATGACCGGATTGTCGTTGTAGAGCTTGAGCGAATAGGGTGCCGGGGCTGTCGTGGTGGGCATCTCATTGACTACCGAGAAGCTGATGGGATTACTGTTCTGCCCTGTGTACTGAGGGGTAAACTGGACCTGATAGCCACCCTTGGCTTCATCGATGAGCGTACAGTTGACCATCGTCACTTTGGTAATGGCAAAACCACCTGGCAGGATCTGCAAGCTTACCGGACTGGCTTGGGGACTGGTGCAGCTGCCTACTGAACAAGTAGCCGTCAGGGTATAGTTGCCGGGCTGGCTGAAGGTATAGATGTTGCCCGTGGCCTGCCCCGCTCCGCCTTGTGGGAACCAGTTGATGGTACCCCCACAACCACTGGCCGTGACCGAGATGGGCTGGTTAGACGTCGAGGTAGCCGAGGCTTGCAGGCTTGGCGCTGCCAGCGCCGTGTTACTGCTAACCGTGGTCGTCGCCGT
This sequence comes from Spirosoma aureum, assembly GCF_011604685.1. Classification (NCBI taxonomy): domain Bacteria; kingdom Pseudomonadati; phylum Bacteroidota; class Cytophagia; order Cytophagales; family Cytophagaceae; genus Spirosoma; species Spirosoma aureum. The sequence goes on along the minus strand of NZ_CP050063.1, from coordinate 550,863 downwards.
CGCCGAGCAGCCACTGCTGGCGACTACCGTTACCGAGTAAACGCCCTGTTGGTTGACGATAGCCGTGTTGGCCAAACTGGCGATCACACCCGAAGGGCCACTGAAGCTGTAGGTGCTTCCTCCATTCGCCGTTAAGGTCACGCTGGTCTGAGCACAGGTGATGGGTCCATTGTTTTGCAGATTCGCTTGGGGCAACGGATTCACCTGAACGGTTGTGCTGGCCGAAGCATTCACTCCATTAGCGCTTACCGTCAATGTATAGCTTTGTGATCCCGAACCAGAAGCGGTCAGGGTCTGCTGAAAAGCACCGGTTGACGAGCTCCCTATCGTCGGCGTGTCCTGCCCATTGGTCAGCGTGTAGGTATAAGCCCCTGTCAGGTTGCCCACAGTCGCGGTGAACGTCAGGGGGCTACCCGTGCAAAGGGTCCCGCTCAGTGGCGCAAAGCCACTCAGGCTGGGACCGGGCGTGTATTGCAGGGCGTAGACGAAGGAAGCTAAGTTGGGGTTGCCGGCCGCGTCCTGAGCCCGTTCCTCTTGTACGCCCACATTGATCCTACCAGCACTGGTCGGAGTGAGCGTCACCGTGTAGGTGATATTATCCATAGTTATCAGGTCAGCCAGGGTGGCTATATCGACAAAGATATCACTGAGCACAAAATCGGTAACGGCCTCCGAGAAGGCGATGGTCAACGTCACTGGTCCGGTGATGCTACTACCCGATGGCCCCGCTGAAGAGGTGATCGAAACGCTGGGTGGAGTGGTGTCGATTGTCCAGGTGTAGGTGGCTGGCGTAGGGTCCACGTTACCCGCTACATCGACAGCCCGGACCCGGAAGGTATGTTCGCCCTCGAGCAGCCTGGAATAGGGCTGGTTACTAAAGGATATCTGTTCATATTCACTCCCATCCAGACTAAACTGGAAAGTAGAGCCGCCTTCCGAGTTGGAGAATCTGAACACGGCCGAGGTGCTATTGGTAATCAGGGGAGGAGTCGTCGAAAAGGAGGTTTCGGGAGGGGTGGTGTCAATTCGGAAGGAGTTAGTGTTGCTTAAGACGCTATTGAGGCCATTGAGCTGGGCGATGGCATGAACCGTATGCACCACCTCGGTCAGGGGCGTAGTCGGCGAATAGGTCCAGTTACCGGTCTGGCCAGCGGTAGTCGTGCCGCTCAGGACGTTATCGATATAAACCAAGATTGTAGTGTTGGCTGGAGCCGTTCCGCTGCACTCGGGCGTGTTGTCGGCGAAAACCCCACCATTGGCTGGTGTGATGACCGTCGGGGCCGAAGGTGGGTTAACTACGGTCAGGGCAAAGGCATTGGTGGTCAGCGAGTTGCAGCCACTGGTAGCGACGAGTGAGTAGCTGCCACTCTGGCTAATGTTAACACTATTGAGCGTGAGGGTGGCTGAGGTCTGCCCGCTGACAATGCCGGTCTGGTTATACCATTGCAGGCTGGTAGGGGTTCCACTGATGCCCACCGGTACCCGCAAATTGGATCCGGTCGCTACGGTGGCACTGCTGGCAGGCTGCTGGGTGATGACTACCGGCGTACTGCCATATAGCACCGAGATATTGTTACTGCCCCCATTGGCGGTAATGATATCGGGACGACCGTCAGCGTTAAGATCACTGACCACAACAAAATTAGGTTGATTATCTACAGCGTAATTGCTAGCAGCCGCAAAGCTTCCGGCTCCATTTCCCAGCAGCACCGATACATTGTCACTAAAATTATTAGCTGAAATGAGATCAAGAAAACCATCGGCGTTGACATCACTCACCGTCACACTAAAAGGCACATTCCCAACGGGGTAGTTGGTTCTCACAAAGACTCCTCCAAGTTGCCCACGCAGTACCGTTACGGAATTATCAATTGAATTGGCGGTGATGATATCGGGATTGAAATCGCCGTTGATATTACTCAATACTACGCCGGTAGGCCCGCTCCCAACGGCCCAGTTTACTGCCGGACGGAAGCTTCCATCCCCCTGTCCAGGGAGTATCGATACGTTGTCACTAAAACCATTCGCCGTGACTATACTGATTTTACCATCTCCATAGACATCCCCCACACAGACCGAAAATGGAGAATCCCCTACTGGATAGTTCACAGGAACCGCAAAGCTTCCGGCTCCATCTCCCAGCAGTACCGACACCGTGTTACTGGTAGTATTGGCCGTGATGAGATCTGGATGACCATCGGCGTTGATATCACTCATCGCTACTGAAGAAGGTGCAGTCCCCACTGGGAAATTGACGGCAGCCGCAAAGCTTCCGGCTCCATTTCCCAGCAGCACCGATACATTGTTACCGGTAGTATTGGCCGTAATGAGATCGGGTCGTCCATCTCCATTCACATCCCCGGCCACTACTGATCGCGGATTATTCCCTACCGGGTAGTTAATCGCTGACGCAAACCCTCCATCTACTTTCCCCAACAGCACGGAAACATTGTTACTAGAATTATTAGCTGAAATGAGATCAAGAAAACCATCGGCGTTGACATCTCTCACCGTCACCGATCGGGGTTGGCTGCCTACTCCATAATTGGTAGCGGGTAGAAAGCATTGGGCAACAAGCCTGGAGGGAGTTATTAAGAACCCACCCCCTAGTAAACAAGCCAGCCAGAACACTTGTGTCCGGCAATCGGTCATCAGCCGCTGACGATAAACAAACGGTAGAAAAGAGGCCATAAAGTAAAATAGATTGAGTTAAAGAGAACAGGAATTAATGGAATGTAGACCTGAAGCGCCAAAGCGGCCAATCCTGGAAATTGTTGGCTTAGGAAAGTACCCTGCCAGCAGGAGCAAGAAGTGAGGTTGGATACATACGTTAAAGAGAAGGGGTTGAATGGTGAATAAAAAGGCATGATTTCCGTATATCAGACACAAAATCAGGGGTATATACGTAAATAATTTCTTATTAGATGTCGTACATATTAATTTTCCTAAATACTTAGGAAATATACCTATACGTTCATTCGGAAAATTACAGATGTTATTTCTTGCGGAATTATAAAAACGCCCGATCTCATCGAAACCAGGCATTCACCTTTATCCACGTTTTAAGGTTGTTTACGCCCAGAAAGGATCATACTCAACTCTGAGACAGACGCTCTAACAAAAACTTACCAGAAGGTTTATACCCATCGGGGGTTCAAGCAGCCAGCAACGAACGTAGCCGACATACGTTGGCCATTTCGTCAATCAGTTGCTGCGGGATGTAGGCCAACTTCTCCGTCAGCTTGCACTACAGCTTACATAAAAGTCTGGTGTATCTGAAAATGTCTCCATATTGATAGCTTTCGACCCTGGAATATTAGTTGGCTAAGCTATTTTCAAGGGGTTAAAATTAGCTTAGTCATAGCTTACTTTTCTGCCGATCACCGCAACACCTCTACACCATCTGTTTATCCATGAACTACCTGTATGATTACACGGGGCAGGTTCTTCGGATTAATTATGGAGCTGCCGGCCGGCTTCTGTTTAGTCTCAACAGCAAATTAAACCTAACTGGTAATCAGAATTGATCTTTACGGTTAGGGCATATTTGATAGCCCATACTTATAGATGAGGGTTGCCTCATTATAATTTCCAATCGCTTCGACCGTGGCCAATATCGGCAACACTGGCAATCAGGCGAATTGAACAAATGCCCTGACCGACCCGACAAAATAGAGTTATCTAACCTTTACATTTATTCTGTCCGTTATTATACCCCTCCCCCCTTTTTTGAGCGTATATTTTATACGATGAAGGTTACCCAGGTATATGCCTGAGGGGGATTTGCAAGAAATAAAACTAATGGTCGTAGCTAAATTTCCGTCCTATTTTCAGTGCCCACAAAGGGACTAAAAGCTTCCTTTGTGGGCGCATCTGTCCATTTTTCGGCTGAGGCGTGGTACACCGTTTGCAAGAAGAGCCATTACTAGTAAAGCCGGCAAAGCCATTACCAATGCCAAGAGGCTCCTACTTGATCTCTCCTACTAAGTACTGGCTTTAGTTTTAAAGTGCCGTAATGATACGAGCATAAATATTATTCGTTATATTGCTATCATAGGCATTGGTAGCATCATCAGCGACACTAACAGTAAGGTTAGCCGCACTATTTGAGTTAGCACTGGTTCGAGTGAGGCTAAAACCAATATTTACATTGCCACCGGCTCCGATGAACTGGCCAGATTTCATCACTAATGAAATCTGATTGTTTTGTGAACTGGTCACGGTCCAGCTCGTATTCGTCACTGTTGTTGGACTTCCCGTACCGCCCGAGATAGTGATACTGGTAATGGAAGGGTTAAAAGCGAGTGAATAACCAATAGGAGCTGTAAGGGTGATCACTACGTTGCCACTCGAGGTTGGAAATCCATTTCCTTCATAAATCCCTACCACAAAGTTAGCGACACTGCTCCCGGCAGGGAAGTTAGCTTGTGGCAAAAGTAAATTAGGCGTTAAGTCAGGGGTTGAGGGTGTATATATTATTTTATTGAGTGCACCGGTATTCCGGCTCAGATAATAAAGATTACCATCAGGACCCGTTAACATACTCAGTGAATTGCCGGGTAAACTGGTGGCAAAGGCAGATCGTCCGGCAGGGGTAACAGATAGGTCAATGTTGTTTATCCAGTTATTACAGAGGTCCTGATAAAAGTAGCGACCAATTAAATTGGAGGGATAGTTCGTACTGACTGGACTGAAAAAGGTGCCGCCCGTAATAGCGCATCCTTTACCGTCACCCGTCCCATGCGGATAAGCATAAACAGGATTGGTAAAGGCTGAATTGGTACTTGTTCCTTCGGCGTCCGGCCAGCCAAAATTCAGCCCTCCAGCAGTGGCTTCGTTAATTTCCTCCCATGACCCTTCCCCAACGTCATTAACGAAGACCCTCCCCGTTCCAGGCTGAATGGCAATCGTATAAGGGTTACGTAAACCATAGGCCCACACTAGTTTACGCTGATTAGTTCCAGTGGGAAACGGATTATCGGCAGGTGGGCTCCCATCGGGATTAATACGAAGAATCTTACCGAGATGAGTATCCAGGTTTTGTGCGTTATCCCGAAACGCATTTTCTCCTATGCCGACGTAGAGCTTACCGTCTTTTCCGAAACCCATGGCACCACCATTGTGATTGGTGGCTCCACTTAAGGGGTCTATATCCAAAATCACCGTCTCACTGCCCGACACAACGACATCACCAGTTGCGGTAAATCGACTGATACGGTTATGAGCAGGAGTGCCTGGAACGGTATAATAGAGATAGATGTATTGATTTGTTGAAAAGGCAGGATCCAATACAACACCGATAAGACCCCGTTCACCGGTCGAGTCAACGGTCAATTTCACAAGAGGAGCAGTCAATAAGCTTCCGTTTTTAATGACACGTAAGGCACCTCCTTGCTGGGTAACGAACACCCGACCGTCTGGAGCAAACACCATAGCGGTCGGGTTTCTAATACCATTGACTACCTGCACCTGGCTAAAGCCGGTCGGAAAGGTTTGAGCTTGTAGCCTTTCAACAAAAAATAGAACTAGAAAAACGGCAAGTAACCCTGCGCTTTTAGAATAAGTAGCATGCAGCTTGCTCCGATTGACGCGATGGTCAATCCAGTTGTAAATAATTTTCATAAAATTTTCGGATAAAGTCTCTTAAAACTGTCAGTACCAGGAAATTAAACTGTAGTTTTTATCTTATTGTTTATTAAAAAAGTAGTATATATACTTAATATAGAACCTATGGTATTGATCATCCATTCTCCGTTGGCTGGCATTGCTTCGATGAACCGGCCTTGTTCGACTCATTCAGTAACCGCTGAATACTATGTGGTACGGAGATCACAATCTACCCGACAAGAACATTTTTCCTACCTATTTAGTCTTTTTTGTATGTTACCCCTGCGTTCTTTCTTATCGATATATTTACTCGTAAGCATGACTGGCTCCGACAAGCCTTTTGACAAGAAGACGCCCGGTGAGCGTCTGGATGCACATTCCGCTCTACAAGCGGCCGGGCTAGGGGTTTGGGAAGTGGACTCCCAAACCAACCACGTCCACTGGGATGATCGCTGCCGCGAGCTGTTTGGTCTGGGCAAAGATCTTATAGTGACTTATCAAGAGGCCGTTCAGCATATCCATCCCGAGGATGTTGACCAGGTTAATAAAGCTTTAAACTGGGCGATGAACCCCGAGTCAGATGGAGTCTATGATCAGACCTTTCGCACCCTGGGAGCCGATGATGGCCAACTGCGCTGGGTACGCTTTCAGGGACACGCCTATTTTAGCGAGGCCGGTAAGTTAGTGATCGACAACGGTGTAGGCTTTGATGAAAAGTATCTGGATCGCATCTTTCAGGTCTTTCAACGACTACATGGAAGGAGTCAGTTTGCCGGATCAGGTATCGGTCTGGCTATTTGCGAGAAGGTGGTTACGAATCATGGCGGAGCCATCACAGCCAGTAGTCAACCAGGCCAGGGAGCAACCTTCAGCGTGTATTTGCCTGTGTAGCCGGACCTCGGCTATCAGCCACGTTAAGTGTTCGAACCGAATTATCTAGTGGTCTACCTTACGTCTTCTTACGATAATGACTTACCTGACTCTAACCCTTACTGATTTAGTAGTAAACGAGCCCCACTCATCCATGTTACAGGAACCGAAACGTCGTAAATAATACGGCGAACCGCGGCCAGATAACTTTGAGGAATGATAACCGCATGCTTCAGATGCACGCTATCCGTAGCCATTGGCGCACGGCCACAGGACCAAACGCTCAAATCGTTCCAGTAACCGCTTTTAACGGTATACATCTGTTCACAGGCTGCTTTGGTCTGAAAGGCTATTGAACTTGAAAAGGCGGAACTTTCAGTCGGCGAGCACAGTGCTCTCACTTGCCATTCGTATTGAGTCGAGCTAGCTAAATTCGTTAAGCTATAGGTACTCAGATTATTGGTACTAATGGTAAGACTACTAACTGTCGTCCAGTCTGTAGCTCCTACGGAACGCCAGCGGATTTCGGCGCGTGTATCACTGGCCCCATTAAAAAAATACCAGCCCAGTGTCGCTGAATTTTCGGTTATATCGTACGTACCCGAACCTGGGATACCACATGGATACGTCACAAAACTAGCGATCGCCGAGTAGCCCGAATATTGCCCATCCGGGCATTTTGTCCGCACCTGCCACTCATAACCAGTACCACTTAAGAGGCTACTGAGTGCACTATAGTTCGTAGACAGATTGTTCATCTCTGTCCAGTCGGTGGTACCTGTCCGCCGGTATCGCAGATCATAGGTAACCCCAATTCCCATGGGGTTCCAGCTCAGCGATGCGCCTGTAACGGTGGCGGAATAAAGGCTGAGTCCTACCGGCGTTCGGCATTGGGTCGTAAAGTAAGGCCCACTCGTGAAGTCCGAGCTAACCGAAGGCGAGCAGGTCGTTCTGATTTGCCACTCAAAGGTGGTATTGTTGGGTAAACCAGTTGCATCAAAACTACCGCCTGTCGTGGTGGCCGTCAGGTTGCTGACGGTGGTTGTCCAATTGGAAGAACCCAGAGGACGATACCTGATTTCGTAGGTGGTACCAGCTTCATTACTTACATACCAGAAGAACTGGGCCGATGATGAGGTAACATAGGAGACATAGGCATTACTCGTCGTGACAGGATTACACCGGGTGGTGAAGCTAGCCATTGCCGAGTACTCCGATTGAGCATTCGCTGAACACGCCTGGCGGACCCGCCACTCGTAAGTCACATTGGTGGGAAGACCCGTTAAGCTATAATTGGTAACACCCAGATTACTGATCGTGCTCCATACCCCGCTACCCACGGCTCGATACTGGAGCTCGTAGGTATTGCCTGGCTCGGCACTCCCATTGATGTACCAGGATAAGCGGGTAGCTGTAGCCGTTGTATTGTTGTTGAGACCTTGAGGGATAGCACATACAGTGGTAAAGTAATTGGATGCCGAAAAATCAGACTGTTGCCCACCGAGACAAAAACTCTTCGCCTGCCATTCGTATAGGGTGTTATTGGTCAATCCACTCACAGAATAAGCCGTCGTGGTTAAGCTACTGACCACTGTCCAGTCGGTTGTTCCCACCGCTCGATACCTAAGCTCAGTCGTACGACCTGTTTCGTAATAGTTGAGTGACCAGTATAGGTATGCTGAGGAAGACAATACATTGGATACCTGTAAGGAGGAAGGTGCCAGACAGGATAAGGTTGAAAAGGTCTGGAGTGTCGTAAAGTCAGAACTCACCGTTGGTGAACAGACGCCCTGCACCTGCCATTCGTAGGCGGTTGAAGGCTGTAAGCCCGTTAACGAATAGTATCCTGTAGTCGATCCCAAATTAGGGACGACAGTCCAGTTTGGATCGCCTACCGCACGCCAGCGCAGGCTATAGGTCTGGCCGGGAACTGACGTGCTCCAACTGAGATTGGCCGATGCACGGGCCGGGTACGAATATGGATAGGCGGGTACCTGACAGGGTATGCTGAAACTAATAGGCCCCTCATAGTTATCACTACCCGTCGTTCTGACCCGCCATTCATAGGTGGTGTTGGGGGCTAATCCGTAAATACTCACCCTGTTTTCTATCAGATTGGGGATTGTATTCCAGGTCGGGCTATCCACAACCCGCCACTGTACTTCATAAGTAGCACCCGCACCGGCGGCAGGCCAGTTTAAGAGGGCGGTAGTTCCAGTGATAGATGTGGTTAACCCTGACAGGGTGACATCAATTAGTGAACTAAGACTGCCCGTCGTTGTATTCGAGGGACGTACCCGATAATAATAGTGGTTTGGTGCTGTAGCGCGCGTATCGGTGAAGGTTGTGGCATTCGGCTCTACACCCCAAATGGGAATAAATCCCGTAGTAGGCGATGGAGAGCGTTCGATGAAATAGCCCATTTCATTCGTCGCATTGTCCTGCCAGGTCAAGGTCACTAAAGAGCCATTCAGGCTGATGCGTAAGTTACTGGGCGCCGGGACATCGGTGGGTGGGGCATCGAGCGAGTAAGCGGTATGGGTCTGGCGGAGGGCTAAGCCTGCCTGCATCCGATCATACTGACCGGGAGTAAAGTCATGCGTACAGGGATAATAGTACGACATGATATTGGTGATCGAGGGCGAGTAGGGTTCTCCGTTAGCATCGCGGGCGGTGCTGTTTGGATCGTATTGAGGACAACCCGTTCCAGTAGTCAGGTAAGCGCCTACCTTATTGTAGGGATCGGCGGGGGTATCACAGATTAAATCACCATCGGTCGCGCAGTTGGCTCCGGCTCCTCGCGTGACTAGCTCAGTTGTAGTTGCATTTCCATTATTATTGCCAAACGTATGGTAGAGGTTAAAGTTATGGCCTAATTCATGCGGCATCACCCGATTGCCCACATCCTCAATTGGCCCGACCACGCCGGTCATGATAAATGAACGGGTTGAGTAGGTGGCATTGGCGGGATAATAAGCGAATCCGCCTACAGTTGAGGTTGAAAACCGATTTACATAATATTGGTTCATCGCATTGGTCGCGTCCCGACCGTCTACCGCTGACCCTTCAGGATATGGGAAGCTGCTGAACAACGCATCATTGTCGATGTAATCAGGTGTGGTACCGGCGAAGTAGAATTGAATACCATAGCCATTTGAGAGGTAGTAACTATTGGTAATCGCCATGGCCTGATTTAAATTGGCCAGTGAAAAGCCGCCAGAGCCATCACTTTGGCGAAGGATGTGAGGTCGAATGGGCATATAAGTGATGGCAGTGAAGGCCGCTCCCGAGGCTCGTTTGCGTTCCAGGGCCAAGTTACCCTGTTGCACCAGTGCGCGTATCTGTTGTGGAGTGAGGTCCTCCGTACCGCATTGCGGTTGTAAAGCTGGAGACGTTTGTGCCTGCATTTGGCTACTAAAGACAGACAAGAGCAACCAACTGAGAATACCGGTAAAGATTCGATTCATAAATTTTGACAAAAATGAAGTTAATTTTACAGGTTAGGCTAAGTCTATTTTACTGATTGATGAGCGCACATTCCATGCTGTGATTGACGTTCCCTGACCAACCAGGCCATTGCGATGAAAGAGACCGCAATGGCCGCCCCGCCAAAAGCACCGAAACCAAGTCCAATTGTCGTAACAACATCTATAACCACCATTCACGTTAATCTACTGTAGGAGCGGGAGGGCTCCCTGCCAGGTCAGTTTTTCATTGGATAATAGCCAGGTGCGGCCTTTATCATTATTGCCCTGATAAAATAAATAGGTTTGTCGGTTATGGTCTTCAAAAATGTGCGGGTGACCCGATTCACTGGCATTCCAACTGCCCGGCATACCATTTTTCAGAAAAGGTTCTGTCTGCATTCGCTCCCAGTGCAGGCCGTCCTTACTGTGTGCGATGCCGATCTGCTGCGGCCAGTTATTGTAGGCACCCGCATAAAACATCACTAGCTCTCCCTGGCGCTCGATCACCGAAGCGCCTTCAATACACTCGCCTTCCCAGGCGAGTTCCGGCTTTAGAATCGGGCCGTCGATGGAGAGTTGTTTCCATTCGTTCCGATTAAAGGAGGTTGTCAACGGGGTTGCAGCTACGCCCAGAATCTGGGTTTTATACGCCGGATCACGGGTAGCAAAGTAGAGAAAATACTGGTTTTTAAACCGATACACTTCGGCATCAATCGCCCGACCGCAGTTCCACAAACCCGTCGGGCGGAAAATTGGGTTTGTTTCATTGCGCTTGAAGTGGATGCCATCTTCCGACCATGCATGGCAGATGGCATCTTTAGGCCCTCCCCCGTATGTCTGGTAAAACAGGTGGACTTGTCCATCCTTCAGCAAAGCACCGGGCGCGCAGATGCCCGCTCTTTCATAGTCGGCAACGGGCGGAATTTCCGCAATTTTTTGCCAGTCGATCAGATTCCGGCTTTCCGCAATGCCAATGCCCCAACCCTGTTTTACCCCGTTCGAATCAGTATAGGCCGGTACCGAAAAATACATCAGATAACGGCCTTTGAATTTTACCACGTGCGGATCTTTGGCATACGGTCGGCCCAGTCGGGAGCGATCGCCGTACATCATCTTGCGAGGTTCTTTTTCATCAACGACATTTGGATGCAGCCAGCCGCTACTCAACATCAGAAGAAGGCTAAGGCCAATCGGCACTATAAATCGATATTGTTTCATACTGTATTATTGTAACCAGTTTTTGGGTCAAAGGTCTAAGGGTTCGACATACGGGTTAATGAATTGACCAGTAACTCCAGGCCCCAAGCTCATAGTCGTTAAAAAATGCGTAGATCAAACCAACTATAAATGTAAATAAAACAGTGAATCTCGGCTAGATGGTTGATTTCTGGATGGCTCCCTGAATAAGGATGAATGTCGCGAAAGAGCTAATGCCTAAACAAAACGAGTCCGACTAGTGACCTGCACAATGAAACACAGCATGCATCGACTAAAAAACGAACGGATATATGAACGCCCGATCTCATCGAAACCGGGCGTTCACGTCTAACCCAGCTTTTTAAGCCATTTAGACCCAGAAAAGGACCGTGCCCAGCTACAGGGTATAGCCGCTCTAACAATTACTTACCAAGAGGTACATACCCATCGGGAGTTAATGCTCTCTGCACCGAACGTTTCCCGCATACGTTGACCTTTTCTGCACTTAGGAGGCAATGGCTGGGCGAACCTGTAAGTAACCAATCGGCTCAACGTTGAGCCCATAAAAATTTATTACACCCTATTATATTCTTTCGTTACCTGTTGGTACCACTGCCAGCCTTCGGATGAGCATTCAATGGCAATGTGTACAAACGTACTTCGTTCATCTAACCCAATCTGAGTATACTGAAAGAAATCGGCAGGCAGATCGATTAATTGGGGATCTAAGTAAGTAAGGAACGGGTAGGTTACGTAATCAGTCACGTTCATTCCGATGGTACTTGTATGCGGTTGGTAAGAATAGGAAATTATTAACGAATAGTCAATCGGTGCATTACATTGGTAACCGGACGTCTTTATACCCGTAACCGGAAAGTAAAGTGGATTGCATGTGATCGGCGGAATGGATAACTAGAGGTGTTTACCAGCCTAAATGTCTAATCTATGAATGTAACAATAGACGAGGAACCGCTTCCTGGAGATTATTACGGGGTAATTTATAAAGGCAGTTTTCTAATACCTCTTGCCGGGCTAGTGCTGACAGTAATTGCTGTCTGGTATCTTCTCAAGAAGCGTAAATGAGGGGAAATGATACATCAGGAGGGGCGAATTACACGAAACCCGTTACGGACTACTGCTCTATAAAGCTACTGGTATCGCCTGGCCAATTATTCGATTTATTACCGCCTTGACTGACTCTGCATAATTTTTGATGAGTGCAGGATCTCTAATGTGCCTGTTGTGGGGGACCATAGTAAGGTATTGGATTTTCTATGAACTAGAGATCAAGTGCTCACCTAACCCTGCGTATCGTATTTCGTGAACCACTTTCTGGGCCACATATGTCCAGATCAATTCAGCAGGTGTCTGCCGTTGAAACTCTTCGGAGAGCATCAACACATAAGTAAAGGGCATAAGAACAGCCTTGATAAGCACTTTGTTATAGCCTTCTTTTGAATCGAGCTCACGGCCGGGGATTTGCTCAAATATCTTGATCGAAAAGAGCTGTTTGCCGATGAAGTCCTGCCTGATGCCAATCTGACGGGTGCCGTATTCGTTTCGGACTCCGTTTATTGGCGTATACCAACTTTTCATAGTGTAACTCGATAGGTGATTCGTTGCAACTGGCTACTCTTGTCCCTGCCAGTTTTAGCCATCCATTTCATGAATGAAGGCCTTATTTCACCTATTTAGAGTACTTGAAAAGCACGGAGTCACTTTTTTTAATTATTATGTAATAGGGTTGCGGCTCCAGCAGCCAGTACTGAACTGGCGCGATTTAATAAGTCAATGCATAAATCCATATCTCCTTAGTAGCTAAGGAACTTATTGGTAAAGAAGTCTCCCTATCGTTCCTACCATCACGGATAGGAAGAATGTGAGGGAGATCTGAATAGAGATGGTGTATTGACAAATCAAGGTATCGAAACGAACCAGAGAGATGTATTTGGGCTGGCCCAGGCTCCGTATGGGAAGCAACAGGAAGATATAGAGAAGGTGTTTCATCGCTAGCCAATAAAGTGTAGTATCCTGTCAATTCTTACAATCTAATCTCAATAAAGACATTACTCGAGGTCGGTAAGCCCTATCTGGTTTGGGTTTCATCCGCCAATTATAGACGAACGTGATGACACTTGCTGCCTGGATGCTATTAATGATCATCGTGTGGCTGTAAGCTTAGACTGATGAGCTACTCTCTTATACTATTTTGGAGCCAATGATCCCGATGAGTGACCAATAGAACAACTCTGGAAAAGCCACTCTGTGGAATCGTTTCTGTTCAACCAATACCTTGTGGAAATCAGGACTTCGGTTGACATGTAATCGATTCGATTCTTTAACTTGTCATTACCATGAGTCCGAAAGAACAAGCCGACATCCGGCGTAATTTGAGCATTGCATCGATTTGAAAGTACTCAATTATGCCGAATAAATGGATAGAAGTCCAGATAAGCACAATTTAATAATCACTACTACTGGTACTGGTGCCTATCCTGCAGAGGGCTTCCGTTCCTGTAGGTTGCCTAATCTGTACATCGGAGGATGTAGATCGGATCGGGGGCAAAAATTAGAACAAAATGAATCAGTGATCTATTTTGGTGAACAAAAGAAAAAACGTCCACAGATCATCTCTATGGACGTTTTAAAGTTTACTATTCGTTTATACGAGTGTATTTTGTGCTTTCAATTTCTCCTTAAACACTTTTTTGAACTTATCGAGTTTAGGAGCGATCACAAACGCACAATAACCCTGATCCGGGTTTTTGACGAAGTAGTTTTGATGATACGCTTCAGCTTCATAAAACGTGCTGGCTGGGCTAATTTCCGTTACGATCGGATTAGCGTAAGCCTCGGCTTTGTTCAACTCGGCTTTAGCCGTTTCGGCCAATTGTTTCTGCACATCGTTATGGTAGAAAATTACCGAGCGATACTGCGTTCCAACATCGGCGCCCTGACGGTTCAGTGTGGTTGGATCATGACTGCGGAAGAACGCTTCCAGCAACTCCTGATAGGTGATTTTCGATGGATCGAACGTAACCTCAACGCATTCAGCGTGACCAGTTGTTCCGGTGCAGACTTCTTTATAGGTCGGATTAGGTTTGGGACCGCCTTCATACCCCGAAATGGCAGAAATAACGCCATCCAGCGAATTATACATCGCTTCTGTACACCAGAAACAGCCCGTACCAAATGTAGCTTTTTCGAGGTTCTTTGATTGATTTGTTGTCATACGTAGGGTGCTTAATCAAGGCTGTTGGCTTTGCGTATAGCTGCTCTCGCAGGTATATTTGGCCAGGCAACACCAGTTGTAGAAATAGCTGACAACCATTACATGAAATTCTGGTTGTTAGCTGTATTAGTAACGTAACTGACTCGCGTAAAGTTTGCGCCCATATCCTGTGAAAGATTTAGATACCGACCGCTTCCGCTACGACGGCGACAAACCGTTCAAGATTAAAAAAGCCCCAACTAAAGTTGATGATCTTTACGAAGATGACGTTCATTATCAGGCGTTGCTCCGCCAGCAGGCCGAAGAAATTGATAAATGGCAGGAGCGTATGTACATTCATAATCATTATGGGCTAATTGTTGTCTTTCAGGCGCTTGACGCTGCCGGTAAAGATGGCACCATTCAGCACGTTTTTACGGGCACGAACCCAGTAGGTGTGCATATATCGTCGTTCAAACGCCCAACCGATCAGGAACTAGACCATGATTTTCTATGGCGCAGCTGGCGTGATCTTCCTGAGCGAGGTACAATCGGAATTTTTAATCGCTCGTATTACGAAGAAGTGCTGGTAACGAAGGTTCATCCGGAAATTTTAACCCAAAGTCAGCGTCTACCTGAAAAAGCCACTGCTGACATAGACAAATTGTTCAAGCAACGATTTGAGGCCATTCGCGATATGGAAAAGTACTTGTATCGAAATGGTTTTCCGACCGTTAAATTTTACCTGCATATTTCCAAAAAAGAACAGGCAGATCGACTCATCGCCCGGATTCAGGATCCAGAAAAAAACTGGAAATTTGAAGAGGGCGATGTTAAGGAAAGGGATTTCTGGGACGATTATCAGGATGCATACGAAACGTGCATCAATGAAACAGCCACCGATAATTCGCCCTGGTACGTCATTCCTGCCGACGACAAAAAGAACATGCGCCTGATCGTCGGCAGCATTTTGATCGATGAATTAAAAAAGCTTCCCATTGCGGATCCGGCACCCGACGAAGCCCGCTTCAAGGAGTTGCAGAAACTAATTCCAGTCATCCAGAAGCAGAATAATTAGGGATTGAGTGAACTAGTTGACCGTTGCAGTAAATAATTCGCCTTCTTTCAAAGACCTGGCATTGACAGATTTTTTGCCGACCTGTAGCATTTTCAACGGTAACGCTCCGTGCATCACATGGAGCGTTACCTGCACTTGATTTCCTGCTTTTTTCTTGGCGCACGTACCCCAGGCGTATCCATTCGACCAGAAATAAGTGCCTTCCTGATCAGTGAAGCTCATCATCTGGCTTATCCCCGAATAATGAAAGCCGCTCAACGCCAGCGTTGACGCCCAGCTCACCATGGCTCGTGCATAATGATGACCACATTCGGCTTCGTCGAACGGATTCCGTTTGCTCCCGTCAAACCGATTCCGAATGTTACGAATGCAGCGCAAACCCGATTCGGTCTGGTTTTCATAAAGCATGCCAATAGCAGCCGTGTATTCAAAGCCAGTCATAACCTCGGCAAAATACGGAAATGGTACTTTTGGGCGTCCTTTGGGCCAGCTGGCCATCAATAGAGCAGCTTCATCGCCCAGAGCGTATGAACGCATATTATTGAAGTGGTCGGTCATGGATGACCGGTAATTATACTTCAGAATCGATTGCAGGGTGGCCTGCACGTGTTCTGGCTTCACCAGATAGCCTAAATCACAGACGTGAGCCATAAACTGGCCAACCAATTGATCGACCAGACAGCCCTTGGCCAACTGATACGCCGGATCTTCCTGTTGTATTTTATTAAATCCGGAAAAAGTGCCTTTGGCGATTAACTGACCCGCCGGAGGAATTACCTGCTGTTCGTAATAGTCGCCGTTAAACAGGTTCGCATCGGTCCAGGCGCTTCCGATTCTGAAAATCTGATCGCAGGTTTTGGCAAAAGCAATGTCCTTCATGGCTTCGGCCATCTTTGAAGCGGCCTTCAGTGCACCAAGATACCAGAACTGCATCTGTGGATTTGGTCCAAAATACTCCACATCCATCGTGTTGTGCTGCGCTCCTTCCATAACACCGTCCTTGTCGGCATCCCAACCTCCCGGCACCCAGGCAAAGGCCAGCGTCCGTTTTACATTTGGCCAGTTTCTGGTCAGAAAATTCATATCACCCGATAGCTGCCAGTCACGGTAGAACTTCATTATTGTCCCCATTTGCCCATCGGCGGCCGCAACTCCGCCACCAAAACCGGGTTTCAATGGCAACCCTACCCGAAAACTCATCAAACCGGTTGTGTCGAGGGCATAATTAAACTCGACATCACGCATGGTTCTGGCCAGATCACCGAACAAAAAGGCCGTAGCCTGCTCGTAGTTCCAGACGTGCGTACACGACCCATGACAGGAACCAATGTCATCCATAACGCCTTCCCACCCAAATAGTCGGCCATCGTCAGTACGAAATACGGTTTGAGATCGAAGCGTACTTAAATTGAACAGAGCAGCCTCCTTCACCTCTGCCGGGTAATCGCTTTGCAGGAGTGCCTGAACGAATGCTATTGTTTTCTGCTCAAGTGCTGGAATGAATTGTATGGTCTTGTCAGCAACTGCCCAGGCATCGGCGTATTGGGTCGTATAAAAATTCCCTACCCGCTCGCGTGACCAGGCAAACCGATTGGGGAAATGCCAGGTCAGAAAAAAGGTAAATGTTTCTGTTTTGTTTGGCTCTATTTTCTTTTGCACCGCCAGCGAAGCCATCGGGTCTTCATCCGCCGAAGCAGTCTTTTCGGTTAGCCTGCCATCATCGCTAAAGTCATCCCAGAAATCGAGTAGTGCAT
This sequence comes from Spirosoma aureum, assembly GCF_011604685.1. Taxonomy (NCBI): domain Bacteria; kingdom Pseudomonadati; phylum Bacteroidota; class Cytophagia; order Cytophagales; family Cytophagaceae; genus Spirosoma; species Spirosoma aureum. The sequence goes on along the minus strand of NZ_CP050063.1, from coordinate 533,679 downwards.
TTTCCCAGGCGTTCGATACCGATGACGTGCGATAGCTGACACCCCGAGGCTCTGCCGTTGTTAGGGCAACTGTTCCCCAAGCAGGGTCTGCCTTATCGACACCATCGGAGTACAGATAGATTCCCTGAAAGCCATTTCCCTGCCGAAACTGGTTCCGATTTTTTTGAGCGCCCTGTGGTTCCAATTCACCTTTCCATGACTTATTGGTTTTGCTGCCATCGCGCCCAATAAAATTGTGCATGGAACCACATACGGATACCGTTAAAGGCTGATTGCCAGTATTTGTCACTTGATACGTTAGCACCGCAATGGGTAAACCACTGGCATTCGCATCGGCCGGAATGAGTGGGTTGAAACCCTTGATCTGCACGGAAACGGGCATAGCAGGATCGCTTAGACTAACCTGGCCAAAGGGATAAGCCGTCTCAAAACTGGCTTTCGCAAAACGTGGCAAGCCATGATGATCAACTGGACGCCCTTCCATGTGTTGGTACTCGTGGGCTTCGAGCGGCCCCAGCAGCGCTCTGGTTTTCTTTTCCTCCAGCAGATGAATCGCAAAGAATGGAGCGGTATTGCCCGTCAGAACAGTACTATAGCCCTTTGCTGGCCGGTTCATAATTTCCCAATCCTGCAATTGCCCGCGCCCACCGAGCGATACAGTACCAGTACCTATACCACCTAATGGCAATGCAATCCGAGTGAGATGTTGCTGATCGTAGCGTTTTAATACAGGCCAGGTTTGCGGTTTCCAAACATTGGTCTGTGCCAGCCCATTCAACTCGGACATCAATAGAATCAGGAGGACGAGTTTTTTCATTTTCTTACAGAACCTTCTAAAGTTTAGGCGATAAAAGCAACGGAAAACCAGCAGTAAAAAGAGTCGGCAATTGGCCACAATCGGTTGATCGGGCACTTCTTTATGGCGTTATCATGTGGTATTTTGTGGACTTTGTGGTAATCATCAGCCTGCTTCACCAAATGCCTTTTGATAGTGCATCGGGCTTTTACCCGTTATTAGCTTGAAATATTTATTGAAGCCCGAAAACTGATTGAAGCCGCTTTCGTAACAAACCTGGGCAATGCTTAGCCGGCCTTCAATAAGTAGTTTGCAGGCATGTTGCACCCGCAGTTCCAGCAAAAAATGCGAGTATGATTTGCGACTGCGGGATTTGAAATAACGGCAAAATGAATTTGGGCTCATGTTGGCAACTTTGGCAATTTCATCCAGTGAAATCTTCCGCCGAAAATGAGCAATCGAATAGGCATAGATTTGATTGATCCGATCGGTATCGGCATCGTCGAAATGATTCGGATAATCGACTGTAGAAAGCAATTCTATTTCAGTTGATTGCGCCAGCATTGACAGCACCTGAATCAGTGAAATAATTCGGGTGGTGCCGATCTGGGTGGGACATTTCTCAGCAAGCATTCGAGCCAGCAATCGTTTCGTTTCCTCCTTCGTCTGCCCATGCAACCGAATTCCTTGTCTTGACTTTTCCAAAAACTGAGCAATCAACCGATTTTCAGGTAATTGGAGAAAAGTATCACCCCAAAAATTATCGCGAAAATGCACAACGGTCGCCTGAGCAACCAAGCCCACCTGATTGTCAAAATAAACGGGGTCGCACCGCCAGTAGTGAGGCAGGTTTGACCCGATCAACAATACATCTCCTTCCTGAAAGTTTTGAATATTATCGCCTACAAACTGTGTGCCTCTCCCCTTTTCAAGATGCACCAGTTCAATTTCAGGATGATAATGCCAACGATTATAGAAATACGGCACCACATCCTGCCGAATACTAAACGAGCATTCGGATGACAAGGGGACTTTTAATAATTGCGGCCTCATACCTATGAATTAACCACCTGATGATACACTACCAGCGTCAATTGTTAATTTAATGGTAAAAGTAGCTAATTTAATGAAACTATCTCTTAAAAAAATACTATTCCTTTGTAGTATTATACAGTAATGGTTCATCATTTAGAGTTGATAGAGCTATTTATCTCTAGATCAATTACCAGACTATTTATCGTTTAGTCTGTAAATTATTCATTATAGAAGTTGAAGCTACTTATTTTCTGTCTGGACAACAGTAAGGACTGACAGGCTCCCAATTAATTAGAGTGTACCATCATAGGTTTTAACCAGAAAGTCCCACCTGCTTGCGTGGCGACTTTCTTTTTTTGTGCCCATAGCCAACGCCCGATCGTCACCGATTCCATTGCTTAACGTAATGGAATCGGTGACGATCGGGCGTTGGGATTTATAGCTATTTATTTCGCCTTACGGATATAAATATTTCCGTGCATATTTTTCATCATCATTTCGGGGCCACCACCATTAATTTTCCCCTTAACCCAGTCTTCTACCGTTACCCGGTACATACCATTTTTTTCGCTACGGGTTCCCTTGGGCTGGCTCTTATCCACATCGATATCGAAATCGCTGAAGATGTCGCCCCGATCAGATTTTAGCTTGACCGACGCCTTCGCATTAGCCGGGAAGGTAACGTCGACATTGCCATTCAAGGTTGAAAAAGCCATCGGTGTATCTGAATCGAGCGTCTTAAAGGCAGCCGTGAGATTACCATTTACCGTATTGGCTACCGCCGAACCCGATATATTTGTGAGCTGGATCGCGCCATTCACGTTCGTAACTTCCAGGGTTCCGGTCACGTTTTCAACTGTAATTTCGCCATTATTCACTGTGTTCAGTTTCAAAGAACAGCGTTGTGGCACTTTAATGGTCAAATCAACTGAACGTTTCCAAGAATCAGAGCTAACCTTAACATGGTTATCTTTTTCTTCGGCACTAACCTCCATGCCCGCTCCGCTGGAAATTCGCTTCATTCCGTTCGAGTTGGCGTCTGCCCTCTCTTCTCTTTCCCGGTCTCGTTCCCGATCGCTCCGGCGAGAAGCGGCAACTGCGTCGATCACGATATCTTTACCCGTACCGCCAACCACCCGGATTGAGCCATTTACTAAACCCACATTCAGAAAGGCAGGCTTTGCCGGGTCACTTAGTGGCACGACAATCTGCTCCTTTACATCGCTCTGGGCGGCCAGCGGAGAAGCCCAGAACATGAACAGAAGCAATAAACTGTTTATTAAAAACTTAATTGTAGTCATTGTAGTCAGGATTGTTTTTTAATGTAAATGTTACCATTGAACGTCTCAAACCGGAATGTTTTTCCCCCACTGCCAATCCGGATGGCAGTATTCTTATTGAGCTTATATACGGTGGTTTCGCCCCGTCGTTCCTGATTTTTGGTGACCTGCACTGGCAAGATTTCGGCGTCGGGAAAATCCGTATAGAATTCCCCCTGAAAGCTTTTAAACTGTAGATCAGCAGAAAGATTAGCGGGGTAGCTAACCCGAATGTTGCCATTCAGCGTATAATACGATGACTTATCGGGGGGGCTAGCCAGGTAGTTGATTACCACATCGCCATTGATTGTGTGTACATCCGTAGCTCCTTTGGCGTTCACGATGCCAATGGCACCGTTTACATTGTTTGCTTTCAGTGAGCCACCAACATCTTTCACATCTACGTTGCCCCGATTAATTGTCGACGCGTGCAGATTCATTTTGTAAGGGATCTTGATCGTGAAATCGAGCGTAAAGTCATAATGGATACGACGGTCATGATCTCTGTCGCGCCAGTTACGATTTGGCCGGGAATCGAACGGTTCAGCGATGTACGCAATAATGCTGTCACCTTTTTGCTCAAATTCAAGCTTAAACTCTTTTTTGCCCGTTTCCAGCACGTCTTTGTCTTTTGCTTTAATTGTTTTGTCGATGTCCAGCACAACCTTGTCGCCAGAATACCCTTCGACCTTAATAAACCCGTTAATGTTGTAGATGACCAGTGTACCACCGTTTGGAGCCGCAAACTCTTTCGTAACATGCTCCTTAAATTCCTGGGCACTGACCGGCGATTGGGCACAAGCGAGCACCAATCCCGCTAAACAGGGGATGAGAAATAGTTTCATGATCTGATTTTTGATTTAGGGTATTTACTGGACTACCTTACGATAAGGCTTTGATACTTTCCTGAATTTTAGTTTTAACCAGGTCGTTCAGATGTTCCTGACGAAGCATTTGACGAAGCGGTTTTATCGACTTTTTCTCTTGCAGTTTTACCATCACATCGGCCAGCGCCACCTGTACAAGCGGAGAATCCTGCTGGGTCAGCGACTGCACCAGTCCCTGACGAACCTTCGAATCATCGGCCAGTTTAGCCAGTGCTTCGAGTGTCACTAGACGCACATTCACGTTCGGGTCGTTATTGAGCGTCGTTAACAGCGCTTCTACTACACGTTCATCGGCCTGATTGATTTCGTCCGTATAGCTCACTGCCCGCAGCCGTTCAGAGGCCGATGGGTTTTCAATCAATGACAGGAGCATCATCTGGCGCATCTCCTGAACCTGCAACGACAGCGAGTCGATCTGCTGTTGAGAAGCAACGGTTGGTTTATCCTGGAACCAATACCCAGCCCCAATCCCGATTCCGATCAGTGCGAGGCTATAAGCCAGTCGTAAGGCTCCCTGTGGCGTCAAAAGCGTGCGCAGTTGCTCGATAAAACGTTCCAGCCAGGTTGGTTGCTCAGCTTTAATGGTGTCTTTATACGTATCAAGCATCCTATTGAACTGAACACGCATTCGTTCACTGGGTTCAGGTACGGGCAATGTGCCCATCTGCTGCCAGAGTTGCTGCATTGAATCGGCTTCCTGTTGACAATCAGGACATCCGATCATGTGTGCTTCCAGTTCCAGCCGTTCGGCTTCCGGTAACTGGTTACTCAGCCACTCGGTAAATTGCTCATTGGCATTTTTACAGTTCATGTGCTTTTCGACCAGTTTCAATTGTTAAATAAATACGCTTCAATTCATTCATAGCCCGATAGACCCTCACCTTTACGGCACCTTCCGTTATATTCAGCACGCGGGCAATTTCTTCGTACTTTAATTCCTGGAATCGACTCAAAATCAACACTTCGCGATGGTCTTCATTTAGCCTGGCCAGTGCTTTATGGAGCATATCCCGATCCTGTTCCTGCTGTAACTGCTCGTCAGCATCAATTCCTCCCCCAATTCGTTCGGCCATCTCGTTGACGTTGGCATGATTCGCCACACGTTTGTTCTGTTTCGCCTGGTCAGCCAGTACGTTCCGGGCCAAATGATACATCCAGCTTCGAAACTCCCCTTCGCCAGTGAACGTGTGACGATATTTTAACATCCGATAAAACACTGTCTGCACCATATCCTCGCTGGATTCAGTCTGTCCTGTCATATGGAACAGGAAACCGAACAACGGTCGGTGGTATCGCTCGAAAAGTAGGCCCATCTTATCCAGATTGCCCGCCTTTACCTGGAGCATGAGTGAGTTATCTGTTAGCGCGTTCAACCGGATAGACGTGGATTTACAGCATTTGGAACTGGAAACTGCACCTTTCAGCAAAGGTTACAGGAAGTTGAAAAAAAATTTAGCATTTATTGATAATCGTGATTTCAAGTGAAGCATATCGGCTACAATCAAAGCCGCGATAGAGCATTAACAGGCATCTCAACGTGGCGTTTAAATGATACGTGAGATACGAATCGAAACAACTTAGTTATAGGCATACATCCAAAAAGCCCTTTTAACTACTATTTATTTACAACACGATAAATTAATAAACATTGTAAAATAAATCACAGTTTGATCCTATAAATAATGAATGTATTTCTCTTTAACACAACGCTTTATGACTACTTTCTACAAATTTTTACAACGTACTGCTAAATGCTCAAAACTGGTATGGCTGTGCAGGCAGAACAGTCAATTTTTACTTTTTCTGGCTTTGGTGTTAGGCACTGTAAACCTTCTACAGGCGCAAACGTATCCAGCCAACTTTAGCCAGGTTCCAGTAGCTACGGGCATTAATACTCCTACCGCTATGGCTTTTGCCCCCGATGGACGAATTTTTATCACTCAACAGGGTGGCGCATTACGCGTTATTAAAAACGGAAGCTTATTGGCCGCTCCTTTTGTGAAACTGACTGTCGACTCGACCGGTGAACGAGGCTTACTCGGCCTGGCCTTTGATCCCAATTTTGCCAGTAATCACTTTATCTATTTATATTATACTGTTCCGGCTCCGCAGCTACACAATCGCATTAGCCGATTCGTAGCCAATGGCGATGTGGTTGTGCCAGGAAGCGAGACGGCAATTCTGGATCTAGATCCATTAGGTAACGCATCCAATCATAATGGTGGAGCCATGACCTTCGGCAAAGATGGTAAACTCTACATAGGCGTTGGCGAAAATGCGACACCAGCAAATTCACAGACGCTGGACAACTATTTAGGTAAGGTACTCCGTATTAACGCCGATGGTAGTGCACCAGCCGACAATCCGTTTCCGAGCGGTTCAGCGTCTCAAAGGAGAATATGGGCCTATGGTTTGCGGAACCCCTACACGATTGCGATTCATCCGGTAAGTGGTAAAATCTTTGTAAATGACGTAGGTCAAAACGACTGGGAGGAAATCAATGATGCTACTACGAGTGGGCTCAATTTTGGCTGGCCCACTGTGGAAGGAACAAGCTCAAACCCACTTTACGCCAACCCGGTTTTCGCCTATCCGCATGGTACCGGCGACGGCAAAGGATGCGCCATTACGGGTGGAACCTTTTTCAATCCATCGAGCACGAACTATCCGGCCAGTTTTATTGGCAAGTATTTCTATCAGGATTTTTGCAACAACTGGATAAACGTGCTGGACCTTTCCGTCAATCCAGCCAGTCGTGCTCCTTTTGCTACCAATCTGCCGGGCAATTCGCTGAGTATATTGACAGGTCCCGATGGAAATCTGTATTTCCTGAGTATCTCTGCGGGTGCGCTTTATAAGATTATCTATACCGCTCCCAACCCTAATGCCTTTGCCATAACGGGTGTAACGATGGTAAACTGCGCCACCATAACTGCCGGACAGCGCAGGGTGATCTTCTCTCCACAATATGAAGGTATAACCGGTCAGCCAATTTCGTTTTCGGTGGCCAACGAATTATCACCCACGACCAATGCTGGCCCTTATACCCTAACACTCTACACAGACAACCCCTCGATTACGCTTAAAGCGGTACAAACCGGCTCAGTTGGCGAAGCAAGCTTTACCTACAATTGGTTGGCAGCCTGTTCGGGCGGGTCAACGCCGAATACGCCCCCTGTAGCAGGAACGCCTATTCCTCCTCAATCGGCAACGGTTGGTCAAAACTTTAACTTTCTCATTCCAGCGAATGCTTTCAATGATGCTGAAACCCCATCGGCGCTGACGTATAGCGTGAGTGGTCTGCCAGCAGGGCTAAATTTTGTAGGACCAGCCACCATCAGTGGCATCCCCAGTACATCGGGTGTGGCAACGGTAAGCGTAAAGGCCACCGATCCCGGCAGTCTCACCGCCGGTAGTTCCTTTACACTTACAGTCAATCCGGGGGCTACACCCAATCCGGGTTCTTTTGCCATAACGGGTGTAACGATGGTAAACTGTGCTACCATAACTGCCGGACAACGCTCGGTTCGTATAAATCCACAATACTCAGGCCAGACAGGTCAGCCTATTTCCTTCTCGATTGCCAATGAGTTGTCGCCCACCACCAGCTTGGGGCCATATACCGTTACACTTTTCACCGATAATCCTACCATAACGCTCAAAGCGGTACAGGCAGGTACGGCGGGAGAAGCCAGTTTTACGTATAACTGGCTGTCATTCTGCACGAGTGGAAGCCCTCGACTCGGTGCCGAATTACCGTCTGCATTAACAGTCACAGTTCTGGGCAACCCGGTTCTGAGCGAATCGGTAGACGTTGATGTACGTGGTGCATCGGGTCAATCGCTTCGCTTACAAACACTCGACAGCCAGGGACGTAGCCTGTTCGATACGACGATTGACCAGGCTGCACCAACCGAACGAGCTACGTTACAACTAGGAAAGTCATCAGGAATTTACTTCTTACAGGCCAATACACCAACCCAAAAGCAGGTTATAAAACTAGTAAAACCGTAAGCAAGAAGATCTGGTTGCGAATCAGGTCGTTACGGAATGGATTTAACCCATTCTATAACGACCTGATCTAGTATTGTATTAATCATGAATTGCCAAGGAGGCACCACCACTGCGGGGAATCAGTCCGTGGGCATCATGTTGGAGTAGCATTTCGAAAAGCCGGACTGTAGCGGCTGCATCTCCCTGCGCTCGGTGACGATTATTGAGTGGAATGCTGAGTGAGTTACAGAGTTTCCCAAGGCTGTACGATGGAAATCCTGGAAAAACTTTTCGGCTTGTCCGTACGGTACAAAGCGTCCGCCGAAAATAATCATAGCCGAGCCATTCCAGTTCCTTTTTGATGAAGTTAAAATCAAACCCTACATTATGGGCAACAAAAACAGCATCCCGCGTAATCGTAAGTACTTGCTCAGCGATGTCGGCAAATAAGGGCGCTTCCTGAACCATCTCGTCGGAAATACCGGTCAAGTGACGAATGAATGGCGGAATCGGGCATTCAGGGTTCACCAGCGAATGAAACGAGTCTACAACTTGCAGCCCATCATGGCGGAAGATAGCAATTTCGGTAAGTCGGGTGGGACCTTTTACCCCTCCAGTAGTTTCGACGTCAACGATACAATACACACAGAAACGGTTTGCGGTATTCGGTTTACGATCAATCGAATACCGTATAAAAGTAAGGCATTAGCGTGATGCCTGCAACGGTCTGGCCTTAATTGGTTGAATAGGCTGCCGAGCCACAACACCTTCACGAATTAGCCGGAGTGTATACTCCAGCACATAATCCCGATTGGTGATTACATCGTCGTAAGAACGCGTAACTCTAAAATCTGGTTCGACGGTGAAGCCGTTTGCCCGATCGGCCACTACAGCATGGGTCAGTTTTTTGAGCGGAATTCGCACTTGCATGCGCGAATAAGGCAAGGTAATTGTCTTGAAATGACCGGCAAAATCACCCCAATATGCACTGCCACTGGCCTCACCGACGAATGTTCCCATACCGGCGTCCAGCGTTTTGGCCAATACTGACGTCGTCGCTGAAAATGATGCACCATTCATCATGAAATACAGATTACCCTTAAAAGCCGTACGGTTTCGGGGACGATAATAGCGACGGGACGAACGACTGGCAAAACCGTCGGAACCATTGGCTTTGTATTGTAAGCTAAAGTTCAGCGCAGCAAATGGATTCCAGCGGGAAATGAGTTCATTACGGGCAGCCCGCTTCATTTCTTCATGCTCCATGATTGTAAATGGTTTGGGCATCCAGTAACGAAGCAACCGGGCGGAGTTTAAAACAATACCGCCACCATTTCCCTGCATATCGACCACCAGATTCTGGATGTTTTCTTTTCTTAACTCCCGAAAAGCCCGCTTGAGTCGCCGATTAAACGCCCACTGAAAAGGATCATTTTTTTTGATTCCCATAAATGTCGATACCCGCAAGACAGCCGTACGTGTAGCCGAGTCCACGATCCGTACCGAAAGATTCGGCCGCCGATCGATCTCGTTGTGGTAACGGCGCTGAATCGTAGAACGGAAACTAGCCAGTGTCAGGCAGTTCAGGCGTGTTTTCCGGACGAGTGTATCGGCAGGCAATCGATAGGTAATCACTATGGAGTCTGCCGAGCCATACCAGGCTGCGTAATAGTCAGCAAATTGAACCAAACTCCATTGCTGCCGCCCCGTCAGGTTGTCGCCATCGGAGCCAGAGTGATCAGCTTCCATTAGTTCGCGATGCAGATCAGCTACGGTGCGTCCGTTAATCGTAATCAATTCAGTACCCCGGTGAAGGCTTGTATCTGCCGACACATTATGACTGATAAAATACTGCTCGCCAACCGGCCGAATATAAAATGGAATGAATCGAGTCGTTTTCCCGATAAAGTTTTTACGGTGATTCAGATTCGTATGGCCGTCTTTAAGCGCCGTGACAAACGGACTGACATGATGAAAAAACGTCAGATAATTCATTGGTGCCGTCAGCCCGTTGTAGAGCGAATCGTACAACTGTTCCATACGGGGCTTGGGCGTATAATAACCCATGCCCGGATGCAGTAAATCGAGTTTACGCTTTAAATAAGTAAGGTCCGTGCGGGCCTGGTTAGGAGTAAGCGTTTGTGCGGGCATAATCGAGCACCCCAGCCCGATCCACAAGCCCATAAATAACAGAAGTCGGCCAATCTTCATCGTCACCAGTTACGGTAAAAGCAGGGTTTTCTACCCTAATAATTTTCCTACTGTGAAGATAGGGTTTAGCGCAACTATAATCAATCAAAAATGTTTAATATCTTATTAAAATTTTGTTTCGGTCCGATTTCCCAGAAACATACGCAGTAAGCCATATAAAAGCAGGCCAATTGGTCCGAGCATAAAACACAGTAACAGACAGGGAATCAGCCATCCATGCGCAATACCCTGACTCTGTCCATCGCGGAGTACATAACTACCCGCAACCAGATCAAACGCCAGGTAGTGAATCCACCCGCCGAGCACAATCTCTTTCTGTCCTTTAAAAAGTGATTGTACACCAGCCAATGAACCGAACGATCCAAAATCAATTCCGGGCCCACCCGAAGCGACTGGTGCTATAAGCAGGTAATAAATGTACATACCGCCCAGTATCATGGGAATAGGGAGCATCCGAGCCAGCATCTGGGTAACCCGCCAACGCGGAGCCACGATCATAAAGAGCCATTGGGGCAAAACAAGGAGATTAGCGTAGGTAAAGGCTGTTTCGGGGGTCATGGATGCCATTTTTAGTTCAGTGAAACTAATCAAATTTCGATTCGACTGAACGCCCTTTTCAAACTAACCCATGGTTTATAGCAAATATTACCCAGACCAATATGCTTTAGAATAGATCAGCGAGGCAATCCCTCAGGTTGATATGATATCGATTAGACCAAATATGTTTTTATATATCTCTATTTGATAACTAAGTTAGCCAGTTTGTTTATTTGACTTTAGATCTTTCGCTTACAGGGTGATAACTGGGATTCTTGGGTTGCCTAACTTGCTGCGCAGGTAATCTGATACGAGGCTGGCATGCACCTTGTATATGGGCTCTCTTACCTGTTGAGCCTTTACTTTCAAGGCGTTCATCGGGATTGAGTTGCACACGCTTTGCTTTCTGCACGAGTTGGAAGAGGGATTGCCGTTTGGCAAGGTACTCTTCACGGGGTAGGTTCGCCGGAGTTTCATATATTTACATAAAATGTAAATATATTTTTTCTGATATCAAATCCTCAAAATTATGGGCAAGAAAGTAGAGCGTATTAACCACACATGTGTGAAAATATGGCTAAGGCATGCTTAAAAGATCAGGTAGATATTCCCCAGTAAATGAATCTACCTAAACTTATTACCCTGGTTCCTCTGGCTTTTTACCAGTAAAACGGGGCCAATGGAACATTTCGCTCAAATGTTCCATTGGCCCACTGAATTGTACCGTTCGAGCTGCTTTACACCAAAAAAACCTACAAGGTTTGAGTCTGTCAACCCTAATGATCGTGTAAGGTCACAGTCTTCAATTATTGCTTTAATCTCCTAAACAACAGGGCAGTACTAGCGGTGAAAAGAGCAAACGGTAAGGCATACAACAGGAAGTTTACATTCAGGTGACCTAACGTTGAATACACCTCAATTTGGTCATACGCATAAAATAGGGCAAGCGCATATAAACAGGCAAAAACAACGACTAGTCCAGTGTTAAACACGATACGCTCCTTCAGGAGCATCACCCAAAGATAAAGCCAGCATAAAATGACAAATCCTGAAAGAATCTTAATGAATGGCGAACCAGCCATGAGACCTATTACCTGCCAGGCTAGTATAGGTAAATTCCATTTTCCGTCATATTCATGTATCCCCAGATACGTGATTAAACAGAACAGAAGAAGCATTTTTGTGCTAAGCCCACTTTTCACAAATCCAATCGTTCTTTGAGTTTTCATGTCCTTTAATCGCTAATTACAGTTTGTACTTGCGGGAGATGTTAAGTTTTCCCCTGACACGAATCGACCGGGGTACCAGGAAGAGGCTCCTTTTAAATCCTCACATAGGTTCGCCGGAGTATCATACATATTTACATTTTATGCAAATACATTTTATGATGTCAAATCTTCCAAATTTTGGGCCAGAAAGTAGGGCAAACCAACAGATCAGTTATGAAAATACGGCTTAGGTGGGAGACAAAGCCCCGATCTGGCTTGGCGCTATCAAGATCGGGGCTTTTTGTTAGTGATATCATTCAAAGCGGACTGTCTGTCAACAATCCACTTCGAACGTCTCTTCCGAAGAGAACTATTTGAGGTAGGGAATTTTTTCAGTTTGATAATCCAGATTTTTACGTAGCCACAGTAACCTTCTATCACGTACTTTAAAACGCCAAATAATTTCGTCAAACAAGATGGCCTTCTCCTCTATAATGCCATCATTGGACACCTTCTGGTCACTGAATTGGTCTGGTAATATGGACCTAAGCTGTTTTTGTATGCGATTAACCGCATTCGTGTCCAAATTACTGATGACGGATTCGACTCCTGAATAAAATAGCAAAATCGTGTTATTCCATTTACCATACGTGGTCGTTGGATTTCTTTTAACTGAATCAAACAAACCGATATCACTGAGCGTGTACGTATAGTCATTATCATAACGTTCAATGACTACAGCAATGACCTTAGCCTTGCTTACTTGTTGGTATTCTTTAAGTACCTTTTCAAGTATCTTATCTTGCAAGACAAGATTCATCAACTGAACAGGCTGCGACTGTCCCGTTGAGACGAGTGAATGGACCATCAAGAGTAGCCATAGTGAGTACGATTTGCTATAATGGCTATGGGCAGCGCTTTTCAAAAACGCCAGCGTATGGCTGAGTACTTCCATCGGAAAAAAATTGATTGATAACAAACTGGTTCATAACATAGTGACTCACTCCGGGGTGCCTCTGGGCAAATTGCCTATCAGCATTTGATGGACTAGCTATACCTGGTGGGCTAGGGTGTGTATGGATATAACCTCGTACTACATAGGTACCCTGATTAGTCGGGACAATTTCTCTGCTTGAAGTTTTGCTCATCTTCCATATCAAAAATTCAATGGCTCTTGTCCCATCTGGCGTAAGTTGAGCTTTATTAGCAGGCAGAACAATTATTCCTTTCGTTGTTATATAGGCTCCATACTCTTGGCCTGAGCTGTTCGCTTTATCGAATAAGAATGTGTAAGCCTCGCACTCTCTCTCATATAGCCTGTAATCTGTTTCTTCATTGTAGCTGTCTCGCCCGACAACTTTGAGTGGAATTTTATAATTCTGAAAGTCATTTTCGTCATAAAACCATCCGTCTAAGTTCTTACCTAAATCAGGCTTGATATTGTTTAAACTTACGTAATCTCTAAAATCATATGTAAAGTCCCAATTTTCACTAAGGAACTCTATCTCTGCACTAGTTAGATACACGTCTGGGCCAATACGATTTGCCATTTCCCAAGCAAACGCGTCCATTGGAGTAAGATCAATGGGCATCCCATAATCAATCGGTGTTGTTTCATTCGTGGGAATGAATGGATCCCTGATAACTTGTCCACCTCCACCACCACTTGGATTTACTGCGACCCAACTCGATTCATCATCCCACGGATTTTCTCGAATTGGAGCCCCATTAGGAATTCCATCATTGCAGGTAGCATCAAGTTCAGCAATTTTCACCTAGAACCCGCCCGTGGATGCGTCCAGAAAGGCGTCGGGTAGACACGCTTTATTCGCGAATGGGTCACAGTGATAACTGCTACTACCGCCAGGGTTCTGAGCCATAAGTTGATAGAAGGCGACCTTGCATGAATACGAAGACAACCTTGCATTCGCATTTTGATCAGGTGAGGAAAATGTATCGGTTAATTTTCCTTTTTTATAACGCCACCCTATTTTATAATTATCCCCCGCATCATTCATCAGCAGGACTACTCCCGAAAAGGTAGCTTTTTTCACGGCTTGCTTTTTCCGTTGCTCGTTTCGTTCCGGAATAATGGTGATAGTTACAGACCGTAAATTACCATTCTCATCCTTAGAAATCAGGAGCTTTTGCTAGATTTGATACCCTGCCCGATCAAAACTGGGAAGCGAATAAATACTGCCTTTTCTGGTAAAATTTTCATCACTCGGGACACTAACCGGAACGTTTGAATTATACAATAACGGAACAGACACTACATCAATGCCGTTGGCAAGTTTCCCTTGTTGGGCATACTTCCAGAAGGCTAGCTGGTTTTGCTTTTTAGTCGCCACTCGAGCACGAGCCGAACTGGATGTTTCATACCAACTCTTTGCTTCATCAATCGTTATGGCTACTGATTTTGCCGGAATTCCTAAACTATCCTCCTGGATGCGACATGATTACAAGCCAGTTATTATAAACATAATAACTAAAGGACGACTTAAATATTTATTAATCATGATTTCTGTAAAATGGTTTATGATTTTGTAAAACTATTGATTGGCCGCACAAGTATCTAATTAAATTATTTAATTTATAATAATATATTTAATATTGTTTAAATAGTATACTATACATATTTGCTTTGCTGTAGTTTAGACCTACCGTCACACTCGGGTAGGTGTCGGATGAGCTGGTGGAGTGCTTTTAGTTAGTTCTTTGGAGTGTAGGTTCGCGGGTATGCCCGCCCGGGTTGCCTCCATCCAAAAGCTGGACGAGTTAGACAATCAACGACGGATGCGGGGCGAAATGCCGTCCACAAATGGAACCTTTAAAACGACCGTACGGCCCGGACAGATGTCGTTCGTACCGAATCCGAACACCCAGCGCTTTGTATCTGCGTTAAATCAGGCGGCCTGGGACTTTCAGGAGCTAACCCGGGACTCGGTTTATTTGCAAAAAGCACTAATCTGGTCGAAGCGGTCGCTTGAGTATCGGGAAGAGGGTAGTTTGATGGATACCTATGCTCACATCCTTTATTTTCTGGGGCGCAGGGATGAAGCCATTGAGTGGCAGGAGAAAGCGGTCAAAAAGGAAAAAGAACGAAACTCTCCGATGATTACTGCGCTTCAGGAATCGTTCCAGAAAATGAAAAATGGAACCCTGAAATAATGAATTAGCTTTAGGTTGTACCGAAAGGCAACCCATGTGGCTTGCCTTTTTCATTACCTTAGAGGTATGAATTATATTGAACTTCAACTGCACATTTCCCCTGATTATTCCGATATCCTCACCGCCGAACTGGCCGAACTTGGTTTCGAGTCATTTGTGGATACGAATGAAGGGTTGAATGCCTATATCATTGACTCGGATTTTGATGAAAAGGCCGTACAGGAACTTGTTGCTAAATACACGAATCAAACCGCAATAGCCTATGAAGTCCATTCGTTAGAAAAACGAAACTGGAACGCCGAGTGGGAGCGCGATTATGAGCCGATAGAAGTAGCTAACAGTGTCCGGGTCCGGGCGTCCTTTCATCAAGCGGACGCCCGGTTTCGTTACGATATCATCATTAATCCGAAGATGTCATTTGGCACAGGCCACCACGAAACCACGGCCATGATGCTCGAACAGCAACTTGGCCTTGATTTTGCGGAGAAAACAGTACTTGATGTCGGCAGTGGAACAGGCATCCTGGCAATTCTGGCGGCTAAGATGGGCGCACAGGCCGTGCTGGCTTTTGATATTGAAGACTGGGCGGTTGAAAATGCTCGCGAGAATGCCGAACTGAACGATTGCCCGCAGGTTTCGGTGTTTCAGGGAACAATCGACGATATTAACTCAGGTAGCGAAGGCGAACCCAGCCAATATGATGTTGTGCTGGCCAATATCAACCGAAACGTATTACTGGCCGAAATCCCGACTTACACAGACTTATTAAATGAAGACGGATATTTACTGGTAAGCGGTTTCTATGAACATGATGCGCCGGATATCCAACAAAAAGCGATCGATTCGGGCCTTAAACTTATAAAAAAGATGGCCATCCGAGAGTGGACCTCTCTTTTATTCAAGAAATAGAATCCTGGTACAACTAGTCAAGTAGACGTTAGAACAACGTTTTTCGCAACAGATATATAATGAATCGTATTTACGCTATTCACCCTGGTAATCTGTTTCATCACAGATTACGGTCGCGCTCCAATTTGCTAAGGTGGTCATTGTCAGTACAGACCAGGGCGATCTTCATGCTTTGCTTCGCCTTTTCCACGGCTTATGGTCAGGCAGTCCGGCTCTCCGATAAACCAGATCAGTTTATGGCCGAGGTGCAGAAACTAATGGCAACGGGCGGAGCCGCAGGAGTTAAGGCCGGAACGGACCTACAATCGTTGTGGTCCGAAAATCGATTGTCGGCCCAGCAACAGGAGCGCGTAATGGTATTAAGCCGTAAGATGAACCAGAAACGGCTTCAGGCAGCCACTCACTTTGTTCCTTTTTACGGAGCACTTTATCAAGCCAGTGCCAGCCAGCAATCAGCCGGTACGCCAGCCAACGTGGATGGCATTTTAACAATAGCCGAAAAACTGTTCGATGCCAATGACCCAAAAGCCTTTGCCCGAAGTCTGGAAACGGCCCGTCGTTTCCTCGAACGGCACGAACTTTACGCGAGCAATTACAACAAACTCTACGCACAGGGTGGTACCTTTCAGCTTCGTTATATAGATACTGCTCAACCGGTATCTACAACGGGGTCCTCAACGCCTGCCGATTCCATTGCGGCAGCCAAAGCTGCGGCAGAACGGTCTCGATTCGATGGCTGGGATACCCCCACCCCATCAGACTCAACTCAACCGCGCCAGCTGGGTGCTCAGTTTGTGCCGCAACGTCGTCCTATTCCGTCGGTTACGGGTGCTGTGCTTACCCTGAAAGAGGTAACGCTGGCGATTGTTGCCAATGGAGATTCGGCGCTGGTAACAAACACGAGTGGCGACCTGATGCTCAAAGATGGCATTTGGGTTGGTCAGGGCGGCAAATTTACCTGGGAGACCGCTGGTCGACCGGATATTTTTGTGACGCTTAGCGATTACTCGCTCACAACAATGAATCCGCGTCTGTCAGCCGATGATGTGACCCTTACGTACGATAATCGAACGGGTACACCCGCGAAGCCTATTAAAGGCGTCTTTGAATATGTTAGCAAGAAGAAAGGCGGACCAGTTACGTATCCACGTTTTATGTCGTGGCAGAATGATGTTAAGCTACCCGATTTAGGGCCGGATATTGAGTACCGGGGTGGCCTGGCTTTATCGGGCACACAGATGGTGGGCGCATCGGCTAGTGGCCAGCCAGCCCAGTTGACGGTTAAGTATAATGGCAAGCCAGCTTTCAAAGCCAGTAGCCGTCGATTCGATTTTAGCGCTAACGACACAACAAGCGCCGGATTTGGTGGAACAACCGGGGGTGCCAAACCGCTAATTTCGGCAGGTTCAGCCGCGTTTGTAGGCTATGTCGATACCGATTCGATAACCCATCCATCCATAAAGTTCAGGTACGACAAAAACCAGCATATTGCCTGGCTCGACCGCGAACAGCACACCGACTATGCCCGTGTTCCGTATTCCGACTCATACCATAAGTTCTACATTATACCCGAAGTAGTTCGGTGGGATTTACAGCGTCGAAAAGTCGATTTTTATCAGGTTGGGGCAAAGCGTGAAGTGCCCGTTCGATTCGAATCATATGATTATTTTCAACCACAACGCTACTCCGACCTGACGGTTGATTATGGTTTTCATCCACTTCAGATCGTCGCCAATTTCATCGCAACCAAGAAGCAACAGACTTTTTTTGACGATGATATTATACAGTCTACCAAAGTCAGCCCGGTTGCCTTGCGGGGTGCCTTGGGCCGCATGGTTTTGGAAGGCTACATCGATCGCGACCCGACATCGGGTCTGATGCGGTTGAGCCGGAAGGGATATCTTTATGTACTGGCTTACGTAGGGAAACGGGATTACGATAATTTTCAGGTACAATCGCTGTTTGCATCAAATGACAGCACAAAAAACGCGACGATCAATCTGGATGATAAATTCTTGACGATCCGTGGAGTCGACCGATTTACGCTATCTGATTCATTGAAAATATACGGTGTCCCTTCTGACAAAACGTTGCGTATTGGTAAAGGGCGGGCCTTTACATTGAACGGTCAGCTCAAAGCAGGAACCCTTCGCTATGCCGGTCGTGATCTGAAATTTGATTACGATAAATTCGCGATGAACCTGAATAAAATTGACTCCATTACCTTCTCTTCGCAAAAACTGGCTGCCCAGGGAAAAGAGGGCGAAATTGGGGGTGACATTAAATACGAAAACCCCGGAACCGTCTATTTTGGCAGCGCCGATAATAAATCAGGGCGAATTGCGGGTAAAAAAACCACGCAGCGGCTGGTTATGCCCGAAGGAATGACGGTATATTTTAACCAACCCGTTCGCGGAGACATTCTTTACAATCAGAAAGTTTACTTCAAAATACCGGCAATCGACAATGATAGTCTGGGCAAGGGCGATATATCTTTTGTCGGCACATTCCATTCCGATGGCATCTTTCCGCCCTTTAAAGCCGAACTCAAAACAATGCCCGACAATACGCTGGGCTTTGTTCATAAAGCGCCAGCCACTGGCTATCCAGTGTATAGTTCCAAGAAAGGTGCTGCTCCATCGAACGTAAAATTTACGGGCGAATTGACCATGGATAAATCCGGATTGCGTGCCGAAGGTGTTTTAAATCACCTGACCGCCAGCCTGAACACAAAAGGCATCTTATTCATGACAGATTCCTTACTGGCGTCGGGCGACAAAGGTGAAATTAAGGAAGGACTTGTTGGTAAAGGATACTTCCCACAGGTTCAATTGAATAACTATAGCCTGAAATGGTGGCCAAAGGCGGATAGCATGGTCATCACTACCCAGAAAAATAACTTTAACTTTTATAATGCCACGACCAATCTGGAAGGGGGCTTGGTACTTCGTTCGGCAGGTTTGTTTGGTAAGGGAACATTACGGAGAAAAGATTCAGAAGCGATCTCAAAAAATATAAAGTTTAATAAAGAGGGCTTCGTTGCCGACAACGCTCAATTTAAAATTGTGTCGGATAAAGAGGCAAACCGGCCAATTCTTCTGGGCAATGACATTAATGTAGATTTTAATCAGACCAAAGGAATTGTCGGTCTGGCCATCAATACAACGAAAAATACAAGTATCGACGATACGCTGGCCGGGTCAAGTATGGAGTTCCCGTTTGCCGCTTACAAAACGAGCATCAACCGGGCCCAATGGAATCTCAACGCGAAAACGATTGCCATGAAAGGCGATGTTAAAACCTCTACGTTTACAGCTACGGCTGCCGAACAGGAAGGGTTAACGTTTAACGGCTCAGCGGCCCTGTACGACGTTGAAAAAATGATGCTCAACATCAGTGGCGTTCCTTATGTTACATCGGCAGATGCGCGGATCTATCCTGACAAAGGTCTTGTGACCATCCGGCGAAACGGCGAGATGCTGGCGCTGAAAAACGCGAAACTGGAACTGGATACGGTTACGTTGTTCCACCGGCTTAAAAATGGCAATATTCAGGTTCTTTCCCGAACACGCTTTGCCGGAGATGCCACTTATCAGTTTGCAACCGCAAAAGGCGATACAGCCAGTATCAAGATGGGAAGCTTTGAATTAAAAGAAGCGCCAGCCGTTGCTTCTGCTAACCTAACTGCCGATACCAAGAAACCTGTCCGGGGCAAACGCAATGCGGCACAAAAGCCAGCAACGACTTATTTTACAGTAGCTCGCGCTGACGTTGACGAGGATGACAACCTTCAGTTAGCCCCAAAAATGCTATTCAAAGGAGCAATTACGATGCAGGCTCCTGAACGGGATCTAGCGTTAGATGGCTCAATTAAGCCTGCCCTTAAAAAACGCCAGGATCTCATTAGCGGCTGGATTCCATTTAAGGAAAAAATAGCAGAACGGCTCGAAATAAAGGTTGACAAAAACCTTAAAAATGAAGGCGGACAGCAACTGGTAGCGGGTATTCATTTCCGGTTGGGCAATGCTGGGCTTTATCCTACGTTCCTGTCGCCGAAAGAAGATCCTAAGGATGAAGACCTGTTTTCGGCAACGGGTATTATGAGCTACGACGAAAAAGATAAAGTGTACCGAATTGTCTCTAAAGGCAGTGACCTGCCAGCAGGCCAACCCGCTCTGGCAGCGGCTCCTACTGATAGTACCAGCCGTCCGGATAGTGCAGCCGCTTCTGATGACGTTGAGAACGCCTTTACTTTTAACGATGCCCGAGGGCTGATGACCTTCAAGGGCAAAATGAATCTACTGAATTCTGGCCCGAACGAGTACTTGCTCACATCCGGATCGGCACGAATCAACATTGACAGTACTCAGTATCGATTGAATACACTCTTGGCATTCGCATTCCCTGTGCCGGATCAGATTAACAGTGTCATTGCCGACAAGTTAGTTAAGACGAATCAGGAAGAGAAAAACGACGAAGCGGCCGACGATGACCTTAACCGACTATCGGATAAGCTGTTACCCTTAATTGGCCAACAGGCAGTAGACGCTTATCGGGCAAAAGCCCAGAATCAACACGTACCGCTCAACCAGGCATCGCCAAAACTGAACAGTATGCTTGTCTTTGCGAATGCGAATCTACGCTGGTCCGATAAATTCAGTGCCTTTTACAGCACTGGTCAACTCGGTGTTTCAAACATGTCGGCAACAGACATCAATGCTCAAATGGACGGATTTGTAGAAATCCGAAAAACGGCCAATGGTGACGAAGCCAGTATTTATCTGGAGTCATCGCCCGACGTTTGGGTATTTTATGATTATAAACCAGGCAATACACCAGCTTCCATTGGCCAGTTAGCGATTATAACCTCAGAGCAGGACATCAATGATCGGCTACTGGCTGGCTCTAAAAACAGTTCAAAAGCTACCGTTGAAATCGTCCCGGCTACGCTCGACGAAAAAACAGTTTTCGTCGAGCGTTATCTGGACCAGTACAAAACTAAAGCGAAACCAGCCCCTAAGCCGAAGTTGCAGCCAGGGCAGAAAGTTGTGAAAGACGAGAAGAAAAAAGACGAGAAGAAAAAGGATAAGGAAGCAGAGAAAGAAGGTTTTTAGCAGTAAAAAGGGAGCCATGAATGGCTCCCTTTTTACTGCTAAAAAATTTAAGTAAAACCTGTATACGTCTAAGTAAAATCAGCCTTTGTTTCCAATAACTCTCTCGCAACCAGAAGAATATTTACACTATATACTTTAAAATGCCGTGTTACATAAACTACCAATATGGTAGTTTATAAGTTACTGAGTTGGCTACAGTATAACATATCGCACAGACAAAAAATTGTATTAAACATAGATAATATAAGGTTTATTATTTTTTAATGATTTTTAATTCTTACGATTGATCTAAAAATAACGATACACTAAAGTTCGTCGCTTTGACAACTATCGCGGCCAATTATAACAATAAGGTATTGATAGTAAGCAATTTACCTACACCTTATTAAATACTAACTTACATCAATAGAGAAGGCCTTCTAAAATATACTTCGTATGGTATGCCCAAAGTTAAATAAGGTTTTTTTTTCATATATAGGTAACCGGAGGTAGGGTAAGTAGTCTAAAACTTAGATCTAACCCATCTTCAGAACTTAAAGGCCAATAAAATGAATCAAAAATATCACTTGCTCATAGTGGATGAAAATCCTTATGTAGCTGATATTCTCATACAGACGTTAAAAACAGACTTTTCAATTACCGTGGCCAATACGGGTCATGAAGCGGCTCGTTTATTGATCCAGGGTCATCGGTTTGATTGCGTTCTTACCGAACTCAATTTACCCGTGTTTAGCGGTCTTGAATTAACGAAGCTAATCAGGATGAGTAAGCTCATCTTTCAAACGCCCGTAATTGTTCTCTCCAACGCTCCTGACAGTAATACCCGAATAGAGTGTCTTGAGCAGGGAGTTGACAGCTACATCGCTAAACCATTCAACCCACTGGAAGTAAAGGCCAAAATTCATGCTATTCTTCGCCGAACTTCTGCACCGAAAGAAGAAGTGCAGGAGCCGACAGCTGCTGTACGTCTTCAAGCTGAATCCAAACCAGTTTGGCAACCAAAATCGCGGATCTTATCGATGCTGCTAAGAGGTTACCTAGTTGCACAGAGTGCCTGATTCATTATTTTCTTCTGGTTTAGATCTCCAGGAATCTTTCTCTTTTCACCTTCAAATTACGTGCCAATTCAACTAACTAGAGTAGTCTACAGGATCCTGCTCTAATGCTCCACACCAAAGTATGAGTGCTGGCTCTAATTGCCATTGACATTAATCGTTTCATCTTAAAAGCATCCCTGTAGTTACTTCAGGACGTTTAAGGGGAATACCAAGCAGGCATTTCGCATTGATTGTCAATGAGTTGAGCCAATTTTTCTCAAACAAATTCACTAAATAATAAATCAAGCTTATCTGAATAACTTAAACGTCTACTTTTTACCTGTTTAATCGAATAAGGCCTAATGAATAATATCATTTTTTGACAAGTACTGGAATCAAATGACTCAGCTGAATAGAGCCCCAAAATCCTTAGTGTCTTCGTCAAAATTTGTGCCAAAGTATGACAATGCAATGACAGAAAGCTTCATCAGACCGAATGTTGTGGATATAGCGCCAATGCCTTATGTCTTATTAGTGGAGGAAGATGATCAGATTGTCAATCAAATCACGATGGCTGTCGGCGACACTTGCTCAATCGTGCGGTTCAGGAATTTCCAGGAAGCCGGGGAATGGTTATCGAAGAACCCTACAGTAGATTTGATAATTGCGGATAAAGATAACAGCCAGACAATGGTTGCCCTGGTTCGAAGCAACACGTCCTACCAATCTGTTCCTGTTTTGATTGCCAGTCGTTTTGTTAGGCCAAATTTAGTAAAAAACGCCCTCAACAATGGCGTTACAGACATTCTGGCCATCGACAAAGATGACTATGCGTTACAATCAAAAATAAGATATTATCTGGAGCTGAAAACCCGTATACTTTCAGTTCCTGACAAAAAACAACCATTAACAACCAACCACCGGTTCACATTGCCCTGGTGGAAGCGTAGTATTGATATCGTTATTTCTCTTTCCATACTACTCGCTTTATCCCCTTTACTCTTATTGGTTTCCCTTTTAATAAAAATAGACTCGAAGGGGCCAATTCTGTATAAGTCAAAACGTGCCGGGACTAATTTCTATGTGTTTAACATGTTTAAGTTCCGCACAATGAGTACGCAGGCTGACCAACAATTGCGGCATATGGCCTCACAAAATATTTATACTAAGCCTACAGACAATCTTTCGACTGATGATTTCTTTCAATCCCGAACGGATTTTCTATGTGATAGCTGCCGTAAAAGGGGCGTATCGTGCCAGCAACCGCTATTTGATCAGGACCAATTAATTTGTGAGAAATTATTCCTTCGGGAGAATGAAGAAGCGGCTAAATTCATGAAGTTCCGCAATGATCCACGGGTGACTAAACTCGGGACTATTCTTCGTAATAGCAGTATTGATGAGCTGCCACAACTATTCAATATCTTACTGGGCGATATGTCGTTAGTTGGCAATCGGCCATTACCGCTTTATGAAGCGGAGAAATTAACTTCTGATGAGTTTGCGCAACGATTTGCCGGACCAGCAGGCCTGACTGGCCTCTGGCAAATCAAAAAAAGAGCAAAAGGGCAAGGCCCTATGTCGGACTGGGAGCGGACTCAACTGGACATTGAGTACTCGAATACCTTTTCCTTCAAGACTGATATGTATATTCTCTGGAGAACCATTTTCAGCTTATGGCAACGGGAGAATGTATAGATAGCGTGGTTCAGCGTACGGATACAGCACCACTCGTATCCATAATCACGATCAATTATAACCAGGCTGAAATCACGCGTCAGTTCCTGGAATCCTCAGCTCTGCTGACTTATTCGAACTACGAAGTCATAGTAGTCGATAATGCGTCGGAACCAGCATTGAATACGCTGATTGATCTGCAACCTTATTCCCAACTGCGGTTCATTCGGAGTGATCAGAATCTAGGTTTTACAGGTGGGAATAATTTAGGTATTAAGGAAGCGAAGGGTGATTTCTTTTTTATTGTCAATAATGACACAGAATTACCGTCTACGCTGATTGAAGAGTTACTTAAGCCGTTTTATGGGAACGAAAATATAGGCGTCACCTGCCCTAAAATCAGGTTTTACGATACACCGGATATGGTTCAGTATGCCGGTTACAGCTCCATGAATATGTACACGGGTACGGCCATTGCCATTGGTTATAAACAGACCGATCTGGGGCAATACGACAAGCCAGGCATTACACCATTCGCTCATGGCTGTGCAATGATGGTCAGTCGGAAAGTAGTTGATAAAGTAGGGCGTTTTGCCGAACGGTTCTTTCTATATTATGAAGAGCTTGATTGGTCGCAGCGCATCCGTAATGCGGGTTTTCTGATTTACTATCAGCCATCGGCTTCTATTCTGCATAAAGAGTCAATGTCGGTCGGACCACAAAATCCGCTGAAGACCTACTACATGACTCGTAATCGCATTCTTTATATGCGCCGTCACTGCTCACCATTTCAGCGGGTTGTGTTCTATCTGTTCTTTGCGGGTTGTGTATTGCCCAAGCACATGCTTGCATACGTATTTCGTGGTAAGCTAAAGCACGCCAGTGCCTTTGCAAAGGGTGTAATCTGGAACCTGACCTCAACGAGCATCTCACCCGTTTAGCCTTCGAACTTCTATGATGACACCGCTATACTATTTAACCAGCTTCCTGTTCTTTTTCCTGTCATTTCTGGTTTTCTATACCTACCTGGGCTATGGTATAGTAACCTGGGTACTGGTAAAAGTGTGGTCGGTCAATAGCGGAGCTATCAAACCAGAAGATCGGTTAGCCAGTACACCCGACATAACCATGATTGTGCCTGCTTACAATGAACTGGCCTATCTGCCCGATAAACTGCAAAACTGTCTGGATCAGGATTACCCCAGTGAGCACCTGCATCTGTTGTTTGTAATCGAAGGATCTACAGATGGGTCCGCCGAATATCTGGAAAAACAGAAAGCAACCCTTCCTAATCTATCCATTATTTCGGGAACGCAACGCCTGGGCAAAGTTGCGGCAATGAACCAGGCCATGCGGCAGATCAAAACACCACTGACCATTTTCACGGATGCGAACACCCATCTCAACCCAGAAGCGGTTAGCCGACTGGTAAAACGGTTTGAGGTAGCCAATGTGGGTGCCGTTACGGGCGAAAAACGGATCAGTGTACAAGGTCAGGAGGCCGCTGCCGGAAGTGGCGAAGGACTTTATTGGCGCTATGAATCTTTTCTGAAAAAACTGGATGCCCAGCTTCATACCATTGTGGGAGCAGCTGGTGAATTATTTGCCATACGAACCAAACTCTACGAACCTGTAGAGACAGACACGCTACTCGACGACTTTGTGATTTCACTGCGTATTGCCGAGCGTGGCTACCGGGTCGGGTATGCACCCGATGCCTACGCACTCGAACGCCCGTCGCATTCGGTCGGCGAGGAGATGAAACGAAAAGTACGGATTGCTGCGGGAGGCTTTCAGGCGATTCGGCGATTGGCTCATCTGCTTAATTTTTTCAAGTATGGTTGGTTAAGCTTTCAATATGTTTCGCACCGGGTGTTGCGCTGGGCAGTTACACCGTTTTGCCTGCCGCTTCTGTTTCTGCTGAATATAATTATGCTTGTTCAGTTGTATCAGCAATCAATTTCAGGTTCGCCTACGATCACGTTCTGGTGGGGAATCCTGCTACTACAAACGGCATTTTACCTGGCTGCCTACATTGGCTATGCGCTGGAAAACCGGCAGACTCGCTGGAAATTAACGTTTGTGCCCTTCTATTTTGTTTTTATGAATTGGTGCGTTTTAGCAGGATTTGCACGCTTTTGTAAAGGTAATATTTCAGGTATTTGGGAAAAGTCGAAACGGGCCATTTAATGCTTCCATCCAACGAAAACTCCCAGCGTATTCATAAGTCATTGTCATTGCAGTAACGCGAAGACACCATGTTTGAACGAACTCTTTTACTTAACCGTCAATTACTTAACAACCGGTGGCTATTTACGCTACTAGGGATTCTGGTTGCCGTACTGGGTGGTTGGCTGGTCGGTAATTTTGGCATGACCGGTGCGCTTATGACTGTAGGCTTACCGGTAGGTCTGCTCATCGTGGCCAATATCCTGCTGGAGCCTAAGATTGGCTTATTGGCTTATCTAAATTTAAGCTTTCTACTCGGTTGGGCGCGGTTTATCCAGAGCGACTTCCCGCTGGGTCTGGCAATGGACAGTGTACTTGTGCTGACCTTGCTGAGCGTCTTTTTGAATGCAAAGCGAATGAACTGGAAACGGCTTCGTCATCCCGTTTATTTTGCCGTGGTCTTCTGGTTGCTCTACACCATACTGGAGCTGTTAAATCCAGAGGCTCCTTATAAACCAGCCTGGTTTTTCCACGCTCGGGCTTTCTCCCTAAACTGGTTTTACATGGCCACCATTATGCTGGTCGTGCCCATAACCAAAGAAGACATTCGGCTATTAATAAAAATATGGCTGATATGGTCTTTTCTGGCCGCGTTATGGGCTTTTAAACAGCAGTATATTGGCCTTGAAGCTTCCGAAATTCGGTGGCTGGCCGAAGGAAATGACAGAACTCACGTTTTGTGGGGCCAGCTAAGAAGCTTCTCGTTCTATTCTGATGCATCGCAGTTTGGGGCCGAAATGGCCAGCGCAACGCTCATCTGCTCCATTCGTTTTTTTGAGGAAAAAGGGGTCATGCGTCGGATCGGCTATGTGTTCCTGACCCTTATTTTCTTCTGGGCTTATGCCGTTTCCGGTACTCGCAGCGCTTTTTTTGTACTGGTCGCCGGTTATCCATCTTACTTATTCCTTCGGCGCGATCCAGCCCTTATTTTTAAAGGAGTGATGGTTGCCCTCCCACTTCTGGTCATCCTGCTGTTCACCCACCTTGGCGACTCAGTTTACCAGATTTACCGAATTCGCACTGCCTTACGTCCCAGTGAAGATGCTTCGTTTCTGGTACGTCTGGAAAACCAGCAGAAACTAAGAGCCTATCTCAAGGATTTGCCGTTTGGCGCTGGTATTGGAACATCGGCCGATACGGGAGCTCGCTTTTCGCCAAACCACTTTGCGGCCCAGATTCCACCCGACAGCTGGTATGTTGAAATCTGGATTGAGACAGGTATTGTGGGCTTAACTCTTTACCTGTTAATGCTGGCCACCATTATCGGGTATGGTGTTTATAAGGTCTGGCAGATTAAAGACCCCTGGTTGTTCAGACTCATGATTGCCTTACTGGCCAACTTCATTGGTATTGCGCTGATGTGTTACTCAAACCCAACACTGAGCCAGTTCCCAACCTGTACAATGCTCTATATCGCGTCTATCCTGTTTACCACCTGCGAACGGTGGGATACCGTTCCTGAAAAAATAGTCAATAAGTATAATGGACTGATGACATCCGTACGCAATTGAATCCGAGCTCATTTTGGACTTGCCCGACCAACTAGTCGGCAGGTCTGCCTAGTTGATAAAACTACGCGACACCTACCAATCGATTAGCAAATTTTTAACTTATTTACACCATTAGTACTGATTATGAATTTATTATCTAACCCCAATTGGTTAAAGCGCCACGAATATCCATATACCAGTATCGATGAAGTACCCCAATCGGTCTTCGATGAAATCAATGCCCGTCTGGACAAACGGATCAGTACGAAACCATTGGTTTCTATTATGGTCATTGCTTACAATGAAGAAGTAAATATTCTCCGTAGCATCAGTACGCTTTCGTGTCTTGAAACAACCATTCCGTTTGAAATTGTTGCTGTTAACAACAATTCAAAAGACAGAACGCAGGATACGATCGACAAACTGCATGTCAGGAAGTTTTTTCAGCCGATTCAGGGTTGCGGACCTGCCCGGCAACTAGGCCAGGAAATGGCTATTGGTAAATACATGCTACTGGCCGATGCCGATTGTCTTTACCCGACAAACTGGATGAATGAAATGATGGAAAAGCTCCAGCAACCTGGCGTCGTATGTGTTTATGGGCGCTATTCATTCATTGCCAATCCGCAACTTCCGAGATGGCAGCTTACCCTACACGAAACCCTCAAAGATATTGTTGCAGAGTTTCGCCATGTCAAAAGACCGTATCTTAATGCTTATGGTATTAGCATGGGTTATTTGCGCGAAGCCGGTCTAAAAGCAGGCTATATGATGCACAACAGAACCTGGGGAGAAGATGGTCGCCTTTGTTTTGATATGATGCAATACGGTCGGGTCGTTCAGATGAAGACCCGGTCGGCGCGCGTTTGGACTGGCCCCCGGACACTAATGAAGGATGGCACCATTTGGCAGGCCCTCGGAAAACGTGTAAAAAAAGAAATGAACAGGGCTTTTTCTTACCTCACCCCTCATCCTCCACACGATACCAAAACCTCCGAAGATTAAGCAGGCTGAATAAAAATCGCCCTGCTCACTACACTTCTGAACATGAACAATTTTGATAGTATAATCTGTGTCGGCCAGACAACCTGGGAAGGCGATTTTCAGAAAGCGGTTGTGCAGTTAATGACCGAACTCTCTGCACGGCACCGGGTCTTGTACGTCGATTATCAGTTTACGCTGAAAGATTGGCTAATGGGTATTATGAACCGACGGCCCGTTCCTGTTCGGAAGCTGATGCGCCTATCGAATCCACTCACAAAGAAAGTTGTTGACACAGGTGGTGAAGTTTATGTATGGACTCCGCCCCTGATACTGCCCGTTAACTGGCTGCCAGCCAAACCACATGACTGGCTCGTTCGATGGAACGTTCGGCGGGTAGTTAAGGGCCTTCGCCGGGTAATGCGTCAGCTAAATATGACGCATCCACTTGTCGTAAATGGCTTGAATCCGGTCTTTGGTTTGCCAATGCTAAACCAGTTGAACGAATACGCAACGATCTATTACTGCTTTGATGAGATCACGATTGCCAAATGGATGAGCCGCCACGGTAGTCGCTATGAACCTGAGTATCTTCAGCGAGTCAATGCCGTAGTAACAACTTCTGAGACGTTACGCCGATCGAAGGCCCTCCTGCAATCAAAAGCATACTGTGTAAAAAACGGGGTAAATTTCGATCTATTCAATCAGGCACGCCAACTGATTGACGTACGGCCCGATTCTAATCCCATTGTGGGTTATCTCGGCTCAGCCGACGACCGCATCAACCTTGAACTGGTTGAGTTTTGTGTTCAAACAATGCCAGATGTAACCTTTCAGTTCGTAGGCGAAGTACATGAGGAAGCCATCACTCTCCGATTGTCTCGTTACCCAAATGTTGTCTTTACTCCACCTCGCCAACCAGCCGACCTCCCCCCCCTATTAGCCGGAATGAGCGCAGCGATGATTCCGTTCGTCTGCAATGAGCATACATACACGATCTATCCGCTGAAAATTAATGAATATCTGGCGGCAGGTCTACCCGTTGTATCAACGCCTTTCTCGATCCTGAACGATTTTGATGGTGTCGTTGAACTGGCTGCGAGTCCCGCCGATTTTGCGCAGGCGCTCCGCCGTGCACTGGCCGATACAAGCGTAACTCGGGTTGAGGAACGAATCTCGATGGCCAAAAATAACTCCTGGAAGAAGCGGGCCGAAGAATTTGAAGTCGTTATTGGGCAGCTCGTTCAAGATCAAACGCCGACTCCTATTCCGGTTACTCACTAACCAAAACCTGTAGTTGCATTAGTCCGTGTGTTATTAAATCCGGAGCCAATTGGCTGGTATTAAATCTTTCGTGTTCCAGGTTGGCTTATTTTTAAACCACTGACCAGGCGCTATAACAACTTTATCCTTTCTGGGATTAAGCCACGCTCCCCACCAGCTAAACGAGCTATTGGCAATAATGTGGTGATGGCATAGACCCATTAGCTGTAGATCGTCCAGATCGGCATCGGGTCCGGCATTCGCCACAAACTCATGCGGCATAGCTAAAGCCAGATTCTGCTTTACCCAATCTGGATCATCACTGAAAATGAATAGCTTAGCGTTAGGAAAGCGGTTCGTCAATTGAGGAATAGCTTTCTGGTAATAGTCAAGACCAAGAAAGCCAAACGACTGGCTAAACTCAGGGTGAGTGACATAATCACCGCGTCGAATGTGGACTGATATCGGAACGTCTGTCTGTTCAATTTCAGTTTTATAAGCAGCAAACGTCTCGCCTGTTTGCCGGTTGAATGTCAATTCTTTTCGAATCATCTCCGTGCAATCACCAAAATAGCTTTCAGATTGCCAGCACCCATCCAATATAATAAATCTGGCTTTGGCATCGAATACTCTGGGTTCAACATGAAACTGTTCTTCCAGAAGAAACTCGAAGATGGGCCTAAACGTCCGGTTCGGCAGCAACTTTGTTGCCTTCGACAGATACAGATAAGGTGACGTATCGAGAAGCGTGTAATCGATACTAAATGGGTACAATTTGAATTTTCTGGGTGTATCCGTTTCGTATTCGAATTTGTAATAACTAAGGTCAAAATAAAGTGATGTATTATTTCGAAGCGCAAGGCTTCTGCCTAGGGCATACTGAAACAACTGATTACCCAATCCTCCTGAAATTCTGGCAATGACCATGCCTGTAAAAAAATTAGATTAACGTTAATGCAAAATAGACAGTCAATGCACTGCCCATTAAAAATTGATCGTTAGAAACTTACTATTCTGTTTAAACCAAATCTATCCAGATAGCAGATTCCGTCGTAACGCGTTTAGCCATGCGTTTTATTGCCTTTGTCAAATCACGGAAAATAAGTACATATCATAAAGAGTACAAGCTATATCACCTCCGAAAGCTTATGATTCGTTTCAACAAAATCGCTCGCCGATACGGGCAAAACAACCGCGCTTTTTTGACTTATTTTACTCAAATTGGTAACTTTCAATCGTATAAAATTTAGGGATTTCTACGATTGGCCTGTGCGCAACGGTAGCCGGATAATCATCGGCAATAATAAAACTAGTCACGGCCCAGAAACCGTCTCCACCAATGATACTGGTCTCAATACAATGATTACCATCGAGGGAAGGGATAAGGGAAAAATCATCGTCCATTCCCTTTGCCGTTGCTTTACTAAGCGCTTCCTTTCGAGTCCATAAACGATAAAATGCTGCTCTTGGATTGCGGCTGGTTTCAATATAGTGTTGTTCTCTCTCACTAAAGCTGTTCGATACAATATCCTCAAACGGAAAATCGGAGGCTATTTTTTCAATATCAATTCCGACACTTTCGCTACTGATTGCCAGAACAATCCAGCTCCCGGAGTGCGATAAATTAATCTGAAAATCAGGTATACCTACTAACTCCGGTTTACTATTAACGCCGGGAACCAGGCGGATATCAGCGGAGTCTAGGTGAGTAAATTTACTAACGACAACCTTCGTCATAACCCGCCCAAACACAAATCGATTTTGGTCTTCTCTCCGACGATACCGCGCAGCCCGCTCGCGTTCATCAGGTTGTAGCCAAGCATATAAATAGGGCGGAATTATTGCATCATCGGCAAGCTTCAACCGAAATACAGCCACCTTCTCCGTGAATAAACAGTCAGACCAATTTAGCCAGTCAGGGTCCGTAATAGTACTACAAGAAACAGTGGCAGATTGCATGGTGAACCATAGGGTATAGTGAAAAGTAGCTTACTCTTAACCCGCCGTTACTAGGATAAGACTTTGATTATTAAGCCATTCTATTGCATGCAATTCATTGCTCAAATGGGTGACGAAAGAAAAAAACCAGAGTCTTAAGTTATAGCATATGGTAACCGCGTCACAAAGCTTTTTCGGGAGAATAAGACCACGGCTATATAAAGCATTGCGCAGAAATATAGTTCTGATACTGTGCTTTATGTATCCGTGCGGAAAAGCTTGTCTTGCACAAAGTTGCCCTGGAATTTCAAACGACTTACTGATTAATCAATCATTCGGTACGGCTAAAGAGAATCCATCGCTGGCTGGCTTAACTTCATACAACTATGTCACGTCTGTTTGCCCGGAAAACGGCGAGTATAGTCTTGCCTCAACTGTTGATGGTACTTGTTTCTTCAACGCCTGGCATACAGTGACAGAAGATCATACACCCAATGATGCAGGAGGTAATATACTAATTATCAACGCTTCTGATGAAATGGGGGCGTTTTATCAGCAACCGCTGCCGGGCTTATGTGGAGGTACCAACTATGAATTTTCGCTTTGGGGGTTAAATCTACTCAAGCCTAATATTTGTAGTGATCCCGTACTTCCGAACCTAACGATTCGTATAGAGACAATTGATGGCCGAGTGCTGCGAACAATCGACTTTGGTTCGATTGAGATAACCCAAACCCCAGTCTGGCGTCGCTATTCAACTCTATTTACGGCTCCCAATGTGACAGAGCCCGTTGTTGTGAAACTAATTAATAACCAGGGAGCGGGCGGATGTGGAAATGATTTGGCCCTGGACGACATCCAGCTAAAGCAGTGTGATGCCTGTGCACCGAATCCCGTTTATGTACCAGACGCCTTTACACCCAACAACGACGGTGTAAACGATGAGCTGGCGGTCTTTTTGCGGGAAGCGGTTTCGTTCAATATCAAGATTTACAATCGCTGGGGCAATGTGATTTTTACCAGCGATGCCCTCACGAATAAATGGGACGGAAACTATGCGGGTAATCCATGCGCAGCAGGAGAATATACGTGGGTGATTACATACAAGTTTGCCGATTCTGCATCTACAACCCACGATTACATACGAAGGGGGCATGTTCTATTGACACGATGATCCCTTTATCACAAAATTTTCAAACAGGCCAATTTATGAGCCTACCATTCTATCCAGACTCTGATGACGACCAACTGGCTGACCTGTCGAATTAAGCTCTCTTCACCAATGAGAAAAACCATTCTAACCATACCGGCGGCTTGTATTGCGCTTTTGATTTTTGCCCGAACCGGGGAACCTACCATTCCTCATACTGCACCATCAATAGCCATGAACTCGGCCAATAAAATACCAATCGATCCAAAACGCTGGTACCAGGTAAACAATTCTAACAGCGGTCTCGATGGGCTTTTTGACGGTATTACGAATGTAAATATCAATACGGGCTATGGCAAGATGCTGGAAAATTACGATTCGTATTATCCACTGCTGGAAGGCGAACAAATCACTATCGAAAGCATTCGCTTCTACGATTACGAAGGTACGAATTCAGATAAACCCATGACCCTATCGATCATAACCGACAAATGGGAACGGATTCCGATTGCTCGTTTTACTGGCGAAAGTTACCAGGCCTGGGTAGGACCAAACCCCGATGAGCCAAATAGCTTCAATCTGAAGACGGCCGTATCTGGTGCACGGTATCTGGTGATCAATACATACGGGCCTCTGCCTACAGAAATAGAACTTTACGGTAGCTATCAGCCAAGCCAGGTTCAGGTTACAGCTCCTGCCGTTCGGTCTACACCGTTCCGCCAGGCCCTGGGTGTCAATGCCTTTGAATGGAATTTTGAAGAAGCAAGTTCGCCCTGGCAGGTCGATGATAGCCGTGTTCAGGCGATGAAAGCCTTTGCAGCCGTTCGTCACTACATTGACTGGGAGAAGCTGGAACCCCAAAAAGGTAGCTATACCTACAGCCCCACGGCAAGTGGTAGCTGGAACTACGATGCCATTTATGAACGCTGTCAAACGGAAGGTATAGAGGTCCTGGCCTGTATAAAAACACTGCCCCAATGGATGCAGGACACGTATCCCCAGGATGAACGTGATGGCGAAAATGTTCCGGCACCCTATGGAAGTGATCTCTCTGCCCCTAAATCGTATGTCGATCAGGCTCGGGTAGGTTTCCAGTTTGCGGCCCGTTATGGCAGCAATAAGACCCTAGACCCTTCTCTGGTGAAGGTAAGTGACGTTAAGACTTGGGCAGGACTTAACACGGTTAAGATTGGACTCGGTTTGATTCGATACATTGAATGCGAAAACGAGCGCGACAAAACCTGGAAAGGCCGAAAAGCTTATCAAACATCACGGGAATATGCCGCTAACCTATCCGCTTTTTACGATGGGCATAAAAATACACTCGGGCCGGGTATAGGGGTAAAAAACGCCGATCCATCCATGACAGTAGTGATCGGTGGCCTTGCAGCTTCATCTACAGACTATGTACGAGGTATGATCGACTGGTGCAAGGAGTTCAGAGGCTATTTACCCGATGGCCGAGTCAATCTTTGCTGGGATGTGATCAATCAGCATTTATATGCCAATAATGCAAAAAGTTCACAGGCAGGCGGAGGGGAACGGGGAGCGGCTCCCGAGCTGGCGGGCGTAGGCGAGCAGGCAGCAGCTTTTGTCGCCTTGTCACATCAGGCGTCCTACGATATGCCTGTCTGGATAACGGAAGCGGGTTATGACGTTAATCAGGGTAGTCCTTTCAAGGCAATTGCCATTGGGAATAAGAGCGTGTTAGAAACGCAGGCAGACTGGACGCTGCGAACCGCGCTACTTTATACACGGGTCGGAATTGATCGTTTATTCTTCTACCAGCTTTACGACGATAACATAGACAATACAACCCAATTCAGTTCGATGGGCCTAGTAAACAGTGACAAAAGCCGTAAACCAGCGTCTGATTATCTGTATCAGGCTCGCCAATTGCTGGGCGACTATCGCTATAAAGAAACGATTAGCAAAGATCCTATCGTAGATCGCTATGAATTAGATGGTCGATCTGCCTATGTGCTGGTGATCCCCGATGAACGCGGCCGAACGGGTACCTACAACCTAACCGTGAGCAAAGGAGATACTGTTCAGCTATGCACGCCCAAAATAGGGAGCGACGAGATGGCTAAAACTGCGCGGGTCAGTACGACGGGTACAATAACAGTCAATGTAAGCGAAACACCTGTATTTGTAATGCCCTCTACCAGCCCGACAAAGGAGGCATCAGACCTGGGTAATGTGCTGATTTATCCGAATCCAACAACAAATTATGTTGAATTGGTACTGGAGAACGGGGTGAATACGGCTGTAGATGTAAACGTTTATGATATGTCAGGCAGGCAATGCAAGCAGTTCAGCTACACCAAATCAGGGCGGACCTTTAAAGAAAAGGTAGACTTGACCTCATTGCCATATGGTGCCTACCTACTTGACATACGACAAGGTAAAGCACGGGCAGTAAAAAAGATTATCAGAAACCGGTAAGCAAAAGTAACTACCTTGCCTGGCCAACATAGCCGTTAGAGTACCCGCATGAGTAATACAAGTAAGGCAATGAACGGTGGAAAATGGATAACAATTTCCACTACCATTTCGACCCTGTTTCAGTTCTTGCAGGTCGCTATATTGGCCCGTTTACTAGACCCATCCGCTTTTGGCATTGTCAGCATAAGTACCCTCATTATCAGCTTTTTTCAGATATTTTCTAACCTTGGGTTCTCCAATTCAATTATATACAAACAGGAAAGCGATCAGAAGGTTCTATCGACCTTGTATTTTCTGAACCTGATTGTTGGTGCAGTAATCTTCGTTATTATTCAGCTTACCTCACCGTATATTATTTCTTTCTATCATGAACCAAAGCTGTCGGGGGTATTGCAGTTCTCTTCATGCTATTTTCTAATTGTCTATTTCGGCCAGCTTTATTTGTTTCTTCTGGAAAAAGAACTACGATTCAAATCGGTTGCTATTATTGACATAACTGGTACGATTATCGGTTCAGCCGTAACGATTGCATTGGCCTATAATGGCTACAAAGAGCTATCGCTTATTATTGGCTCTTTGGTAATGCAAACGGTTAAAGTAGTATTGCAAATCACATTCGGCGTAAAATTTTTTGTTCCCACCTTTGCCTTCAACCTTAGCAATATAAAAGACCATTTACGCTTCGGTTTTTTCAATCTGGCCGATGGACTGCTGGGTTTCATTCAATCCAATTCCGACAATATTTTTATTGGTGGAATGCTGGGTGTAAAAATGCTTGGCTACTATACAATTGCCTATCAGTTGGCAGTTTTCCCAACTTCGAAGTTAAATCCAATCATCTTGCAGGTAGCCTATCCAATATTGGCAAAAATGAAGGATAGAGGGTCGGATCTAAAAAAATCATATCTAAAAATTCTGGATTTTATTAGCTATTGCAATATGCCGCTACTAGCCGGGCTTTTCATTACAGCCGATAGTGTCGTACCTTTAATTTATGGTCCGGGCTGGGATAAAACGATAGAATTGATCCAGGTGTTTGTCTTTGTAGCGATCTTATCCTGTTTGAGTCACCCACTATTCACCTTGGCGTTTACCAAGGGAAAACCCAACTTATTATTTTACCTAAACCTTGCTACTTTATTGGTAAAA
Source organism: Spirosoma aureum (assembly GCF_011604685.1). NCBI lineage: Bacteria > Pseudomonadati > Bacteroidota > Cytophagia > Cytophagales > Cytophagaceae > Spirosoma > Spirosoma aureum. The sequence goes on along the minus strand of NZ_CP050063.1, from coordinate 497,137 downwards.
ATACCTCTGGTGTATTGGCTTGGCACAAACTGGGGGGTTATGGGAATCGCCATGGCTTTTTTGTTAGCTACACTATTTAATTTAATTGGCAATTTTGCGCTTGTGCATTACCTGATTGGTGAATTTTTGAATGACTTTTTGAAGAACATAGCAAAGCCAGCTATATTTTGTTTTATTATGATCGCAATAATTTATATCTATAAATTATTTATAGGAAATTATGGACTTACAAACACAATAGTTGAAATATTGATAGGCGGTTTAACCTATGCGGCTTTAACCTTAGCTTACAAGTTATCTTTTACAGAAATAAAATCTTATCGACAGGCTTTACAGTAACCAAAGTCAGTCTAAAAATAATAAATAAATTTTATAGATATTTTATAAACTTTAAGCGACAAATTCATTGGGATTCATCTCTAAGAAACAAACTAAGCCTGACGATTTTTTTTGTTGTAATTGCCATTAAAATAGAATTAATTCTCGCGTTATAGATTAAGTATAATGCACTAATTATCTTATTTTTACAGTATAATTAGAGAATTATTTTTTCGTAATCGATATACAATAGTCTCTATCCTCTGAATCCCAAAATTATCAATATTATGAGCACAAATTTAATAATAAATAAATATAAAGAAAGTCAAATTAAAGAAATTGACAGGCGCAGTAACATTTCACAAAAAGAGCTAATTAAAGAATATATTGAACCTGCTATTCCGGTTATTTTGACTGATGCCACTAAGGACTGGAAAGCAATGGGAAAATTTACTCCTCAATTCTTTAAGGCTAATTATAGCCACATCACGAAGGAAATTAGAGGAAAGACTTATACTTTACCCGAGTATATTGATCTAATGTTAACGTCTACTCCTGAGAAGCCTGCTCCCTATCCATTTAACTTCAATCTGGAGCAACGCGCCCCTGAACTCTTAGACGATTTAAAACCTGGTATACTTTATTCAAAATCTGATCGTGTTAAACATCCGCTGTTACCCAAGTTTATGCTTAAGGGTACAGAAGTCTATGAGATTTTTTTGGGTGGCAATGGCGGCCATTTTCCTTTCCTGCATGTAGATGCTTTGTTCCTGCATACACAAATCACGCAATTGCATGGCTCCAAAGAATTCTTCTTGTTTCCTCCAGAGCAAACTCCTTTCATGTACCCAAGAGAGGAGAATCCCAAGATTTCTCAAGTAAATGTATTTAGCCCAAACTATGAAAAATACCCTCTTTTTCGGCAGGCACAACCAATAAGAGTTACCATTGAAGAGGGCGAAACCATCCTGTTCCCAACAAAATGGTGGCATACGACGCAAATCCACGAACCGTGTATTTCTTTAGGTCGCGTCCATTTAAATGAATCAAACTGGAATGACTTCGCAAACGACAATTTTCTGTCCTTAAAAAAATATCGGCCTGGCATGGCCATTCCAGCATTAGTATACACTAAAATGCTTGGGCAGTTGATTAACTTGCAAGAGAAAATTAATGGCTGAATTTAAAAATTGTCTCCTTTTTGGTACAATTAGAAGCACTATATTTTATTTCTGAAAAATAGTGGTTACCTATTTCTAATTAATGAGTCAAAAGAAAGTAGCTAAGCACAAATAGAACCGTTGCAAGGATAGTTATCCTCTTGGCATCTCTTGTGCTCCATGGATACTCACAATACCTAAATAGCTATTAAATAATTTGTAAATAAAGGTAATTAGCTTATTTATCTAGTGCCGAAATTTTATCTTTTATGAATACAAAGGAGCGTATAAGTATTGTATTGGCCAGTGATAATCACTATGCTATCTTGATAGCTGCTTTAGTAAAATCAATTGAATTGAATCACAAAACAGATGAAGCAATTGACTTTTACATTATTGACGATCGCATTTCAACTCGTAATAAGGAAAAAATAGAGGCTTCTGTACAGTCAAAGGATATAGCTATTCATTGGTTAAATGCAGAGCAAGTCGTTCCCTCAACGATAAAATTCCCAATTGACAATACTGCCTTTCCCCTTACTGCATATTTTAGAGTATTTTCTCCTTACGTTGTTCCAGCGAATTTAGAACGCATAATCTACTTGGATGTAGACATGATTGTACTTGAAGATATTTCGAAATTATGGAATATTGATATGGGTGCCAATATATTCGGAGCCGTCCAGGATTTTCAGAAAGTTGTAAGCTGTTCCTGGGGTGGAATTCCTAATTATAAAGAATTAGGAATGTCGGCCGATACTAAATATTTCAATTCTGGTCTACTGCTTATTAACGCTAAAGCATGGCGAGAGGCCGACATTACGAATAAAGTATTTAAGTGCTTACACGATAATTTACAATACATAAATTTCGCCGATCAATACGGTCTTAATGTAGCGTTGGTTAATCAATGGTTTGAGCTGGATCCGCGGTGGAATTGGTTTGCTACATTTGAAAATAAAAATCCATTTATTATTCACTATCTTGATATAAAACCAATATTTAAATCGTATAAATCCGACCCCTATTTCCAGACGGTATTTTTTAACTATTTAAAGCTAACTCCCTGGAAAAACTACAAGCCTATTAGTGGTAATTATAGATTAGTAAGAAAGATATATAATAAAGTAAAAAAGATAGTCTTACGCAGTTTGAAGGCCGAGAAATAGCACATAAATCATATTGCCTTAGGTTGATGTGTAACAAAAAACTTTTTTTGTTACACATCAACGTTAATTAACGGAGTCAAATTGTTAATGGAAATATGGCTTGGTTAAGCAGTGGTTAGTTCCTGTTTACGGTGGATAGGGCTTAAGCTGTCTAATGCCATCTGTAGCAAACGGGCGAATTCCTTGTCATTTGGCGGCAATAACATCATTTCATGATCACCCGGAACATCATGGACGCGAACCCCTTTTAACGCGTATTTTTTCCAGCCCAGGAATTTACTATCGTCAACAAAGTATAGTCGGGTTTTTGCTTTGAAGAGATCAACAACTCCATCATAAGGCTTCATTGTATAATTCTGATAGGCAATTTCATGCTTATCGATGATCCGACTCAGTAGGTCAAGTTCTTTTTCTGGTTCAGGCTCATTTCGTAGGCCTATCGCTTTTAACAATGAATTGGCATGACGCTCAACGTATTGTTGTTGGTAGTGAATGGTCGCAATAGGCTGACTAAAGAGCGACTTCGTAAACCAAACCATTTTCGGGAACTGACGCAGTATTTTCCGGCTTAGCCAATTCATCAACGAATAATTTGCCTCCCATTCCTGTGCGTTCGTATCAAGCATGGCAAGCATCCGTACTTCTTTGCCCATTTCTTTCAGCTGGCGAGCCATCTCAAGGGCTACATAGCCACCAAACGAGTAGCCAGCAATAGCATAAGGTCCGTCTGGATTTTGCTCGAGTATCTCCGAATTATAAAACGAAGCAATTCCTTCCATACTATCCAGTGGCTCATCGATACCGTCCAGGCCCCGCGCCTGCAATCCATAGATCGGCTGTTCGGGGTCCATATTGGTCAGAAAACTGCTGAAATTCAGCACATTCAACCCAATTCCATGAATAATATAAATCGGGATTTTATTGCCTTGTGGCTTAATTGGCACTAATGACTTCCATTTCATGGCTGGCTTTTTTTCCTGAAGTAGTTGCGCAAGCTTGTGAATAGTCGGATAGGTCATGAGCGTCGATAAGGGTAAACGTCGGCCCATTTCCTTTTCAATACGCGTCATAACCTGCACGGCAATCATTGAATGGCCTCCCAACTCAAAAAAGTCATCATGAATCCCTATGGTATTAAGTCCCAGTGCGTCGGCCCAGATTTCTGTAATTAACTTTTCTGTTTCCGTTACTGGTTCGGCCCTCCCTTTATCTGCCGATCGTAACGCATTAATTGGTTTAGGTAGCGCATTCCGATCAATTTTACCGTTCGGCGTAACCGGCAATACGGGCAGATTGATAAAATCTGACGGAACCATATAGTCGGGTAAACCCTCCTGTAGCTTTGCCCGCCATTTTAAAACAACCTCCGTAAAGGTGACATCGCTCATGGGCGAGCCTGTAACAATGTAAGCCGCCAGACGCTGGTCGCCCGGTCGATCTTCACGGGCAATTACCAGAGCCTCTTTAATACCGTCAATTGCTAGTAATGCCTGTTCAACTTCGCCTGGTTCAACCCGGTAGCCACGGATTTTTATCTGTTGGTCACTGCGGCCAAGACAATGGATTTCTCCATCAGCCATAAATTTGCCAAGATCCCCCGTACGATACATCATCCCGGATTTTGATCCGGCAAATGGGTTTCTAACAAATTTCTCCTTTGTTAGCTCAGGCCGATTAAGATAACCACGTGCTACACCGTCGCCTGCAATGTAAATTTCCCCAACAATTCCTTCGGGTAATGGGCTTAGTTGTTCATCAAGTATGTAAACCTGCGTGTTCTGGATTGGCCGGCCAATTGTAATAATTTCATCGGTGGCCAGGATCTGTTTACCAGTCGAATAAATTGTCGTCTCGGTTGGGCCATACATGTTCCAGAGCGTATCGCAACGAGCAGTAAGTTTTTGAGCCAGGTCTTTCGACATGGGTTCACCGCAACACAGGATTTTAAGCGACAATGGCTCGTCCCAACCTGCTGCCAGCATCATTTTCCAGGTTACAGGTGTCGCCTGCATAATGGTTATTGGCAAAGCGGGCTGAGCGGTATCCGTTTGGATTGGGGATTTAAGTACGTCTAATAAGGCTCGACCATCTTTGGCAGTTTCTGCATCAGCCAGCACAAGGGTAGCTCCGGCAAGTAAAGGCAGGTATAGTTCCAGCCCTGCAATGTCGAATGACACAGTCGTAACGCCCAAGAGAACGTCTCTGTTCGTTATTCCCGGCCAGGCGACCATGCTATACAGCAGATTGACCAGATTACGATGCTCGATCAAAACGCCTTTAGGCCGGCCCGTCGAACCGGATGTATACAATATATAAGCCAGATCAGGGCCCAAAACAATTGTATCAGGCTCACTTTTAGAGTGCGCAATCGACTCTGCTACTAATGACTCAATAAGGATTTCCCGAGCCTGGTGCTCAAGCCGTCCTGCATATTTTTTAGACGTAATGAGTAATTGAGCCGAAGAATCACTCAACATAAACGCAATGCGATCCTGCGGATAGGTTGGGTCAATGGGTACGTAGGCAGCTCCGGCTTTAAGAATGGCCAGCAACGTAATCAGCAGGTCTGGCGAACGATCCAGTAACACGCCCACAACATCGCCTACTTTTATATCGTAACTCTGAATCGAACGAGCAACTTGATTGGCTGTTTCGTTCAATTGTCGATAACTCACTGAGCGCCCATTCGAAACAAGCGCAATTTTTGTGGGATATTGAGCTACCGTCTTTGCCAATAGTTCGTGTAAAGGCGTATTCCGTGGGTAATCGGCAACGGTATTGTTCCAGCGGGCCAACTTCCGAAGTAGCTCTCCCCGATCGGCTAACGGAATTTCATCAATAGGCACCAACGGATTAGCGACTACCGTTTCCAGAAGGCTAACATACTCGTCAATTATCCGGTCAATGGTATTTTCCTGGAATAACTGTGTATTATATGAACATTCTATGGTTAACGAGGTCGCTGATGAGCCGCTAATATTGACCGATAGATCAACCGTCTCAAATTGCCTGACGTTGTTGATAAGCTGGTGTTCAAGACCATAAAAGTCGACACCATTATCCAATCCAATATCGACATTAAAGATTACAGGCACCAACGGCACTCGTGATGGATCACGGGCAATCGGTAGTTTTTTTAGCAGACTGCCAAATGTTAATTGCTGATGCTCATAGGCGTCGAGAACGGCGTCTTTCCGCTGCTGTAAAAACTTCTGAAAGGGTTGGTCGGGCCGCACCGAACTCCGTAAGGGCAGAAGATTTACACAATGCCCAACCAGCCGAAGGTTACCGGTAGCCGATTGACCGGCAGCAGGTAAACCCAGCACAATTTCGGTCTGACCTGTCAGGCGATGCAACAATACTTCGAACGTAGCCATCAGGGTTGATACAAAGCTGCTTCCAGCCTTTATACCCATTTGTTTTACGGCCAATACCAATGCATCATCCAACGGATAGTCGCGACGAGTGCTTTTATAGGTCCGTAAGGCTGGCCTTGGAAAGTCGGTGGGTAACTCTAAGACGGGAACTGTCTCACGATATTGATCAACCCAGAATTTTTCGATCTGCTTATATTGCTCACTCTTACTGAACAAAACCTGCTCAACCGCATATTGACTATACGGAGTAGGCTCTGGTAAATTAGGCGCCAAATTATTGGCATAGGCCGAATAGAGTGCGCTCAGGTCCTGTAGCATGATGCCCATCGACCAACCATCACAAACAATATGATGAGCCGTTAAAACCAACTGATGCTCCGTATCCGATACTTTAATCAGGCCAGCCTTAACTAGCGGACCGTTTAACAGATCAAATACATGCAGGGCATCCTGTTCTACATAATTTGCTATAATCTGGCTCTTTTCAGATTCAGCTAGCGTCGAACAGTCAACATAATCGGGTTTGATTAGCGACACCTGAAAGACACAAATCTGCCTGCCATCAGCACTAAATGCAGAGCGTAAGGCTTCATGCCGATGCACTAGGGCCAGTAAAGCCCGCTCTAGTGCTGATCGGTTTAATGTTCCGTTGAGTTTAAGCGAAACTGACTCATTATATGCCCTACTGGCATCGTTACCACCTAATTGGCAAGATGTCCATACTTCCTCCTGTGATTCCGTTACAGGTGCTAATCGCAAAAGTTCAGGACCGACAAATGGATCAAAGTCAACTTCAACGAACGTTATATCGGTGTGAGTAGCACTTTTTACCATTCAAATCTCATTTAACTTGACTTGTAGATATTTGCCTGGACGCTCCGGATTCGGTATAAACCAGGCCGGATTTCCGAGCTGATCGCGACCTAGCCGGGCTCCTTGAACGGGTGGTAAATCGCCAGCAAGTGCCACCCCGGCCATCTGCACTCTAGTCGCTAATGTCGGGGTAGCGTCTAAAAAACCAGCGTCAATTAATTCATTTATGCTTCTGGAGAATCGATCAATTATGCTATCTATTTCTTCATTGGTATGCGCTTCGGACAGAAAGCAGGGGAAGCCATCCCAGATATGAATACCTTTTTCGCGCATTAGCGTGAATAGCAGTTCACCATAAGGGATCTCTTCCTTAAATTTTATCTTCCAGAGCGAGCCAAACTGTGCCACGACGAGTGGAATCTGCTGACGATCGATGATCACATTCAACGCATCGGCAAGTCGTTTGGTTTTCTGGGTAAGTTCCTGTTGTAATGATGGCCCTTTCTCTTTCATGTATTGCAGAGACGCTTTAGCCGCTGCCAATGCCATGGGATGCCGAACGAATGTACCGGCAAAATAAGTGACCCCAACTTCGGGAACCGAGCTATCGCCGTATTGCCAAAAACCGCCATCAAGCGCGTCCATAAAGGCGCGTTTACCCGCGATAACACCAATAGGTAAGCCAGCCCCGACTACTTTACCATAAGAAGCCAGATCCGCTTTAATACCAAACAAAGCCTGTGCTCCACCGGGGTGTGTTCTAAAACCGGTAATCACTTCATCGAAGATCAACGCGGTGCCCGATGCAGCCGTAATCGCCCGAACCTGCTTCAGGAAATCGATTGGTACAAACTCCGGACGACGGCTTTGCACAGGTTCGACCAAAACAGCCGCCAATTCGTGAGCTCGTTCCTGAATGATTTTCAGGCTCTCTTCGGTGCCATAGTCCAGAATGAGCATATTCTGAACCGACTCAGGCATGATACCGGGAGCAGCCGGAAATGATTTTAATTTTTTAGTGCCCCGAACCAATACCTCATCGGCAATGCCGTGATAGGAACCCGAAAAAGCAACAATCAAGGATCGGCCAGTTACCGTACGGGCAATTCGCATTGTACCCAAAACAGCCTCCGAACCCGTATTGCATAAAGCTGCCCGATCTGTGCCCGTCAGCTCACAGATCAACTGGCTTACTTCACCCGCGAGTTCGTGTTGCGGACCTACTTCATAGCCGTTTTCGATCTGGTCATGCAAAGCCTGCTTGATCAGATCGGGCTGATAGCCAAACATGTTCGAGCCAAATCCATTCAGGGCATCAATGTATTCATTCCCATCAATGTCCCACAAATGACTCCCCTTCGAACGGTTAACAACCAATGGATAGACAATTTCCTTCGTCAGTGGCCGAAAACCGGATACAACTCGTGGGTCAGCCATATGCGAGCGGTGTTGCTGGGCATAGGCCTTACTATTCTTTGTTTTCTGATTATAACGACGAGTCAGTCTTTCTAAAAAGAATTGTTGCTCATTCGTTAATTCCGAAGACTGACGTTCAATTCGAGCCGTTGCTCCGAACGGTTTTTTAAGCTCTATTTTCTCTTCGGGAGTCAGATCAGCAGTATCGATAGTAGCTACTTTTAACGACGCCGTTTCTGTTTTAGGCATAGAAAGTGCCTCCGCAGTTCTGTTCGTATTGGTTGTTACGACGGCCTGAACTACCGGAGCTGGTGAAATTACTACTTCAGGATTTGTTCCCTGCATAAGGGCAACCTGTTTGGCAAGCAGTTGTAACTGTTGGGCTATCAGGCCCAGCGCTGAGTCATTAGCAGCAACCGGCACTCCGCCATAACTTGCTACGGGTGCTACATACGTTTGTTCTGGCTGAACCGAACTGGCAATTGGGAGAGAGATCGGAGCTGGAGCATCAGAAATCGGTAACGTACGATCCAGATAATTCGCCAGTAGTTCCGGAGTGGCATATTCACTCGTTAGTTGCCGAAACGTTACAGGTACGTTAAACTCTTTCTTCAAAGTTAGCGCCACCTGTGTCAGCAGCAACGAGTCAAGGCCTATTTCCAGAAAACTCATGTCGGGCGTTACTCCTTCCATGTCGATGCCGGATGCATCTTCTAATAATGTGTTGATCTTATTGATCAATATGTGTTTTCTCATTGCAGGTTGTGCTATTGGTGTGGATGATGTAGCTATGTCAGGTGTTGTATTCGTTTGTATGCTTGATATAGATGAACGGACAGGATCAACCCAGCAACGCTTTCTGTCGAAAGCATACGTTGGTAAATTTAATCTTTTTCTGCTTTGATGAGCATAGAATTCAGCCCAATCTGGCTCTAAACCATTTAGATAGAGTTGGCCAAGTGTCGTCAGAACAGACTGGTAAGCAACTATCTCATCAGGATTATTAACGAGACCCGCCAATACGGTTATGGGCTTATTATTCGTCTGTTGTCGGGCGAGCGTTGCTGTAACATGACCGGGACCAACTTCCATCAAAAGGGGATTTTCCAGCTCTACGATTGTGGTAATTGCATCAGCAAAGCGTACTGTCGCCCGCAAATGATTTGCCCAATAAGACGTATCAGTGGCTTGCGCGTCACTTAGCCATGAGCCTGTTACTGTTGATACTAGTGGTTTTTGAGGTCGATTTAACGCAACTTTTCTTACTATTTCTTCAAACCGGTCAACCACAGGGTCCATCATTGTTGAATGGAATGCATGGCTGGTTTCGAGGGGCTGGTTAAGAATTTCCTGCTCGTCGAGCAAGCGGGCGAAATCGGCAATGTGTTCATCCGGGCCAGCTACTACGCACAATTTATGGCTGTTTATGGCTGCCACCGAAAGGCTTGATGGCAGCATAGCCTGTAACGTTTCGGCAGGCATACGTACCGAAAGCATGCTGCCTCTGGGCTGTTCGCTTACGAGTTGGCCACGTGTTGCAATCAGCATCAGGGCATCGGCAAGCGTAAATACTCCCGCCAGATGAGCAGCCACAAATTCGCCGATGCTGTGCCCGCAGAATATGGAAGGTTCAATGCCCCAGCTCATCCACAATTTTGCCAGTGCATATTCGGTAACAAACAGAGCGGGCTGTGTATAGCGTGTGTTTTTCAGACGTTGTTCAGCATCTACATCCAGAGCCTGTTGATAAATGACCTGGCGAATGTCGACTTCCATGTAGGCTTTCAAGAGGTCGGCACATTCATCAACTGCCTGCCGATACACAGTCTCATGGTCGTAAAGCATACGGCCCATGTTCAGAAACTGTGCTCCCTGGCCAGGAAACATAAAGACAACTTCGCCCGGAGCTTCTTTAACCGTTTTTATTGTCGATGGCGTAACGGTAGTAGCCGTAAGCTTTTCGAGTAGCTCATTACTCGTTGCAGCAACGGCAAAGCGACGGTGCTTAAAATCAGGCCGGGTTGTCTGTAGCGTAAATGCTGTATCAGCCAGACTCAACGGTGCTTTCTGCCGAAGTTTTTCGGCCAGCCGATCGGCATATGTCTCACGACTTACCAGCGACTTGGCAGACCACGTAATCAGCTGAACGGGTCGTCCGGCTGTTGTTTCTGGCTCTTCCTGTATAAATTCTTCTAAAACGACATGTACATTAGTCCCACCGACACCGAATGAGCTTACACCAGCCCGTCGCGGATTCGACTCCCGAACACCGGTTGGTGTCCATTCGGTGAGCTTTGTATTGACAAAAAAGGGTGTTTCTGCAAAATTAATGGCGGGGTTAACCGTCGAGTAATGGAGCGAAGCCGGAATTTGCCGGTGGTATAAAGCCAGGGTTGTTTTGATAAGCCCCGCAACACCAGCAGCTGCCGTCAAATGCCCCATATTACTCTTGACCGAGCCAATTGCGCAGTACTGTTTTTCGATTTGCTCGCCAAATCCTATCGTCAGGCCCTCAATTTCAATTGGATCCCCAAGTGGGGTGGCTGTTCCATGCGCTTCTACATAACTTATGGTCGTTGGCTCTATCTGGGCATCCTGAATAGCCATGGCAATAGCAGCAGCCTGTCCTTCAGCATTCGGGGCAGTAAAGCTGCCTTTTCCAGCTCCATCGTTATTAACACCAACCCCTTTTATGACACCATAGATCGTGTCGCCGTCGCGCCGGGCAGCATCCAGATTTTTTAATAAAACGACACCTGCACCATCACTGAAGACCGTTCCTTCGCCCTGTGCATCGAATGATCGGCAATGGCCATCTTTACTGAACATGGCTCCCTCCTGATAAAGGTGGCCACTATTGATTGGTGCTGTTATGGTTGCACCTCCTGCCAGAGCGACATCGCACTGCCCGCTACGAATGCTTTGAACAGCCTGCGTTATGGCCAGTAGGGAGGTAGAGCAGGCCGAATAAACACTTACCGCAGGCCCTTTCAGATTTAGCTGGTAAGCAGTACGGGAAGCTATATAATCTTTTTCATTCAGCGTCATTACCTGAAAACTACCAACCTGATCAACCAATTCAGTATTGGTCAGCACATTGTTCAGGTAATAGGTGTTATTGCCGCAGCCTGCAAATACGCCAACGCGGCCGTTATACTGCTGGGGTAGATACCCCGTTTGTTCCAGTGCTTCCCAGGCTATTTCCAGAAATACGCGCTGTTGCGGGTCCATCAGTTGCGCAACCGTGGGGGCTAATCCAAAAAACTGAGCGTCAAACTGATCGGCATTGTCAATGACCCCTCTCGCTTTGACATAAAGTGGATCATTTTTGAGCCTGGACGGTATGTTTACGTCTAATTCTTCATCCGTAAAGAAGCGGGTAGTTTCGCGCCCCTGCTTCAATAAGTCCCAGAACTCATCAATGGTTGTTGCACCCGGGAATCGGCCAGTCATACCGATTATGGCGACATCTGCCTGATGCGGAGACGGGATTCCTTTCCGGGGCTGAGGTTCCGTAACTTCGTTCCCGGCCTGTATTAGTGCCTGAGGTTGTAAATAACGAGCGATCCCGGCAATCGTCGGATATTGATATAGCTTCGTTACAGGTAAGCTCTGTTGCTCCTGTTTTAAAGCGGCAACTATTTTCTGGGCTAAAAGCGAATTGCCGCCTAATTCAAAGAAATTATCATCCAGGCCAACTTTGTCTAGCTGTAATAGCGTGGCCCATACATTCGCAATGGTTTGCTCAAGTGAGGTTTTAGGCTTCCGATAGGTTACCGCCAGTTCCGGGCGCTTCTGCTCGGGAGCCGGTAGCTTTTTCTTATCGACCTTTCCACTACTGGTTTTTGGGAAATCGTCCATCCAGACAAAAGCCGATGGCATCATATAGTCGGGCAAACGCTGTTCAAGTTCTTTCCGAATTCCAACGTTTTCCTTCGTCTCGCCAGAAGAAACGAGATAAGCGATTAATTGCTTCTGACCGCCTATCCCTTCTCGGGCAACGACAACGGCCTGCTTTACTCCTTGTAGTTGATTGATAATAACTTCCAGTTCACCCAGTTCAACCCGATGGCCCCGAATCTTTACCTGGTCATCACGGCGTCCCAGAAATTCAATTGTGCCATCAGGCTGATAACGTGCCAGATCACCGGTTCGATAAATTCGGGTTATGCCCCGCCCAGGAATTGCCAGTTCGATAAACTTCTCGTTCGTTAATGCTTCCTGATGTAGGTATCCTTCTGCCAGACAATCACCGGCAATTAGTAGCTCACCCGACTCACCCTCAGGTAACAGAGTCAGGTTATCATCGGCAATGAACAGACTAACGTTGTCGATGGCTTTGCCAATAGATGGCAACAAAGGCCACTCTGTGGGATTGCCTTCCAGTTTTAGCTGGCTTACGACATGACACTCGGTTGGGCCATACTGGTTAAACAGTACGCAGTTGGGCAGGGCAGTAAAGAACGAGGTTAGCTGAGGTGTAATCTTCAGCTGTTCGCCCGCCGTCATGATTTCACGCAGTGCGCTCGGGAAGCGCTGTGTACTAACCGCAGCCTCGGCCAGATATTGAAGAGCTACGAAGGGCAGAAAAAGCCGGTTCACGGATTGCTCGTCGATAAATGCCAACAGAGCCGTCAAATCCAGACGAAGCTCTTCATCAATCAGGATGAGTGTTCCACCTGTACTGAGCGTGGCAAAAATCTCCTGAAATGAAACGTCAAAGCTAAGGGGCGCCAACTGCAACGTTCTCGTACCAACTGCTGCCTCCGAATTAGCTGCCTGCCAATGCAACAGGTTCATTAGGGGGCCGTGCCCCATGCTGACGCCTTTGGGCTTACCGGTTGAGCCTGACGTATAGAGCACATAAGCGGTACTCTTTTGCCGATTTGCCGATTGAGGGACAAAACCAGAGGCTTTACCAGACGAAATTACATGCAGACCTATTTGCTCAAATACGGGAGCATCCTGAGCTGTGGCCAGGCAGGTTTTAATACCTGAATCAATACTGATTTGTTCCAAACGTTGGGCAGGATACGTTGGGTCAAGCGGAAGGTAGGCTTTCCCAGCCTTCAACACTGCTAGTACGCCAATTACCATGTCCAGGCTTCGGGCGCTGCTTACACCGATTAACGCTGCGTCAGGATCAACATTCAGAATAGTGTGGCATATGGTTTCTGCCTGTTCGTTTAACTGGCGGTAAGTCAGTGTATCTCCGCCCAAAATTAAAGCGATGGTATCAGGATGCTTACTGGCAGTTTGTTCGACCAGTTGATGAACAAGCCGCGAGAGGACAAGACCCTTGTTTTCCATATGAATACTACGAATGGATTAAGGAATTAGCGACTACCTAATTCCGGTAAAACCTACCTGTCGGTAGTGTTCCTATTTCTACCTTCACAGATTGGTATTAATTTGACTTATAAGCATTCTAGGGCATGTTGCGCTGAGACAGCACCGAACGCTCCGTTCCAACAGGCACTTTTCTAACATCTGCCCGGCCGGGAACATCAATGTAATTCCCTTCAACACGATTCAAAATGAGTAGAATAGGTTGATTGGTTACCCGTACATATAAACTTAACAATTGCTTTTCGGCGCGTGCCCAGGCACTGTTGGCATCAACTACCAATAACGAAAGAACGCTGTTTTTAAGTAGATAGACCGGAATCTGATTTGTCAGGAGAGGAGGTAATTCAAGTACAATCCGATCAAACTGAGACGCATCAAATCCATGATTGTAGTCAATCAGGTAATCTACGCCTGTAACGTTCATAAAATCTGGGCGAACCGTATACGGAAAGAGAGTAATCCCACCAATCAATTCTTTTTGTTCTTTTCCGGTTACGCGTGGATAACAGTATGCCACCTTCTGATCAGCTTCGGCATATAGTTGATTCAATCCATTTGCCACCCAGGTTTTACCCTGTTTCGACCCGATGCTAAAAAGGGTAACAAGTGGTGGGAACGGTTTAGAGGTAGCCTGCGAAATTTCAATATTAACCGCATTGAATAGCTGCTCGAACATATTCCGGCTAGCCAGCGTCGCTTTCGAAAAAACGTTTGGTTTAGAAACGGTTGGAAACAAGGCCGAAACCGGCATGCCAACCTGTTGTTCAGCCTGCTCAGGCGAGTGAATCCGGTTATCGAGCCAGAAGCGTAGGGCCATCAGCAGCAAGGCGATAAAGATGCCGGCCCCAGCGCCAATAGCAATGAGCTGCATTCGTTTCGATACCTGAGGAGTCAATGGGTAATCGGGCGCGTCCATGATCTCCAGCGTACCTCCAATGGCAATATCCTGACGACGGGTCTCGGATTGTTCTACCTGTTGCAATAAGTCGAGGTATTCTTTTTCGGCAACGCTCAGGCCGCGTTCCAGCTGCCGGAGTTGAGACCCTAATGGTGTGTATTCATTCGTTTTAACCTGATACTCATTGATCCGTTTTTTATACAATTCCAGACGGGCAACCGATTCGTCATATTCCAACGATTTGGCTAATCGATCAGTAGCCATTGCCTGTGCCGGAACGCCATCGGATGTATTGGTGGCAGCGTCGTATTTTTGAGCACTGATTTTCAAATCCTCCGATGCTTTTGCAATGCCTTCCTGTAGCTTGGTAATGACATGTTTGGGTTGACCATAGGCTCGCGCATTAGCCAGCTTATTTTCAGCATCAGTCAGTTTTTTCTGCTTTTCGTTCAGATCAGCCTGAGCAGCATTTAATGTTCCCTGTTGAGTTGTTCGGCGATTGAGTGCATCGAGAGACGCTTTCGCGGCATCTTTCCGCATCAATTCCTCATTATAAGCCTTAATAAGTTCTTCGCGGGAAGTTGCTACGTTGCGGGCTTCTTCATCATAATTTAACACCTTATTATTGGTATTGAAAGCCCGTAAATTTGCTTCAGCCTGATCAAGTGCCTGCTTCGCTTTCTTCAGTTTATCTTCGTAATAATTAACTACCGAGTTCGTTTCAGACGTTTTCAGATTAGAATACCGGTAATTCAACGCCTTGATGGCGTAAACGAGGGTTTTTTGCGCTACCGCCGGATCGCTGGATTCAAACTCCATTGTCAGCACATCATTTGTATTTTTACGGGCCGACGCTTTCAGCTTTTCGCCTAACAGCTGAATTGAATAATGAGACCCCGGCTGGATCAGTAACGCTTTTATGGGGTTATCATAAGGGCTTTTGGCCAGACTGTCGATGAGCTTGTGTAAGTCAGTGGAATCACTGTTGACAAATAGAGCGTTCTGCCAGGTAGGTGGAATCGATTGCCGTAGTTGCTGAAAACCAGCCGCCGACAAGACTAAACTATCAGGTTGTTGAAGCCGTAAATGATCGGTCAGCAAATCTATTCCGATCTGGAGCAAGGTTTCCTTCGAGCTCAGTGTCGTTAGAATATTATCAATCGCACTAGCTGACCGATCAACGACACCGCCCTGTTTATCAGACAGTAAGGAATAGCGAGAAACCAGGCCCGTATATAAAGTTGCCTGGGATTTATAAACTTTAGGCTCATTCCGTGTAACATAAAAAGCTGTTCCAGCCGTTACACAGGGAATAAGAATGAACCAGAGTATATGCTGTTTAAGAAGCCGCAGAAATACTTCGACTGTCATAGTATTCTATCAGTTACGCTTCAACCGTTGAATGGGCAGGCCCATCATCGTTTCGAAGATGTGAACATTTTTCAGAAACTCTCCTTTAACCTGCTCAGTTGTTGCTTTCGTTTCAATATAGCGACTGGTGGCACTGGCCAAATACTCAGCGGTTATTTTCCCTTTCTGCACCTCAAGTTCAGCAACTCGAAAAGCGGCCAGTGAAGCCTGCTCTTCAATAAGTCGAAATTTTAATATTTGTTGCGACGTAATCATATCCTGATACAGGACGATCAGCTCCCGCTTTATTTGCTGTTCAATTGTTTCTTTTTGTATAACAGCAGCCCGGTAATTCGAATAAGCCTGCCGAATCTGGTGTTTACGCCCAAACAGATCATAAAGCGATACGCGCAAATCGACACCCACCCGATATCCATTAGCAATTTGACCTATTGGATCACGGTTGGTCACTGTTCCTCCCGATGAAAGAATCGACTGGTTTCCACCTGAGTAATTGGCCGAACCACCAAGATTCTGGAGAATCTGCGATTTAGTACCCTGGTAGGACGCATCCAGCGAATTGGCAACCTCATTTTGATATTTAATCAGCGGTGAATTGGTGATCGCTATTTTTACCAGCTCTTCGAATGGAATTAGTTGAACGGCTATATCCTGATCGATGTCGAGATATACTGTATCATTAGCCAAACCAGATGACTGGCCAAACATCATTAACCTTCTACCAGTAGCTTTTTGACCATAGCAAATTGACGATACAAATAGGCTAAATAATAAAATCAGGCTTGTCTGATAATATCTAATTATTGACAGTCTGGAAAAATAAACCTTCATTCTAAAATAAGTTTGCATCTAGCAATTGTCTGAACCCCTCAGCCTCCGAAAACGAAAAGCAACTGTTTACTAACTAGCCGATCATCTATCGTTAAGGTTCAGATTTGCTACGTTATCTGTCCATCTAGTAGACTCTCTTAAACTTTTGACGAGTTTTTGCGCGCTGTGTCACATACTTAGCTTATACTATTTTAGTATTATACCGTGAAGTTGTCATTGTGTTAATTTTCCAGGGATGAGCTAACTAAATAAAAAAAGCATGAGGATGAGGGCCATAGAAAAATACAGTTTTATTATCTATGGCTCTCATCCTCAGAAAATAAATAACCCTTATATAGCTACTAATACTGCCTACTTTGTACGTTTAATAAATATAGAGCTTAGGTATTCACGGTGTTAACTACCTTATAGTAAATAATCAGGGGACTCTTGCAGGATCTGTAGGCTTTTCCGGCGAACTGGTATGGGGGGTGTGCATAAAGCTTTTAAAGGCTTTCCGGATATTAAAAATAGCACGGGCAAAACGTAACATCAATACTGGAACAAGCATTATTTCCCGCATAGTAACCCGTTTCCATAAATAGCCGGGAACAGCAATAATCAGGCTTGCAATCAGAAGCAGTAACGATAAGAGTGGCATACGCCATAAAATAGGGTTAGAACCCAACAAACCCAGAAGTGTACATAGCCCAAGCACACCCAGCAGGATTACACGGGGCAACACAAGTGCCTGAATAACCTTGAATGCACTTGACATTCGACCATTTACAAATTCAGTTACACCCCGTCTGAAATAAAACTTCAAAAATTGCCACTGGGCAGCAATCCAGCGGGTACGTTGATTTTCGAATACCGCCTGCTGGGCTACCTTTTCATCATAAACAAAGGCATCTTCCAGATAACCGATCTTATTGCCACTCAATACGATGTTCATTTCCAGCTCTTTATCATAGCCTCCCATCGTATGCAGGTTAGCCATACCGGTTTTCATCAAAACCGGATCAAAAGCCATTCCCGAGCCAATAATTGACGAAGCCAGTCCCAGCGCACGGCTTCCCTTCCGAAATATATGGTTATTAATCTCTTCGCTAATCGCATCCAGAACGGCCACGCTTGTATCTGTATTTTTAGCGACCCGATGGCCCTGTACTGCTTTCCAGCCCTGCCCAAAAGCGGCATTTATACGACTTAAAAAATCGGGTGCCATGTGGTTGTCAGCATCCGACACGACTAAAATATCATACTGATGATCTGGAATTTGCGCAAGTGCCGCGTTAATAGCCTTAGCTACTGTGGAAACCTCAAAGGAAACCACAATTACCCGGATAGGTAA
The DNA here is from genome assembly GCF_011604685.1 of Spirosoma aureum. Lineage (NCBI taxonomy): Bacteria > Pseudomonadati > Bacteroidota > Cytophagia > Cytophagales > Cytophagaceae > Spirosoma > Spirosoma aureum. Next base: position 479,102 of record NZ_CP050063.1, on the reverse strand, counting down.
AGTTGATAGCAGTTCTAACGTATGCGGCTGGAAGGAATCGGCGATAACAATCAATTCAAAACGGTCGGCAGGATAGTCCTGTTTCAAATTGGCCCGTACAGAATCAACAATAACAGCATCTTCCTTATAAGCCGGGATTAATACACCTATCTTTTTACGGTCCTGTTGCTGACCAGTTTGGTACTTATCATCGGCCCGGCCAAGGCGACCAGCAATCGCAAATACCGCCAGATAGACCACGCTAAGTGCCAGATAACCTAAAAAAAAGAGGTATATAAAGTAGACTATAGCCATGATTAATAAATTTCATCAATTACAAGCTTTTTTAAGACCATTAAAGCTTTCAGCGTAATTATAATCAATAGACAATCAAATTTTACCCATCAATAGTCCCCAACGAACAATATTAGTAACAAGAATAATGCTTTTTAAGCAATTAATTAAATCTAAATCATCTATAGTTGTACCAGATTATCAAATTGATACAACTATAGTCAGGCACTAATTTACGCCAGCCCAAAGGCTGATAGCTTTACAAACTCACTGACACGTTCCTGAATTTCGGACTGAGTCAGGTTCATGATTCGCTCGGCACCAAACTTCTCAACACAGAACGATGCCATAGCAGAGCCATAAATAATAGCCCGTTTCATATTATCAAAGGAGATGTCGTCCGTTTTGGCCAGATAACCAATAAAACCACCTGCAAATGTATCGCCAGCACCCGTTGGGTCAAACACTTCTTCGAGCGGGAGCGCGGGAGCAAAAAATATTCGGTCTTCCTTGAAAAGTAAGGCACCATGTTCCCCCTTCTTAATTATAACCGTCTTTGGCCCTAGCGTATGAATTTTAGCCGCTGCTTTCACCAACGAATATTCATGGGTTAGTTGCCGGGCCTCCTCATCATTGACGACCAGTACGTCAACAAGCTTCAACAGACTCATCAGGTCAGGATTGGCGATCTCAATCCAGAGGTTCATGGTATCGAGTACGATCAGTTTAGGCCGCTTTCCTAACCGCTCAATGACCATCTGCTGAATGGACGGTGCTGTGTTACCCAACATCAGGTATTGGCAATCCTGATACGATTCAGGAATGATAGGGTCAAAATTTTCCATTACGTTCAACTGCACCTCCACGGTATCGCGGCTGTTCATGTCGTTATGGTATTTGCCCGACCAGAAGAAGGTCTTCCCCCCTACTCTGACTTCTAATCCCTCCGTATTGACGCCATGTTGATTGAGATCGTCAATCATGGACTGCGGGAAATCGTCGCCAACAACAGCGACCAGGTTATTTTCTTTCGTAAAATACGACGCTGACAGCGTAATGTAGGTGGCGGCACCGCCGATAATTTTGTCGGTCTTGCCGAACGGGGTTTCCAGCGCATCAAATGCCACGGAACCAACTGTAAGTAAGCTCATTTTCTTCTGGTTTACGGTTCACGGTTTATAGTATATGCAGGCTGACATACTGATATCCAGCCAGCAAACTATTATAAACTGAAAACCTATTTTCTTCGTCCAATTACCGGACACCGTTTAAATGGTTGGGATTCGTCAAAGAGTTTTCGATAGGTAATATGCGTTTTGACGATTTTGGAACCCAACTGGCTTACAAATCGCACCATAATTGGATTAAAATCGCCAACCCAGTTCATTTCTAACTCCGTATACTGAAAGTTCGGGTTATGATCGGCTTCATAAGGCATCCGTAATGCAATAGCTGCTTCAACGCCTTTACCCTGATGTTCTGGAGCCACCCCAAATACGACGCCAAAGGCTTTACGGTTGGTTTTTAAAAGCATATGCCATAAAAACTTCAGTTTACCAACCAGATCAAGCTTTCCATTTACATGCTTGAATATCTGATTCAACTCAGGCAGACAGACGAAAAAGGCAACGGGCTCATCCCGATAATAGGCAAAATAGATGATTTTATCGTCAATAACGGGCTTCAGTTTCTGCATGAGCAGTTGGGCCTGCTCAGCCGACATTTCCTTTACACCACTATGTCCACCCCACGCAGCATTATAAATATGCCGGAATTGCTCAGCAGCAGCCGGCAAATGTTTTTTGTCGATGGTCCGGAATGTATAATCAGGGTTGTCGTAAACACGCTGGGCACGATCTTTTACGGCCTGCGACATATCGACCAGTTTCGCCCAGGTTGTAGGAATACCGAACGTGAACTGCTTAAAATAGTCTTTGAAGCCATAATTTTCGAAGAACGAAATATAATAGGGCTTGGTGTAGGGCATGCAATAGTTTGGCTCCCGCTCGAAGCCATCGACCAGCAAACCCCACCAGCGGTCGCGATCACCAAAATTGATGGGGCCATCCATAGCCTCCATTCCCCGGCTCTGAAGCCACATTTGCCCAGCCTTAAATAGTGCCAGTGCGGCTTGCTGATCCTCGATGCATTCGAAAAAACCTAAGCCCCCCGTCGGCTGGTCGTTGTCGAGATTGGCTAGTTCATAGTCAATGAAAGCTGCCACTCGCCCAATGGTTTCGTTTACATCATTCAGCAACAAAAAACGCACGCACTCGCCATGCTCAAACCGCTTGTTGCGGTCTGCGTCGAACACTTCTTCCACGTCTGTATCCAATGGCCGAATCCAGCATGGATCGTTGCGATAAAGCCGCACGGGAAATTCAATAAATTCTTTCTGATATTTGGCATTCGCGCCAACCTCAACTACCTGCATTACTGAGCCTAAGCGGAGAAATTCTCGAAACAAAGCGCGAATATAGACAAAAGCGTTCGGGCTGCCTTAGGTAGGCTAACGTTTTCCGATGAACAATCCGTAACTTCGCCGTCAGGAACAGGAATATTTCTGCCATGCTGATAAAGGAAAAACGTAACATAACTACCTACTGTTGTAGCTAACCGGCTTACCCTCCTAGCCATGCCAACCCGGCAAACCAAGTCCTTTGTCAGTATACTTAGAAATAGTAAATCAACCGATGCAACCATTACAACTTTACAATACACTTTCTCGTAAAAAAGAACTGTTTGAACCGCTCAATGCTCCGTATGTTGGCATGTATGTGTGTGGTCCGACGGTTTATAATTACGTTCATCTTGGTAACGTCCGTACGTTTCTGACCTTCGATACGCTATATCGTTACCTGACATTCATTGGTTATAAAGTCCGTTATGTCCGCAATCTGACCGATGTAGGCCACCTGGTTGGCGATGGCGACGATGGTGAGGACAAAATCGGTCGTATGGCTAAGTTGGAAAAAGTTGAGCCAATGGAAATTGTTCAGCGATTCACCAACGATTTCCATACGGTGATGGGACAGTTTAACACCATTCCTCCCAGTATCGAACCAACCGCTACGGGCCATATGGTTGAGCAGATTGAAGCCGTGCAAACCTTGCTGGACAAAGGGCTAGCCTATGAATCAAACGGTTCGGTTTATTTCGATATCGAAACGTATAATCAGCGGGGAGGTAATTATGGTAAACTCTCCGGCCGAATTTTAGATGACCTATTGAATGAAACCCGTGAGTTGGATGGTCAATCCGAAAAACGGAGCCCGCTTGATTTTGCCATCTGGAAACGGGCTGCCCCCGAGCACCTGATGCGCTGGAATTCGCCCTGGGGTGCAGGTTTTCCCGGATGGCATCTGGAATGTACTTGCATGAGCACGAAGTATCTGGGCAAGCAGTTTGATATTCACGGGGGGGGTATGGACCTGAAATTCCCGCACCATGAATGCGAAATTGCACAGGGCGATGGCCTAACTGGTCTTGAGCCTGTACGCTACTGGATGCACTCAAATATGCTGACCGTTAATGGTCAGAAAATGTCGAAGTCGCTGGGCAACTCTTTCCTGCCTGCCGAATTATTTGCTGGCAGTCATTACCTGCTTGAACAGGCGTATAGTCCCATGACGGTACGTTTCTTCATGCTTCAGTCGCATTATCGCAGCACGCTCGATTTTTCGAACGAAGCGCTGAAAGCGGCACAGAAAGGCTACCGTCGATTGGCCAATGGCTTACGGGTTGTTAAAACCTTAACCTACCAACCCGACGAAACCATTGTACCGAGCGAAGACAAGCAGCAGGATATTCGGCAGGCTGCACAGCAGTTTTTTGACGCAATGAATGACGACCTCAATACGGCCGTTGGTATTGCGCAATTGTTCACCCTGCTGAAGTACATCAACATGATTTATCTGAACCAACTTCAATCGGCAACCTTAGGCGAAGAGGTTTTTAATCTGCTTAAAGAGTCGTTTGTATCGTTCATGCAGGATGTACTGGGCCTACTCGAAGAAGGAACTGATAATCAGCCTGTGCTGGAGGGCCTGTTGACGCTTTATCGTGAGTATAAAGAACAAAAGCAGTACGATAAAGTAGATCAGATTCGTTCGTATTTTAAAGCGCAGGGCCTGGCAATCAAAGACATGAAGCACCAGATCGACTGGGCCTACGAAGAATAACGACCAGGCCAGGCTCCAGGCTGGCCCAGGCATTAGATGTGATCCATAATATGGGCCGATCCGAAAATTGGCCCTGCTCTAGCTGAATGATTAAGCCTATTACACTTTCTGCCCTAGCCTTCCTGCTGGCTTTTAGTTCCTGCAGAACCAAACAGAGTCAGTCTGAAACGACTCAGACCAATGACCAACCGGTCATGGTTTCTGCTCCGGCCTTTAACGCTGATTCGGCCTATGTTTATATTGACCAGCAGGTGAAGTTCGGGCCGCGTGTACCGAACACACCCGCCCATGTTCAGGCGGGTAATTATCTGGCGTCTAAGCTGAAGCAATTTGGTTGTGAAGTCACAGAACAAAATTTTGTGGCAACCACCTGGGACGGTAAAAAACTCAATGCGCGGAACATCATTGGTAGCATTAATCCCAAAGCCACCAAACGCATTGTGCTGGCTTCGCACTGGGATTCTCGCCCGCATGCCGATCAGGACCCCGATGCAGCCGACAAAAATAAACCTGTTACAGCCGCTAATGATGGGGCCAGTGGTGTAGGTATCTTGCTGGAACTGGCCCGTACGATTCAGCAGAACCAGCAAAAACCAACTGTCGGCATCGATCTGGTTTTCTTCGATGCCGAAGATTGGGGCAATGGCGAAAAAGCAGCGAACGACTTCGAGAAAGAAAGCGGCAATCAGTATGATTACATAGGTTTCTGTCTGGGCTCACGCTATTGGGCCAAAAACCTGCACAAGCCTGGCTATTCGGCCTATTACGGCATTTTGTTAGATATGGTTGGCGCCAAAGGAGCCACCTTTGCAAAAGAGGGCTTTTCCATGCAATTTGCTCCAACTGTAGTCAACAACGTCTGGCAAACGGCTAGTCGGGCAGGTTACAGCCAGTATTTTGTAGATACGCAGGGCGGTCAAATCACCGACGACCACATTGCGCCAAATACGATCGCCAAGATTCCTATGATTGATATTATTCATACAAATATTGGCACGGGTGGATTCTTTCCAGCCTGGCACACCGCCGAAGATAACATGAGTAACATTGACCGTGGCACCCTTAAAGCGGTCGGTCAAACCCTGTTGCAAGTGCTCTATAATGAGCAATAATGAATGAACACAAAGGCACACAAAACGCTGAAGCTATTTTCCCCAGCGTTTTGTGTGCCTTTGTGTTGAAAGAGAAAAAACATGAAAGTTCTGTATATACTATTCACGATCATTCTACTATCCGGCTGTAGTACCGTTCCTGATCAGTTTGGCAAGTTGGATCTAAAAAAATGGCGTAGTGACAGGGGTGGCTGCAATGGCGTTCGAGCGACGCTCGTTCCAGCTTTTAAGGCAGAGATTCAGAACCTGAAAGGAAAAACAGCCAACACAATTGGTGATTTGCTGGGCCGACCTGATATCAATCAGATTGAGGATCGTAACCAAAAATTTTACATCTATTTTCTGGAGAAAGGGCCCCATTGCGATACTCCCGGCGGCAAATCAACCAGTCGCTCTGTGGCCATCCGCATGAGCGCGATTGGGCTCGCAACTGAAATTACCTTTCAAAATGGTTTGCCGTGAATAAGTTGACTTTCCAGCTAGATTATACGTAAAACTTTTTCCGAAGTATCATTTCCTCCACTACATCCGGCACCATGTATCGAATCGAGCGATTGGAGCGGATACTGTCACGAATGAACGTTGCTGATATGTCCAATAATGGCGATTCGACAAGCCGAACATTCGGATTGGCTTTAAACGGGCTTTCCTGCGCACGAGGCCGTGGATAAACATACAGACCGTAGTACTCAAGAATTTTGTTATAGTTTTTCCAATTCGCGAACTGCTCCAGGTTATCCTCACCCATAATCAGCGTAAACGTATGCTGCTGATATTTTTCACTGAGCCGAGTAAGCGTATCAATCGTATAGCTAGGCTTGGGCATTGAAAACTCGATATCGGTCGCTTTCAAACGGCTATTGTCGGCAATGGCTCGCTCAACCATATCGAACCGATCAAACTCATGCAAGAGGCTCTTTGTCTTCTTGAAGGGATTCTGGGGAGAAACAACAAACCACACTTGCTCCAGATCTGTTGTGGTGGCCATTGTGTTGGCAATAATCAAATGGCCAATATGAATAGGGTTAAACGAGCCGAAAAATAAGCCAATTTTCATAGGAGCAATGAGCGTGAAATAGGTGTAAGCAGCTACGCTCGCACCTACTTCCCACTCCCAATACGATTATATAACGGTTCCTTTAGCGGGTGCTTTGCTTTCCAGGACGAAATCATCGACGAGTTTCTGCGCCTTTTCCAGCGATGTATCTAACTCATCATTAACCAGAATTACATCGAAGCGATTCTTAAAGCTCATTTCAAAATGGACTTTGAATAATCGTTTTGACAGGCTTTCTTCTGTTTCCGAGCCACGACCAATCAGGCGTTGGCGTAGTGTTTCCTCGTTGGGTACCTGTACAAAAACGGCCAGCGCTTTATCACCGTAATACTCTTTTAGCTTTAAGCCGCCCTGAACGTCAACATCGAACAACACATGCTTACCGTTGGCCCAAAGGCGTTCGATTTCTGATTTTAACGTCCCATAAAAAGCGCCCGTATAAACTTCCTCCCACTCCACAAATTCATCATTATCAATCTTTTGCTTAAATTCTTCTGGCGTAAGGAAATAATAATCTTTACCGTTTACTTCGCTCCGCCCCCGGCGATCACGCGTACAGGCCGAAATGGAAAAGCCGAGATTATCGTTCTCGGCCAGCAAATGCTTGACAATCGTTGTTTTCCCGGAACCAGAAGGGGCTGAAAAAATGATAAGTTTACCGTCCAAAGTGGGTGATGATTAATTGGGTAAATAAATTGGGGTAATTAAGGCAGCTTATAAAAGCATTTCCTTAATTACCCCAACTTGTATACTAATTATTAACTGAAACTCAGGATTTTAGATTTGATCGTCGCCACCAATTGGTCGGGGCAGCATCTCTTTTCTATTCGCTTGGTCAATAATTCTTTTACTTCTTTTTCGAGATGGTACATCTCGATACAAGGTTTACAGGATTCAAGATTGACCTTTAATCTGGCGAGCTGCTGCTCGGTTGCCTCCCCGTCCAGAATTAATTGAATCATCTTCAGGCAGTCTGTCCTGTGACTGCAATGTTCTTTCATCTCAGGCTTTGCGTTGGATGAAGATGACGATGGTAACGACGTTTGCATTGGAAAAGTCTTATTTATTCCAAGAATAATAATACGTTAAGTTACTAGCAGAACCAAAATATGCGTAGAAAAAGTTCGGTTTATTCTTCATTTTCTTCATTATAACCCATTGATGATGCGTAATCACGCAATTTTTCTTTCAATAGGTTCCGGGCACGGTGTAAGCGAGATCGAACTGTACCGATAGGAATGTCCAGAATCTTGGCCATCTCTTCGTATGTGAATCCTTCAATATCGCAAAGAATAATTACAGTCCGGAAATCTACCGGCAACGAATTCAGGGCAGTTGCCACTTCGTCACCGATCAGATCAGAAACGGATTCGGCCCTCAGGTCGACGGTATGCTCAGCTTCGGCATCTTCAGAATTATAGGTCGTTTCAACGTCCTGATAATCTACCTTAGCTGGCTCCTTACTCTTTTTTCTATAATCGTTGATGAAGCTGTTCTTCAGAATCCGAAACAGCCATGCCTTTGCGTTAGTTCCTTGCTCAAAGGACGAAATGAATCGAAATGCCTTTAAATAAGTATCCTGAACGAGATCATTGGCATCGTCTTCGTCGGTTGTTAAGCGAAAAGCAAAGTTGTACATGGAGTCAATGTGGGGCATGAACTCCTTGTTGAAAATCCGATACTTCTGCTCGTCGGTATAACCACGGGCAGGTGTGTCGGCCGAGGGCTGGTCAATAGGATCGCCGTCGGGTAGCAATTGGTCGTCGTCGCGAGTTGGCGTATCTGACATAACTTCTTGTATGGTCGCCATAAAAGTAAGAGTTAATTGCCTTTTACCGTCGGCAATACTCAACGAATTCGATAATTATACACAAGCAATTCGTTGAGCCGTATTAAGACTTGACTGCAAAAATCACTCCTTTGTTCAAAAAACGGCTCAAAATCAATTAAATATGACGATTTGGCAGGGAACGTTTACGAATGATTTCCTGTTAAATCGAATCAGCCACTAGCGATTATCTGGCTAGCGGCTGATTCTCTTACAGATCTACGAATTCTTAGGCTACTGCAGATTTAAAATACCGCTTAAGCCAGGAATCGGCAGCTCTGACATGCCATTCTGCCAAAAACTCCGCTTTTGTTTTAACCAGTGTATTAAATACAGTTGTATTGGGGTTCAGGAGGCCATCCGTAACGGCCGATTTAATCGCAGGCAAAGGATATACCGCCACTGAACCATCGGCATTCTGCACTGCCGCCGAACGATCAAAAAAATCGACAGAGCCGCTATTATCACTTAATTGACGACCAATGTCCTGTAAGGTTCGAACCGATGCATCAATTGAGCACCCACTCGGCAAATTGTAGCCTTCGTCTACGCCAACAACGACAAACCGGTTTTCAATAACCAATGCCGATGCCAGCAATGGCTGACCATGAGCAGCCCATTGGCTCAGAGCTGGTTTCAACGTCTCTCCAATCACACGTACCTCTCCGTCCGAAAGGGGGCGGTTTGCCTGATAAACCCATACGCGGGCATGATCGGGCAGCTTGTCAAAGTCAACGTACATTTTAAATGATATAGAATGAATTAAGAACCATGACTGATTAACAAGGTTAGGATCACTTCCATTCACCATTCGACCACTCTTTTACAATCCCTGACCCTGTGCTATGAGTTCCGAAATGTCATAAACCCGAACGGAATCTTCACGATTTTTATTTTTTACCCCATCAGACATCATAGTCATGCAGAATGGGCAAGCTACGGCAATGGTGTCAGCGCCGGTACCGAGTGCCTCCTCAACGCGCTCTACGTTCACGTCTTTTTTGCCGGGTTCCGGTTCTTTGAAATACTGTCCACCACCCGCTCCACAGCATAAACCATTAGCTCGTACTCGTTTCATCTCGACCAGATCGGCATCCAGAGCTGCCAAAACGTCGCGGGGAGCTTCATAGACTTTATTGGCCCGGCCCAGATAGCATGAGTCATGAAATGTTATTCGCCGTCCTTTAAACGACTGTCCATCCTTAACCCGAACCCGGCCTTCGTTGATAAGTCCCTGTAAAAACTGCGAATGGTGAATTACTTCATAATTTCCCCCCAATTCGGGATACTCATTCTTAAGCGTGTTGAAGCAGTGCGGGCAGGCTGTCACAATTTTTTTGACATTATAGCCATTCAGTACCTGAATATTCGACATGGCCTGCATCTGGAACAAAAACTCATTCCCGGCACGACGGGCCGGATCACCTGTGCAGGCTTCCTCTGGCCCCAGTACGGCGAACTTAATGCCAACATGGTTTAGAATACGAACGAAGGCAATCGTTACTCGTTTATAGCGATCATCGAATGAGCCAGCACAGCCGACCCAAAACAGAATTTCCGGTTCTTCACCCGACGCGGCCATATCGGCCATTGTCGGAACGGTGTATGTTTTTACTTCCTGTGTCATGATGTAGGTTTAAGGTTCATAGCCTGTTAATCAGCTATAAACTTATTTAGCGTCATTAACCTGATCGGCCCAATTAAAACGATCGCTTGGCGAGAATTTCCAGGGGGCCATATTATTCTCAATATTACTGAACATCGCGTTCCAGGAAGCGGGTGCCTGTGATTCTTCCATAACCCGATAGCGACGTAATTGCAGAATAATATCCAGCGGATTAATATTGATCGGACAGGCATTTATACACGCCTGACAAGTGGTGCAGGCATTGAGCTCTTCGGCTGTAATGTAGTCGTTCAGGAGTGATTTATCGTCTTTGTAATCATTACCATGCGTTTGCCAACCGTGCTGAATCTCCTCCAGGCGATCGCGTGTGTCCATCATGATCTTACGGGGTGAGAGTTTTTTACCTGTAATATTAGCCGGGCAAGCGGCCGTACAGCGACCACACTCCGTACAGCTATAGGCGTTCATGAGATTAATCCATTTCAGGTCCTGTACGTCCTTGGCACCAAATCGGCCTACCTCAACGGGTTGTTCACCGTTGTCGTTGACCTGGGTGCCATCAGATGTAGTTACGGGCAATCCCAGGGCAAGCTGGACCTCTTTAGTAATTTCGGGCATGTTCTGCATTTCACCTTTTGGCTGGAGATCTGAAAAATAGACGTTCGGAAAGCCAAGTGCAATATGCAGGTGTTTCGAGTAGGTAACGTAGATCGCAAAGGCCAGAATACCCAGGATATGCAGCCACCAGGCTGTGCGTTCATAAACGACCAGAACCGTATCACTGAAACCCGAAAAAAGGGGCTTCAGATACTGGCTGACTAAAAAATCAGGAACAATACGCTGTAGTTCACCATAATGGCCTACACCCCGATCACGCAACACGCTGTCAGATGCGTTCCAGGTCAGGAAGGCAATCATCAATAAAATTTCGGCCGTCAGAATGAGGGTTGCATCAGAAATTGGCCACCCGCGCAATTCCCGGTGTCGTTCAGCCTGTAGACGGCTAACCCGTGCAATAAACCGACGACACAGAAACACAACACAGACCGCCAGGACTCCAAAGGCGAGAACCTCAAATACGTCGATCAGAATCGGATAGATTGGTTTAATGTAGGGAGCAAACAGCCGATGCGTCCCCAGAATACCATCTAAAATAATTTCCAGAATCTCAATATTGATGATGATAAATCCAGTATAGATAACAAAATGCATGCTACCAACCAGCAGATTTGTAAACATCTTTTTTTGGCCAAATGCCACCAATACCATTGTTTTTAATCGTTCGTCGGGGTGATCAAAACGATTCTCTGGTCGACCCAGTTTAATAGCCCTTGAAATGAGTCGAATTCGTTTGGTTATGTACCACGCCGTCGCAGCCAGAGCAGCGACAAATAAAATCTGTTGAAAAATTTCCATTCGTTTAAGGGCTTGTTTCGCCTGATAATCAGCAAAGTGATTCGGGAAACGGTACTTTACTAAAAAAAAACTCGTCAATGTGTTGCAAAACCGCACTAACCACGTACTTTTGCACCCACGTTTAGGTGATGTAGCTCAGTTGGTAGAGCAAAGGACTGAAAATCCTTGTGTCGGCGGTTCGATTCCGTCCATCACCACCACCTTAACGTAAGCCTTTCCAATCGGAAAGGCTTTTTTTATTGTCTTTATGGCTTCCGTTTACTTCGGAGATTAGCTTCCTCTTCACAAAGTCAGACCGCCAACAAATAGTATGCTTGCATACTATTTGTTGGCTTGCAAAGATACTGCTTTCCGTAAATCTAACAAGTAGTACAATGGGTTGTTTTGGATTCTACGCCGATACAACCGTATAATTCTCACACTATCTCGCCCTTAAATAAGAATATTTTTTGCCCATAGTCAATGTAAATCAACGATATGTAACTTTATTTACACTTTTTAGACTTTATCTGACTAAACGTTTGAAAGCTCTATTTTTAGTAGCTGTTCTAAATGCCTTATTCCCTGACTCTTTACCTGTCTTACCTGATAGTAGTCAGTTTTACATTCTTAACCCAAAAGCAAGCCGTTTATGGGCCGTTGGAGGAACGTCATTCCTCACGCTTGGGTCTACGTATGTCTATCTTGAACGAACATGGTGGAATGGAAGAGGTGTTCCTTTCCATTTTGATAAAGGACGGGATTTAACGTATGCCAGTGGCCTCGATAAAGTAGCTCATCTGGCAGGTGGTATTTTTATTTCAGAAACTTACTACAATGCTTTTCGCTGGGCTGGAGTTACCCAGAAGAAAGCCGAATGGCTGGCCTTAGGATCGGCAGCTTTTGTAGAGCTGGGAATTGAACTGAAAGACGCCTATTCGCCAACCTATGGCTTCAGTTTGCGCGATGTTGCAGCTGGCACTCTCGGTGGCTTCTGGCCGATGGCACAGCACCGATCGGGATTTCTGCGCGATTCACAGTGGAAAGTCAGCTACTGGCAACAGACATCGAAATATTTCGACGAGCGCGGCATTCCCCGACAACGCTTCTCCATTGACGATTACCTGAACCAGACGTACTGGTTTTCGTTTTCGCCTGAACATTTCGGTGGTCAACATTGGCGGCATATTTGGCCCGACTGGCTGCAACTTTCGGTTGGCATGGGATTGGAAGCCGAAAGCTGGAGCATCCGCCACGACGGTCTGGGCGGGCGACACGAATGGTATTTTTCCCCCGATATAAACCTGGTTAAGCTTCTAAAACCTCGTAGTAGAGCTACTAGATTATTACTGGGATTAATCAAATACATAAAGATTCCAGCGCCAACGCTACAAATTGGGCCGAAAGTACACTGGCACTGGCTTTACTTCTGAAGAGCATCGATTTCAATACCAATGGCCTGCATTAGCTGGCTGGCGTTGAAACTCTCGCAGATGCCGTTACGAAGTTTATAATCGAACAATAGTTCGCCATTGTGAAGATCTGACTGAAAATGGTAGTTTCGGACAAAATCGCTCGAATCTGTGAGCTGCCCAAGTTCAAGATCATGCGTCGATACAAAACCCGATGCTGTTGTACGGTGTAGTTGTCTGATCAGGGCTTCTGCTCCCCGATGCCGGTCAGCGGAGTTCGTTCCCTTCAGAATTTCGTCCAGAAAATATAATACTGGTAGGCGGGTTGGCTGTTTTGATAGGCTAATAAGCATCTGTAATCGTTTTAATTCAGCGTAGAACGACGAGGTACTCTCTTCGAGCGAATCCTGCGTACGCATACTCGTAAACACCCGTACCGGCGAGCAAATAAATCCTTCTGCGCTCACAACTGCCCCTGCCAGAGCCAGGACAACGTTTGCTCCAACCGTACGCAGGAACGTGCTTTTCCCCGACATGTTCGAACCAGTGATCAGGATCGTTTGTCCATTGCCGGTTAGAGCGAGCGAGTTAGCAACACTTCGGTCGGGTGGCAGCAGGGGGTGAGCTGCCGATTTTATATCCAGAATAAATTGCCCATCAATAATATCAGGTGTAGCGTAAGTTGGGTGTGCATACGAAAACCCAGCTAGACTCGTAAGTGCTTCAAGTTCACCCAGAGCATCGAACCAGCGGCTGAGATGGGGACCGTGATCGTTTCGCCAGCGTTCCAGTCGGAACAGGTAATGAATGTCCCACAAGGTAGCAATGCCGAAAAGAAGGTAGAAATAGGGATTACGTCGGTAGTTCAGTCCTTCAGTCAGTTGTGCTAGTTGCCCAATTGCTTCCGAGGCCAACTGATCAGTTGATTTTAAGGCTTCACCAATGGCGTGTAGCCGTAGGGCTTCACCCTTCAGTTGCTCAGCGTGAAGAAACAACGACCAGAATGATCGTAAGGCTGCAGAAATCTCGAATGTCTGTTCACTAACTTCCTTGGCTCGCTCCGACGTTTGACTTAGCACTCCGCCATGAACGGCCAACGCCAGCAACACAGCCAGGCCGGGTAAATAGCCCATCAGCCAGGCCACGAATAAACCTAGTGTAATTGCCGGGAATAAAAACCGTACACTAGTAAGATAAGTCGGCAAGGGCGAAACGTCGGCCGTTGCCCATTTCACAAGCGCTTCCGGAGATCGTGTAATCGTTTCTTCTGAATAGGCCAAAGCCTCAAACTGCTGTCGCCAATCGAGTTTTGTCTTTAACTCATCCGATGCGAGTTGGCGAAGCCTGACGGCATCGGGACCAGCGGGGGCCTGAAGCCATGCCGCCAGTCGATTCTGGCCCTCGTAAGTATGGGTTCGATTAAGCAACCGAAACAACGAATGCTTACCGAAGACATCCAGATCGCCCGAGTAGAAATGGGTTGGGTTAGTAAACTGATCGCCGGATTCCGGCCTTAAATACTGTCTTTTGAGTCGAGCAATTTCGTCCTGATTAACAAAGGCCAGATGGTGATTCAGGTTACGTTCATTGCGAATTGCCTGGTGCTTTTTTAGCAGAAACAGAAAACCTGCCAGACCTATCAGGAAACAAAGTGCAGCGCCCAGTTGCTGATCGAACCGAATTAGCAACCAGAAAGCGATTACACTGCCTACAAACCAGACAAGGCGCCAAAATGCCAATTGATTGTATTGCTGATGAGCAACCTTTTCGGCCTTTATAAATTGTTGTTGTCGTTCCTGAAAGGTATTTTCAGTGGTCATATCGATACTACAAAAAAATCGGCAGTGTCTCCACTGCCGATGGCGAGGGTATATATTCTTAAAGCCTGGTTCGTGTTTTCTACTGCTTTGAACGACGCTTATTCCTTACTTATTACAATCCAGACAAACGCCCTGAATCAGCAAATTCATTTCCTTTCGATTATAGCCTTCTGGTAAAGCTATGGTTGGAATTCGAACCTGATCTAAACAGGTTGTCTGCCCGCACGCTTCGCATTTGAAATGAACATGGTCATGGTGATGATGTCCGTGGGCGCAGGTCTCGCGGCATAGGGCATATTTTGTTCCACCCTCATCATCAAGAACTTTATGCAGTAATCCTTTATCCAGAAACGTTCGTAGCGTCCGATAAATCGTTACGCGGTCATGGTCAGGACCAAGACCGTTTTCGACATCGTTATGCGCCAGTGCATGACCAGCGTTCAGAAACAAATCCAGCACTTCCTCCCGGCCATTTGTATGCCGAAGGTTAAAGTCTTTCAGGGTTTTAGCTGCTAGGGCCATTTCCGTTCAAGGTTCGTCGTTTATTGATTACCGTATTACAGTTAGTAAACAACAAATGGTTATTCGATGGTTTCAAACTGCAATTTAACCAGATTCGCGTAGATCCCGTCTTCCTGAATGGCCAATTCATCATGCGTACCCGATTCGGCAATCTGCCCTTCACGAATCACATAGATTCGATCCACCTTACGAATTGTGGCCAAACGGTGCGCAATAATGATCGTCGTGCGATTCTGCATCAGTTCATCCAGTGCTTCCTGCACTAATTTCTCAGACTCAGCATCGAGCGAACTGGTTGCTTCATCGAGAATCAGAATAGCAGGGTCTTTCAGGATGGCCCGGGCAATGGCTATTCGCTGCCGTTGCCCACCCGATAATTTAACGCCACGCTCGCCAACAATTGTCTGAAAACCTTCTGGAAAAGAGTCAACAAATTGAAGTGCATTGGCTTTACGCGCTGCTTCGCGCACTTCGGCTTCGGTTGCACCGGGCTTACCGTACTGAATATTTTCCAGAATTGTACCGCCAAAGAGCATAACTTCCTGAGGTACAACGGCGATGTTTCTGCGCAGTTCAGTTATGTTAAAACTCGCCAGATTCCGCCCATCTACTGTAATCTGTCCGTTGGAGGTTGTGTAATAGCGCATCAACAGCTGTACAATCGTCGATTTACCGGCTCCACTTTTACCAACGAGCGCAATCTTACGCCCGGTAGCCACATCGAGGGAAATACCCTTCAATACAGGGATATCGGGTCTGGACGGATACGAGAATTGTACATCCTGAAATTGAACATGACCCTGTACGGGTACAAAAAGTGGCAGTTCCTCGTTGGCATTTACTTCTGATGGCTCTTCCAGAATTTCCAGAATCCGTTCTGATGCACCAATCGTTCGTTGTAGCTGGGCGTATAAATCACCCATACCTGCCACAGAGCCGCCAATAAAGGTTGTATAAACGATAAACGTCAGCAAGTCGGCAAAGGGCATTTCGTTGGCCATTACCAACGAGCCACCGTACCACACTACACCGATGATTCCGCCGAAGAGCGCGAAAATGATGAACGAAACGAAGACTCCCCTGAACTTGGCCGATCGAAGGGCTGTATCCACAACTTTATTTAAAGCCGTTCCGTATCGATTGATCTCTATTTTTTCGTTCGTAAAGGCTTTAACGACATTTACGGATTGCAGTGTCTCTTCAACAATTACGTTTGCCTGTGCCAGCAGATCCTGTGCCTGCTTTGACAATCGGCGAATAAACCGCCCGAAGAACATGGCGGCTACAATAATCACGGGAAACGTGGCCAGCATAAACAGCGTCAGTTTCCAGGAAACGTAGAAGATAATGGCCGTGCCAATGGTCAATGTTGCTACCTGTCGAAAAAGCTCGGCCAGTGTCAGCGTCAATACGTCCTGTAAAGACGAAACGTCGGCTGAGATACGGCTGGTTAATTCGCCCACACGCCGTTGCTCAAAAAACGGAATCGGTAAGGTGATGATTTTGCTGTAGGTAGCCCGACGTACATCGGCCATTGCCCGCTCACTTACCTGCGAAAAAAAGTAAATACGGAAAAATGAGAAAATAGCCTGTGCCACCAGGACTCCGACAAAAAATAGCGTTACCTGATTAAGCGTGAACGGCGATTTCCCCTGAATAACGCTCGTAATCTGTCCAATTAGCAAACCAAAGCTCATTGTCGTGCCTGTTGACAGCACCAGAAACAGAAAGCCAATAATATACTGAACTCGGTATGGCTTTATGAACCGGAAAATGCTCAATGCTTTTTTGATACCTTCCCGGCTTAGCTTTTTCTTATCTTCTTTACTGGCTTCCTCGCCAAAATTTCGTTTTGCCATTAGTAGTAATTCTTCTCGATGACCTCTGTATGAGTTGTCGTTATTTGGTCAAAAATATTGTCCGTTCAATAGTGGAAAAATGATATGAATCAATCATCTTTTTGACCTTTATAACCTGATTGTTCAAAAATCTGCCGGGCGTCGGCATTACGCATTAACTCTGCAATACCAACGCTTGCCTGTTTGTCATGATATCGCCCAACAATTCGCCAGCCTAACCAGCGGCCAATGGCACCGGGACAGCCCTGTCCAATCTCGGCCGTAAATGGCCGTTCGTTCAAATATCGCTGTTTTACAGCAGGATTTGTTTGATATAATAACTGATTATCAATAAAATGCCCCCAAACAACATCCTGGGCATTAAACGTTTCGGTCAATTGTTTGTCTGAATATCCGATAACCAGACTATCGGGTGTATTAGGAAGCATGGCTTTGGTAAATACGTAGCCTTTGCCATAATATACCATATCGGCCAGCATTGTTTGGTCGGAGCGGGTCGTGGCATTGTATTTATCCGATATAGCAAAAACAATAGCTGGAACAATGTACTCTTTCTGATATCGACGCAAAATGTACTGTGGATATTCAGGGCCTCGTGGGCGGTATTTAGAGGTTGGGCCCGCGAAATAATCAATACCTATAACGATCAGACTATCTGTAATGACCAAATCCGGCCCAGCAAACCCCGTTACGAGCGTAGCGATCTTTGGTGAACGAAAATCAGGAAAGTCTTTTTTGATAGTCGTGAAGGCCTCGGCCAGTTGTTTTTTCAGGTCGTTCATGTCACCAAATTCGGCTTCGACCTGTTTGTGTAATTCATTCAACGCTGGATTATTGATCCGGTTGGTCAATTCTCGGACGAGTGCCGTATCATTTCCGGCTCCGTTCGCGTTAAAGTACAATTGAGCCACTGAGGGGTTCTGGTTGAGAAAGGCCCGAACACCGTCAGAAGACTTGGCCGAAAACAGTTGTTGGTCGAGTCGGATAAGCGTAATGTCTTCGTTTTTTGTACACGAAGTCAACAAAAACAGGCAAAAAAGCCCTAAAAGGGCCGTCCATAGTCGCATGAAACACACTGGTTTTCTGTATTGAAAACGTGCAAAATTATGAAAAAAGTTGCAGGGTTAAGTTTGATTTTGGTAATGCTGGTAACTATCAGCAGTTGGGCCCAGTCGTCATCGCCCGCACTCTACCAAATGAGAACGAAGGAATCGAGCGTAACTGAAAAGAGATTTCGTAAAATTTTAGGCGACAATTACGACGGTCAGGACCAGAACCGACGTGCTTATGACGATGATCGCAAACGCCGGCGCAAAAAGCAACAGCAAAGCACCCAGGATGCGGATGAAAACAATGGCTACGGATCAGGTCCCGATTATGCCTGGCCAACGCATCTCATCGAAATGAGCATCCGATTTTCTCCCTCGCTCGATCTGAACACAGCTGAAGGTACAGGCAGCTATACGGGTTTCCGGAGCAATGGCGCGGGCGTTCGAATGAGTGTGGGTCCATCGCTGGATTATTTCTTTTTCAAGAATCGGTATGCCTTTAGCACCGGTCTCTGGTATACGATCAAACGGTCAGGGTTTCAGATGCCCGGTTCGTTTGGCCAAACCATCTGGAATCCTGGTGCGCCGGAGAAAGAATCGATTTATAATCTTCAATATCTGCAAGTACCCTTAACCGTAAAGCTGTTTGCCAACAACATAGCACCCAACATGCGGTTGTATATTCAAACGGGTGGTTTGGTAAGTATAAAGTTGGCAGAAAGAGCGTTGGATCAGCCAAGAAACGGGCTCTATCTGGCCGAAAGTGGTGGGGATCGGCGTCAGTATGGTTTCGGCGATGTCGAAATGTTGCTCGGAACGGGTATTCAGTATAAAATCAATCAGAACAATGCGTTCAACATTGGGCTAAGCTACCAGCGTGGATTAATCAATGTGGCGCGTGGTAGTCAATTGATTTCCAAGAACCGGGTTGTGGCTTTGGATCTAGGCTTTAAGTTTTGAGTTTTTGTGTTCCTGGTCAAGGGAAATTCAGAATGTTTCCTTGACCAGAAACACAAAACGCTACAACCGCATTTCAATTCCTGTGTCTTTCAGATAGCCTTTCAGGGCAGGGATCTCAATCTCTTTAAAGTGAAAAATACTGGCAGCCAAACCAGCATCTGCCTTTCCGGTGGTGAAAACATCCACGAAATGTTCCATTGTGCCAGCCCCACCCGATGCAATAACCGGAATGTTGGCCGAACCTGAAATCTGCGCGGTTAGCTCAAGAGCAAAACCAGCTTTTGTGCCATCAGTATCCATCGACGTCAGCAGAATTTCACCAGCTCCCCGGTCCTCCACTTCTTTCGCCCAGGCAATTGTGCGCAGCTCTGTAGGCTTACGGCCACCGTGCGTATGTACGATGTGTTCGCCGTTTATATACCGTGTATCAATGGCTACCACCACGCACTGGCTGCCAAATTCCAGTGCCAGCTCATTGACTAAATCCGGATTACGAACGGCCGACGAATTGATCGAAATTTTATCAGCTCCGGCGTTGAGTAAAGCCGACACATCGGCAACCGAGGAAATGCCCCCTCCGACGGTAAACGGAATATTGATCGTATGCGCTACATTGCGGACGAGATCAATCAATGTTTTACGGCCATCGACCGTAGCCGTGATATCCAGAAAAACCAGTTCATCAGCACCCTGTTCGGCATAGATAGCGGCCAATGCGACCGGATCACCAGCATCGCGCAGGTTTACGAAATTGGTTCCTTTTACGGTTCGTCCGTCTTTAATATCGAGGCAGGGAATGATTCGCTTTGTCAGCATCAGTACGAGGTAAAAGCTTTGATAAACATAGTATTTTCGGGGTTTTCGATGGGCTGAAAACCAAATTGCTCATATAACCCGTGAGCATCACGCGTAACCAGCATGATCCGGCGTAATCCCTGTAAAGCTGGATAGGCCATAATGAATCCAATCAGTTGTTTCGATAGGCCTATGCCCCGGTGTTCGGATAGAATGAACACATCGGCCAGATAGCCAAATGTTGCCAAATCCGTCACGACTCGGGCAAAACCAACCTGCTCATCGCCCAGGTACACACCAAAGCAGAGTGAGTTTTCGATTGATCGCTGGACTATTTGGATTGGAATGTTCAGGCACCAGTAGGCCTCCTGGCTCAAATAACGGTGGATTACGTCAAGGTTTAGCTTTGTTTTATCAGCGCTGACGGTATACTTGCTGTTCATGACTTTTTGAACCTTAGTTGGTTGACTTAAAAGCTGGCACTAGTTCATCTAATATGCCTACGACTTTCTGTAGTTCTGCAATCGTAGGCATAGCTTTGAGATACCCGTGTGGGTTGCTATAGCCATAGTTGTGATAACCAGTTGCGCTAAAAACATCAAAATAGTAGCTCTCGCCATCACTTATTAGAACCGATCGATTCTGTCGAATCTTCGCTTTAACGCTAACACTTCCATCTGATTCGATCACGTTCCAGGTAGAATCTCGCTGAGGTTTTGGATACAATTGAGCCTGTATAGCAGTCTGGTCGGGTAATGTTAAAATGCCCAGCTCAACCAGCCGATTCCAAAGGTAAGCCGTAACCGGAACTGTCGGTTTAAACGATGTTGCATGGAGAAAACCGCGTTGATCGGAAAGGATTATGTATTTAGAAACCGTAAAGCTTTTTTGCTTTTTAATTAAGCGATAGAGCATTTGAGCGTCTCCAAAACATAATCCACACTTGTTCCAGATACGAACCTCGTATTCAGCTTCTTTTAATTTAGGCTCTTTCAGGTGCATTTTCTTCGCCAAAATCGCCAGCTTAGAATTTCTCGTAGAGTCGGCTTGACCAGCAGCCAATACTTCGCCCGATAAGCAAAAAATGAACAATAAGTGAATGACCAGACGCATGTCGAAAGGCTATTGCATTGAAAGCTGACTCAGTTCTTTCAGGGTTACACGTCCTTCATAAATTGCTTTACCGACAATAACGCCAAAGACGCCCATATCGGCCAATGTTTCGATGTCGGCCATATTGCTGACACCGCCACTGGCAATAATATTCAGGTTAGGAAATTGATCCTGTAAGTTTCGGTATAGATCGAACGATGGCCCCTGCAGCAACCCATCTTTCGCTACATCGGTACTAATGACGTATTTGACGCCTTTCTCGACCCATTTTTCGACAAAATCGTAGACCCATACTTCAGTCGATTCTTCCCAACCGCTAACTGCTATCTTCTCATTTTTGGCATCAGCCCCAAGAATAATAGCATCTGCACCGTGCCGCGAGAGCCACCGTTCCATCAGGTCAGGATTCTTTACGGCAATACTCCCGCCCGTTACCTGTTTAGCACCACATTCAAACACAACGCGCAGGTCGTCGTCAGACTGAACTCCTCCGCCAAAATCGACGTGAAGCCGGGTTTTGGAAGCAATCTGTTCCAATACCTTCCAGTTTATAACGTGCTTCTCTTTGGCTCCGTCTAGGTCCACCAGATGTAAGCGCGTTAAGCCTGCATCTTCGAATTGCTGGGCAACCTCGAGCGGCCGGGCATTGTATTCTTTTTTCTGGTGATAATCGCCCTGCGTAAGGCGGACAGCTTTACCTTCGATAATATCGATCGCGGGAATGATATACATACATGATGCGGGTTTTAAGCCGCCATTTAGCTTTTATCTAAAGCAGGTTTCAACCCGCATTACAATGTCAAAAAATTCTCCAGTATTCGTTGTCCAACGTTTCCGCTGATTTCAGCATGAAACTGAGCGGCATAAAAGTTATCGCGATGCAGCATGGCGCTGAATGGCCGGACATAATCACAAATAGCCGTTGTCTGCGGACAAACATCGGCCGCGTAGCTATGCACAAAATAGACATAAGCATTCTCGGTCAGGCCCTCAGTGAGTGGCCCCTGCAACGTGTGAATGCTGTTCCAGCCCGTGTGCGGTACTTTTAAACGAGGCTCTCCATCTTTATGAAGAGATGGAAACCGCCGAACATCAATATCAAAAATACCCATGCAGGTCGTGTCGTTTTCTTCCGAATAGCGACACATCAGCTGCATGCCGACACAGGTTCCCAATACCGGTTGTTTCAATGCCGGAATGAGCTTGTCTAAACCCCGTTGCCTCAGATAAGCCATTGCCGTGCTGGCTTCACCAACGCCCGGAAAGATGACTTTATCGGCCGACCGAATTTCGGCCTCATCGTCGGTAAGCAGATAACTGGCCCCCAATCGCTCCAGCGCATACATGACCGACTGGACGTTTCCTGCATTGTATTTGATAATGACCGTTTTCATATTTTTAACAACATAAAGCCCGGATCCTTGGCAGAACCGGGCTTTGTATATTGTGTTAATCAGGATTATCTCTCCGAAATCACAAACACGCGCGTCTCGTTCTGCTGCGTTACCGCCCAGAATGATGATGCCGATGGTTTGTGCTTGCTAAAATCATAGAGCAAATGTAATTGGTCGGGTTGGCAAATCAAAACAAACTGCCCTGCACGACCTTGGGTTGAAGCACTGGTTCACGCAGATTTAACCCACAATGTTTGTTCAATTCGCGAATCCAGTACAGAATTAGCTCAGGCGCGGTGTCATTATCTCCACCGCCATGAACAAACAGGTAAGCCGTTTGCAGTCCTTTATCGAACCAGGTTTTCAGGCGTTGAATCCAGGTATCGGTGCGGGTATAATCGGTTGAGTGGCCTTCATTGGCAATAAATCGGAGCGTCAGAACAGGACTGCTCAGGCCCATATGCAATACATCGCGCCGACCGGCAACGTCGGTAATGACCACGTGTCGACGCAGGGCGTAGAGTCGTTCGAGGGTTTGCTGCCATAATGCAGCTTTGCTAAACCAGTCGGGATGACGAAATTCTACGGCCACGTCGAGTTCGTCGGGTAAGCTTTTCAGATACGTTTCCAATACCGGCCACTTATCGGGTCCAAACATGGGAGGTAGCTGTAAAAAAGTCATACCTAAAAACTCCTCTAATCCGAATACGGCATTGACAAACTCTTCGGTGAGTCCTTCGGTGGCCACTAATTGCCGTTCGTGACTAATAATCTGGGGAAATTTGGGACAGTAGGTAAATCGCTCGGTTGCTTCCGCTTTCCATTTTTCAATCATGCCCACCGTCGGAATCTGGTAATGCGTCAGATTT
This sequence comes from Spirosoma aureum, assembly GCF_011604685.1. Classification (NCBI taxonomy): domain Bacteria; kingdom Pseudomonadati; phylum Bacteroidota; class Cytophagia; order Cytophagales; family Cytophagaceae; genus Spirosoma; species Spirosoma aureum. The sequence goes on along the minus strand of NZ_CP050063.1, from coordinate 455,836 downwards.
AACTCAATGGTGTTGAACTGCCGGGTGTAATAATGCAGAAAATCTTTCTCCTTTGCGTTCGATGGATAAACTTTGCCAACGTAATCTTTATTGGCCCAAATTGGGCCACCTATGAATACAGTAGGCCGCTTGGTAGGCTCTACACCTGCCCATACACGAGCATTGAAAGCTGAGCCGGGCGGCAATGTGAGATTAACCGTATCGAGATTATGTATTTTTCCGAATTCCATAGGTGTGCCATGAAGTGTAGATCTAAAACTACGAAAGACGGCCTTTCGTTTTTACGCCCTACCCAATTTAGCTAATTTTGCTTTTCTATAGGTAATAACGCTCCTTTTCTACCAGTATTGGGTTTCTTACTGGATAGAAAGGTCTTTCGGTTTCGACTGCTTTATGATTTCAAAAACATACACCCCCCAGGACATTGAGGAAAAATGGTATCAATATTGGATTGATAACCAGTTTTTTAAATCGACACCCCCAACGGATGCTGACGACAAACGTGAACCTTACACCATCGTCATTCCGCCCCCAAACGTAACCGGGGTGTTGCATATGGGCCATATGCTCAATAATACGATTCAGGATGTGCTGATTCGGAAGGCGCGTATGGAAGGTAAAAATGCCTGCTGGGTTCCGGGCACCGACCACGCCAGCATTGCTACTGAAGCTAAAGTTGTGGCGATGCTTAAAGAGCGTGGCATAAATAAGCATGACCTCACACGCGAGCAGTTTATTGAGTATGTCTGGGAGTGGACCCACAAATACGGGGGTATTATTCTCCAGCAGCTCCGCAAACTAGGTGCCTCCTGCGACTGGGACCGTACACGATTTACAATGGAACCGGCTCTCTATGAATCGGTTATCGATACATTCGTTGACCTCTACAACAAAGGCAAGATTTATCGTGGTGTCCGCATGGTCAACTGGGACCCGCAAGGATTAACGGCGGTTTCTGACGAAGAAGTTATCACCAAAGAAGTTCAGCAAAAGCTGGTTTACATTCAGTACGAGATAGCAGGGAGCGCTGGGCAAGTTTATATTACCATTGCTACGGTTCGGCCGGAAACGATTATGGCTGATGCAGCCATTGCGGTCAATCCGAACGACGAACGTTACAAACACCTGCACGGCAAAAAAGCCATTATTCCGCTCATTAACCGCGAGATCCCGATTATTCTGGATGAATACGTCACGATGGATTTTGGAACGGGCGGCCTGAAAGTTACGCCCGCTCATGATCCGAATGACTATACGCTGGGCATCAAGCACAATTTACCCGTTCTGGACATTCTGAACGACGATGGTACGCTGAATGAAAAAGCGCAGATTCTGGTCGGTCAGGATCGTTTTGCGGCCCGTAAAGCGATTATCAAGCTGCTTGAGGAGTCGGGCAATCTGGTCAAGGCCGAAGACTATAAGTCAAATGTTGGTTTCTCGGAGCGGACCAATGCGGTAATCGAGCCAAAGCTATCCTTGCAGTGGTTCCTGAAAATGGACGAACTCTCGAAACCAGCGTTCGAGAACGTAATGAACGACGTTATTCAACTTCATCCATCGAAATACAAGAACATGTATCGTTCCTGGATGGAGAATCCACATGATTGGTGCATTAGTCGCCAGTTATGGTGGGGGCAACGGATTCCGGCATTTTATATGCAGGACGGCACCGTGATTGTTGCGAAAAACAAACACGAAGCGTTGGAGAAAGTACAGCACGAAATGCTGCTGTTTGCCATGACCGAGGCCGATCTGACCCAGGATGAAGACGTTCTGGATACATGGTTCTCATCGTGGCTCTGGCCGATGTCTGTTTTCAAACCGTCGGGCAACCCCGATGATCCAAAAGCGGGCCCGAAGGATCTCGATTATTATTACCCAACCAATACACTCGTTACCGGCTTCGATATTATTTTCTTCTGGGTAGCCCGGATGATTATTGCCGGTTACGAGTACAAGGGCGAGCGACCTTTCAAGGACGTTTACTTTACGGGTATGGTTCGCGATAAGCTGGGTCGGAAAATGTCGAAACAACTTGGTAATTCGCCCGACCCGCTCGATCTTATTGAAAAATACGGAGCCGATGGCGTTCGAACAGGGATGCTGTTCAGTTCGGCCGCTGGAAACGATTTATTGTTCGATGAGAAACTGGTAGAACAGGGTCGTAATTTCAGCAACAAAATCTGGAATGCGTTCCGATTGGTAAAAGGCTGGACAATCAGTGAGCAGCCGGCAACTGACAGTCAGCAGTTGGCGATCCGTTGGTTCGAATCGAAGCTGTATACAACCCTGATCGAGATTGAAGATCATTTCAGCAAATTCCGGATTTCGGATGCTTTACAGGCCATATACAAGCTGATCTGGGACGATTTCTGCTCGCAGTACCTCGAACTGATCAAGCCCGGCTTCGAGCAACCCATTGATCACACAACCTACGAGGCAACGATCAATTTCTTTGAGCAGTTAATGCGTCTGGCTCACCCGTTCATGCCATTTATTACGGAAGAAATCTGGCAGGAAATCCGGGAACGCCAATCCGGTGATAGTATTTGTATCGCGCCATTTCCAAAAGCGGATGCTGTTGACAGTCAGATTCTGATTGATTTCGAGACATTATTCGACGTTATCAGTAACGTCCGGAATATTCGGAATGCCAAGCAGATTTCGCCAAAAACCGAATTGCCATTAGCGATCAAGACCTCAGCACCCGAGCGATTTAAAGTACTTGAGGTTTTGATTCAAAAAATGGCAAATGTGTCCACAATAAGCTACGTCAGCGAGAAATCAGACGGCTTGTCGTTCCTGATTAAAGGTGATGAGTTTTTCGTAGATATTGCTGGCGAGATCGATGTCGAGCAGGAGATCGTCAACACCCAAAAGGAATTGCTCTACAACGTTGGGTTCCGTGACTCAACGGCCAAAAAGCTCTCCAATGAGAAATTCGTTGCCAATGCAAAACCCGACGTTGTTGATCGGGAACGTCAAAAACTTGCCGATGCTGAAGCAAAAATTCAGGCGCTAGAACAACGGTTACTGGATTTGGGCGCTTAATTAAACCAGGACGTGGGTGATAGTTCGAGTGGTCAGGAGACAAGTTTTAGCTGCTGTTTAAGCGCTATTATGGAAGCTTCGATCATACGAATTATGATCCACGTTTTATGTTTATAAAGCTCTTTTGTTCCTTTCTCGAAAATTTCACAAACATTTTAAAGTAATAATGCAATTATTTTACCAAATATTTGTATTATTGCCTAATCCAAAGCAATAGATTCTTGATGAGCAAGTGTGTTTTTCTGGACAGAGACGGCGTTTTAAATGAAGACCGGACAGATTACGTCTATCGCGTTGAAGATTTTATCATACCCGATGGTGTACCGGAAGCACTGCGTTTGTTGAAAGATGCAGGTTATCTGCTTATTGTGATTACGAACCAGGCTGGTATTGCCAAAGGGCTCTACACTCGTGACGACGTTATGGCCTGTTACAATTATTTGCAGGAACAATGCGGTCAGGTCATCGATGACATTTATTATTGCCCTCACCACCCGAAGTACGATACCGAATCGCTAACTCGTAAACCCGGTTCATTGCTGCTTGAAAAGGCGATGGCCAAATACAACATCACACCCGACGAATCGTGGATGATCGGCGATGCCCTCCGCGATATGCAGGCTGGTAAACGCGTTGGTGTGCGTACTGTTCGGATTGCTGACGAACCAGAACTTTCTGCCGAATGCGATGGTAGTGCCCCGAATCTGCTCGAAGCATCACGAATCGTATTAGGATATGCCTGAATGAAAAAAAGCCTCTAAACGTCGATTGGTTCAGAGGCTTTTCCTGAAGGAAATTTCTTTCTCTTACACCCGCACCTGCGTCGGTGCAGGCTTTTGCACGCTACCATACGCCGGGCAATTGGCTCTGCGGGCACAGGACCCAAGCGATAACGTTGCCAGCACAGCGCCTAAAATCAGTAGTTTTTTCATGAAATATCGCTCTGTTTTTGCTTTTAACCTTCAGATTCTTAAACGAATATAGTGCTAAAAATTATACACCCGTTTAGTGACTTTATCATTCGGTAACTTTAAAGCAGCGTATTTTTAGGGTTACGATAAAAATACGCTGCTTTAAAGCGACTAATTTTCTTCTTTTACCAACTCTTCTTCCTCACGCTCTTCGGCCGCTTCGGTAGCTTCCAGTTCAGTCATACCAGGTTCAGCATCGCCGTAGCCAAGAATTTTCAGCATTACTTCGCTATTCTGTTCTGGTGCAAATAACCGCGAACGAAGGTTACCCTCTTCATCCTTATCGATAATTACGTGCTGCGGAGCCGGAATCAAACAGTGCTGGATACCACCATAACCACCCAGTGACTCCTGATAAGCACCCGTATGGAATAGGCCAATATACTGATCTTCAGCATCCTGATCAAAAATAGGCAGGTATAAGTCTGCACTATGCGCTTCAGTATTATAAAAATCGTGCGAATCGCAGGTCAGACCGCCCAAGTTAACTTTCTGGTAAGGATTGTCCCAGTTATTGACCGATAGCATGATGTATTTCTGGCCAAGCCCCCATGAATCAGGTAGTTGCGTAATGAACGAGCCATCGATCATATACCAAAGCTCTTTATCATTCTGCAATTTCTGGTCGATCACTTTGTAAATAACCGCTCCACTTTCACCCACCGTATACGAACCGAACTCGGTGAAAATATGCGGCACGGGTACGTTGTTCTTGTTACAGATCCACTGAATGCTCTCCACAATCTGATCGATCATGGCCTGATAATCATAGGTGAACTGGAATGACGTTTGAATTGGCATTCCGCCCCCAATGTCAATTGAATCGAGATCAGGGCAAATTTTCCGTAACTCGCAGTATTTATACATGAAGCGACTCAACTCACTCCAATAATACGCACTGTCTTTAATGCCTGTATTGATGAAGAAATGCAGCATTTTGAGCTTAAATCGCTCATTGGGCTGTATTTTGTTTCGATACAGTTCATTGACATCGCTATAGCGAATACCCAGACGAGATGTATAAAACGCGAAGTTCGGTTCTTCGTCGGTAGCGATCCGAATTCCAAAATTGACGGTTTCGGCTGTTACCGCGTTTTCATAAGCCTCAATTTCCTTGAGGTTATCGAGTACTGGAATACAGTTCGTGAACCCATCGTTAATGAGCTCGCTGATGTATTGGGTGTACAACGGCCGTTTGTAGCCATTGCAGATTATATAGGTGCTTTTGTTAAACTTACCGGCTTTATACAATTCTCTCAGAATAGGGATATCGTAAGCCGATGATGTTTCGAGGTGCACGTTGTTTTTAAGAACCTCGTCAAGCACAAACCGAAAATGGGATGACTTCGTACAATAACAGTAGGTGTAATTCCCCTTGTAATTATACCGCTTCATGGCATTTCTGAACAGCAGTTTTGCATGATCGATATGCTCCGTGATTTTCGGCAAATAGGTCAGTTTTAGGGGAGTCCCATACTGTTTTACAATGTCCATTAGCGGTACATTGTTGAACATCAGTTCGTTGTTCTCAACATTGAATTCTCGCGTCGGAAATTCAAATGTCTGGTCAATCAGGTCATAGTATGTCTTCATCCCTATGTTCGGCGCATGAAATGGGGTCTGTGTTGCTAAAAAACAGGCGCGAATTTGGGTCCGAAAATCGGGCTTTCCAAGTATTACCTATTCGCAAGATAGTCAACGAAAAAGCGGGGGGTTTGATTCGGATATAGTTGAAATTTAATAGTGACACAATACATCAACTTGTTCAGAAACTCATCTTCTTTCTTCAAACCAAAAAGAAGCCCTACTTTTGCCTTACGACACTGACTGATTTTATCGAATGCCTCAGGCCATCCACTTCATCTCTATCGGCGGTAGTGCGATGCACAACCTCGCTTTAGCCCTTCAACAACAAGGCTATCTTATTACTGGATCCGACGACGAAATTTACGATCCCTCTCGTACACGATTGCAGCAAAACGGCCTCTTACCCACCGAAACGGGATGGTTTCCGGATAAAATTCATGCTGAGCTTGATGCCATTATTGTTGGCATGCATGCCCACCGGAATAATCCGGAGTTGGTTAAAGCGCAGGAATTAGGCTTAACTATTTACTCCTACCCTGAATTTCTATACCAGCAGAGCCAACAAAAACAGCGAGTGGTTATTGCAGGAAGTCATGGCAAAACGACCATTACTGCAATTATTCTTCACGTTCTGAAGCACCATAATCGCACATTTGATTATCTGGTTGGCGAACAGATCGACGGTTTTGAGACAATGGCCAAATTAACACCAGATGCTCCCGTAATCGTTATTGAAGGAGACGAGTATGCATCTTCACCCATTGATTCACGTCCAAAGTTTCTGCATTATCAGCCGCATATCGCGCTTATTAGCGGCATTGCGTGGGACCATGTCAACATTTATCCTACCTGGGAAGCCTATGTAGATCAATTCGAATCACTGGCAGAAGCAATGCCCAAAGCAGGAATTCTGGCTTTTGATGAGTCGGATGATATGCTTGACGTAATTGGTCAGAAAGAACGAACCGACATCACTAAAATTCCCTACGAAGCGCATCCCAGCGAAATTGTTAGCGGGCAAACGTATTTGCTTACCCGACAGGGAGCCAAAATACCGGTGCAGTTATTTGGTGAGTATAATATGAAAAATATTGCCGGTGCGATGACCGTATGTGATCGAATTGGTATCACTGAAGATCAGTTTTACGCAGCCATTCAATCGTTTAAGCCAGTAGCGTTACGATTGGAGACAATTGCGGAGAAAACGGGCGCAGGTTCGGCAAGCAAAATTCTTTTCCGCGACTTTGCTCATTCACCAGCAAAAGTTGAAGCGTCGACCAAGGCTGTAAAAAAGCAATATCCAGGCCAGAAACTCTTAACTGTCGTTGAACTTCATACACTCAGCAGCTTAACGAAAACGTTTCTTGGCGAATATAAAGGGACACTCAATGCCGCCGACCAGGCTGTCGTCTATTTTAACGACCATACAAGGCCTTATCTGGACTCAGCTGACCCAATTACTTCCGAAGACGTTATCGAAGCTTTTGAGTACCCAAATTTGCACGTTTTTACGGATAGTCTTGCGTTACAATCCTACCTGGTAAAACAGCGCGACACTGCCGAAATTTTTCTTTTGATGAGTTCCGGCACATTCGGCAGTTTAGATTTAACGTTCCTTGGCAAAGAGTTACTGTAGTTTTGAGCGAATAATCGTCATGTCAAATTAATCAGTCTGACTCTTCAATAAATTCTTATGCAGAGCATTGTTGTTTATTGTGGCTCAAATCCTGGCACAAACCCAATCTATAAAGAAGTTGCCATAGAACTCGGGGAAAAATTAGCCACTCGTAACATCCGGTTAATCTATGGCGGTGGTGGCTTCGGCCTGATGGGAACTGTTGCCGATACTGTACTGAACAACGGGGGAGAAGTAACTGGTGTAATTCCGAATTTTCTCGCGGATCTTGAAGTGGCCCATAAAACGCTTACAGAGCTCCATTTTGTTGAAACAATGCATGAGCGGAAATACAAGATGGTACAGTTGGCGAAAGGCGTTATTGCCTTGCCAGGTGGCTACGGAACACTTGATGAACTGTTTGAGATCTTAGCTTGGCGTCAACTAAAGATTTATGATGGTCCAGTAGCTATCATTAACACGAATGGCTATTATGATCTCATGCTTCAACAATTAGACCGAATGGTTGCCGATGGTTTCTTAAAAGCAGAGAATAGATCTTTGCTGCTGGTTGCAGAATCGGTAGAACAGGTATTGGATCAAATAGAGGCTTTCTGGGCTATTTTGTAACTATTTGCAATTTCAGAATCAGCCTGTACATTCACAGAAAGCCGGTTAAGTTAACTGGCTTTTTCTAGTTGACATTCATCCGTATTGTTGACTTCACTTCCTGATGGCTGTGACTGTATCGGCTAGCCCTTGGGTTGAGGGGGAACTACCAAAAAAAAGTCTCTGACCTTGCGATCAGAGACTCCAATTTCATCAGGTGGCACCTTCCTACTCTCCCACTTGTGACAGCAGTACCATCGGCAGTACGGGGCTTAACGGCTCTGTTCGAAATGGAAGAGGTGTCCACCCGCCTTACCAGCACCAACCTGTTGACTCGTTATGACTAGTGCCCGCCTGAACGACGCACCACCCAAAGATCGTTTGTCTTTTTTCCCACAGAGAGAAACCGCGATATCTACACACTTGATTTACTAGTCTCAGTAGCACTTCTACTTACGCGTCCGGGCTCATTAGTACGACTCAGCTCTATACATCTCTGCACCTACACCTGTCGCCTATCAACGTGGTCGTCTCCCACGGCCCTTTATACCGGATGACTCATCTCGGGGCCAGTTTCGCACTTAGATGCCTTCAGCGCTTATCTGTTCCCAACGTAGCTACTCGGCCGTGCCTGCGGCCAAACAACCGATCCGCCAGCGGTTGGTCCATCCCGGTCCTCTCGTACTAAGGACAGACCCCCTCAGTCATCCCACGCCCACCACAGATAGGGACCGAACTGTCTCACGACGTTCTGAACCCAGCTCGCGTGCCACTTTAATCGGCGAACAGCCGAACCCTTGGAACCTTCTCCAGCCCCAGGATGTGACGAGCCGACATCGAGGTGCCAAACCTCCCCGTCGATGTGAGCTCTTGGGGGAGATCAGCCTGTTATCCCCGGCGTACCTTTTATCCTTTGAGCGATGGCCCTTCCATGCGGAACCACCGGATCACTATACCCGACTTTCGTCCCAGATCGGCCTGTGTGCCTCACTGTCAAGCTTGCTTCTGCTATTGCACTCCGCTGCCGATTACCGTCCGGCATGAGCAAACCTTGGGAAACCTCCGTTACTCTTTCGGAGGTGACCACCCCAGTCAAACTACCCACCAAACACGGTCCTGGTTGCCCAGTTAGACCGCCAGTCAGCCAAGGGCGGTATTTCAAGGTTGATTCCACGATGCCTGGCGACACCGCTTCGCAATCTCCCGCCTATCCTACACATGCCTGACCGGCGATCAATGTTAAGCTGTAGTAAAGGTGCACGGGGTCTTTCCGTCCCGTGGCGGGTAAGCGGCATCTTCACCGCTACTACAATTTCACCGAACTCATGGTTGAGACAGTGCCCAGATCGTTACACCATTCGTGCAGGTCGGAACTTACCCGACAAGGAATTTCGCTACCTTAGGACCGTTATAGTTACGGCCGCCGTTTACTGGGGCTTCAGTTCAAACCTTCGCTTACGCTAAGCTCCCCCCTTAACCTTCCAGCACCGGGCAGGTGTCAGACCCTATGCGTCAACTTTCATTTTGGCAGAGTCCTGTGTTTTTGGTAAACAGTCGCCTGGGCCTCTTCTCTGCAGCCTCCCATCACTGGGTAGGCCCCCCTTATCCCGAAGTTACAGGGTCATTTTGCCGAGTTCCTTAACCATGATTCTTTCGCGCACCTTAGAATATTCTTCCCAGCTACCTGTGTCGGTTTACGGTACGGGTATCCATACGCTTGACGATCCCTAACTTTTCTTGGAAGCCCCTTCAGTCCTTCGCTTCGTCCGAAGACTCCGCTCAACGCCCACTTCCGTCCGGACGTAGAACCTCCAGCACTCCGTCATTAGGAATCCTGCATAGATAGTACAGGACTATTAACCTGTTCCCCCTCAGGACTCACGATTCCGCTGCCCCTTAGACCCCGACTAACCCTCCGATGACTGCCATCGCGGAGGAAACCTTAGCTTTTCGGTGTGAGGAGTTCTCATCCTCATTCTCGTTACTTATGCCTACATTTGCTTTTCTATGCGGTCCACCATCGCTCACGCGACAACTTCACCCCCCATAGAATGCTCTCCTACCACAATACACTCCAAGTGTATGTCCATCGCTTCGGTGATGTGCTTGATGCCCGTTTATTATCGACGCCCGCCCCGCTCGACCAGTGAGCTGTTACGCACTCTTTAAAGGAATAGCTGCTTCCAAGCTAACCTCCTGGCTGTCTCAGCAGCCGGACCGCCTTTGTTCAACTTAGCACACACTTAGGGACCTTAGCGGATGGTCTGGGTTGTTCCCCTCTCGGACTTGGACCTTAGCACCCAAGCCCTCACTGCCACGCACCCACTGGCGCATTCGGAGTTCATCAGAAGTTGGTAGGATGTGACTCCCCCGCATCCTGTTGGTCGCTCTACCTCACCAGTGGTAACACGCAACGCTGTTCCTAAAAACATTTCGGAGAGTACGAGCTATTTCTCAGTTTGATTGGCCTTTCACCCCTACCCGCAGTTCATCCGGAAGCTTTTCAACGCTTATCGGTTCGGTCCTCCACGGTGTGTTACCACCCCTTCAACCTGACCACGGGTAGATCACCAAGTTTCGCGTCTACCCCTACTGACTCGACGCCCTGTTCAGACTCGCTTTCGCTTCGGCTGCGTACTTTCAAGTACTTAACCTCGCCAGTAACGGTAACTCGTAGGCTCATTATGCAAAAGGCACGCCGTCACAAGACACTGCTTGCTCCGACCGCTTGTAAGCGCCTGGTTTCAGGGTCTATTTCACCCGGGTACTCCCCGTGCTTTTCACCGTTCCCTCACGGTACTCTCCACTATCGGTCTTCTGGTCGTATTTAGCCTTACCGGATGGTGCCGGCCGATTCAGAGGGGATTTCTCCGGTCCCCCCCTACTCAGGATTCCCAACCCACCAACGCCCTGACCCGTACGGGACTCTCACCCTCTGTGGTTGACTTTCCCAAGTCATTTCAGTTCGATTGCTGGCTTGATGTCAGGTCCTACTACCCCGAC
>NZ_CP050063.1:300000-442500 GCF_011604685.1 Spirosoma aureum | reverse complement strand
AAATAATTAGTCGGCCTGTAGGAATGGATAAGCGAAGTGCCTGGGAGTCACGTAGGTTTCCTTAATTGTACGTGCCGAAACCCAGCGATATAAATTTAAAGCTGATCCCGCTTTATCGTTCGTTCCCGACGCTCGCGCTCCCCCAAATGGCTGTTGTCCTACTACTGCTCCGGTAGGTTTATCGTTAATATAAAAATTACCGGCGGCATTCTGGAGTACTTTCGAAGTATGTTCGATCACATATCGATCCTTCGCAAAAATAGATCCTGTCAACGCATAAGGTGAGGTACTGTTCACAATCTGTAGTATCGATTCGAACTCCGATGGTTCATACACATAAACTGATAATACCGGCCCGAATATCTCTTCGCACATTGTTCTATAGTTCGGATCATTTACCTGAAGCACGGTTGGCTCGATAAAATACCCCTTAGAACCGTCGTAGTTCCCTCCTGCCACGATTTTTACCTGATCACTCTGTTTAGCGGCATCGATATAAGCTTTGATCTTTTTAAAGGATCGTTCATCAATGACAGCGTTAATGAAGTTGGTAAAGTCTTCAGTTGCGCCCATCTTTATCTCGCTCAGAAACTCTTTTACTTTGGTTTCGATAGCCGGCCAAAGCGATGATGGAACATAGGCGCGTGATGCAGCTGAGCATTTTTGTCCCTGATATTCAAATGCTCCACGTACAAGACCAGTAGCTACTTCATCGGCATCTGCGGATTCATGCACAAGCACGAAGTCTTTCCCTCCTGTTTCACCAACAATTCGCGGATATGAATTGTACTTGTGTATGTTCGCGCCAATTGTACCCCAAATCGCTTGAAATACGCCTGTACTACCTGTAAAGTGTATGCCTGCAAAATCGGGATGGTTGAAAATTTTATCGCCAGCCACCGGACCATCTACATAAATCAGATTTATGACGCCATCAGGTAAACCTGCCTCCAGTAACACCTCCATAATGACTTTAGCCGATAAAACCTGCGTATAGGCTGGTTTCCAAACGACTGTGTTTCCCATCATTGCGGCCGATGTGGGTAGATTACCGGCAATAGCGGTAAAATTGAAGGGAGTCAGGGCAAAAACGAATCCTTCGAGGGGACGGTACTCAAGTCGATTCCAGACGCCCGGCGAAGAGTTTGGTTGCTGCCGGTAGATATCCGTTGCATAATGGACATTGAATCGCAGAAAATCGATCAGCTCACATGCAGAGTCGATTTCTGCCTGAAAAGCGTTTTTCGACTGACCAAGCATTGTTGCAGCATTTATTCGTGCCCGATATGGTCCAGCGAGTAGATCAGCCGCTTTTAGGAAAATGCTGGCCCGGTGCTCCCAGGATAAATTCGCCCAATTATCTTTTGCGGCTAATGCGGCTTCAATTGCCTGTTCAACATGTTGAGCATCGCCTTCATGAAAATAGCCGAGTGTATGCTGATGATCGTGAGGGGGTGCGACCCGGATTTTACGGTCTGTGCGAACCTCCTGGCCACCGATATACATAGGAATGTCTGTTTCTACCGATCGAAAATCCTGCAAAGCTTTTTTTACTGCTTCGCGCTCTGGAGAACCAGGACGATACTCTTTTACCGGCTCATTAACCGGCGTTGGAACGTTGAATAATCCAAATGACATAATTAATTGCTGATTACGAGACGTTTTGTAGTTTTTTGCAAATATCATTCTGCACTTTGACTATTTCGACTCTTTTCTGTTGTGAAGTTTATTGGTCTGTAAAGGTACGTATTGCCCTACTTATCCACTAATCCACATTACTTTTCCACATTTTCAATGACTTAAACTCGATTCATTGAACTGATTTACCGTACTTTGTAGCCTTATTTTGCCTTTTCATATGCGTTTTTATAGCACCAACAATCCTCAGAATACTGTTTCTGTTGAGGAAGCCCTTTTTCACAGCCTACCTGCTGATAAAGGACTGTATATGCCAACTCCTTTACCTCATTTAGGCACTGACTTTTTCGAAAAAATTGCTGGACAGTCTTTAGCAGATATTGGATTTGAGATCAGTAAAGCACTCTTTAGTGATGAAATAAGTACGGCTGATCTGGAAAACCTTACGCATCAGGCTTTTCCATTCGATACACCAGTTGTTGATCTGGAGCCAGGAAAAACCAGTGTTCTTGAGTTGTTTCACGGTCCATCGCTGGCCTTTAAAGATGTTGGAGCTCGTTATATGGCGGCTTTAATGTCTTATTATTCAGGCCGTAACGATAAAGAAGTTAATATTTTGGTAGCTACTTCGGGTGATACGGGCGGAGCTGTTGCTATGGGCTTCCACAATGTTCCTGGCGTTCGTGTCTCAATCTTATATCCTTCTGGCCGAGTTAGCGATCTTCAGGAAAAACAATTAACAACGCTTGGTGGAAATGTTCAGGCATTTGAAGTAGATGGGTCTTTCGACGATTGTCAGGCTATCGTGAAACAAGCCTTTGTCGATACGGAGCTAAACGCTCATTTATCCCTATCCTCTGCGAATTCGATCAATATTTTTCGGTTGATTCCGCAGGGGTTTTATTACGTTCGGGCATACGGCCAGGTACGCAAATGGGGGAAACCCGTTGTTTTTTCAACGCCCAGTGGAAATTTCGGTAATCTTAGCGCTGGTGCCATGGTTCAACAAATGGGCTTGCCTGTTGCTCATTTTGTGGCAGCAACTAACCTAAATCATGTAGTGCCGTCTTACATAAAAACGGGAGTGTATACGCCTAAAGCCTCTATTGCGACGATCTCGAATGCGATGGATGTGGGGAGTCCAAGCAACTTTGTTCGTTTAGCTCATCTCTACGGTAATGATTTTGATCATTTCAAAGAAAATGTTTCAGGCTATTTCTATGATGATGACGAAACACGAGTGGGGATGAAACGTATCTATGACCAATTTGGCTATATCGCCTGTCCTCACACCGCCATTGGCATTTTGGGCTTACAACAATACCTGCTCGACAGGAATATCGATTATACGGGTGTTGCATTAGCTACGGCCCATCCGTCAAAATTTAAGCCCTTAGTTGAAGATGTACTGGGCCAATCTGTTCATGTCCCTGACAGACTGGCCAGTTTAGCCAGCCGATCTAAAATAAGCATTCGAATTCCTGCTCAATACGAGGCATTTAAAGAGTCTTTGCTCCATACAGTTCTCTAAAAGTTATCCACAAAAAAGGCCCCAAATTGTGTATTTGGGGCCTTTTTTGTGGATAACTTTTAGAGAACTCAGTTAACGGTATCACCTCGTAAGGCTCTGAACCGCTTACGTGACTCGGCTCCATAGATACTCCCTGGATACTGTGTTAATACTTTTTGATAGGCTTCCATGGCAGCTGTCTTATCTTTGAGACGCTCTTCATATATTTTCGCCTGCGTAAACAAGGCATCATCCCCTAAAATATCAGTTGGGTAGCTGGCTGTTATCTTTTTTAAGTCTTCAAGTGCTTCGGTATTCTTACCCTGTTTCATGTATGTATTCGCCCGCAGCCAGAGAATTTCATCTGCCAGTGGATGTTCGGCATACTTCTTCCACATTTCTTTGAGCGCTTCAATGGCTTCATCAGTTTTATTCTGGAAGAGTAATAAGTCGATCCCGGCATATTCCCGCATTGCAGCTTCGGTACTATCCATGCCCGTGTTATCCACAATTAATAAACTTAACTGTTCAGCATCATTGGCTATTTCCCGTGATGTGGCCAGTTTAAGTACATCCAAAATGTCTTTAGCTACAGCCAGATTTCCCCGATAATAGTGAAGCTTTGCGTTTTTAAGCTTGGCTTCATAACCTAACAATTCTTCTTTCTGAGATTTTTCAACCTGAGAATACAACAGCGTAGATTCCCAGGGTTCACCTTTCAGCAGGTAGATATCCCCTTTGTCGAGCTTACAACGATCCACAAAATTCTTATCGGTTTTCCCCAATTCAATGGCTAAATCCAGAACCGTTAGAGCGGTGTCTTTGCTGTCGAGATAATTTCCGTATAGATTGGCAGTGCTCCGGAGCGCTTCAAGTGTTTTAACATTTGTCCCGATCTCCTGAAGCATTTTCTGATAATCACCAATCAACTTACGGATTTCCACCTTATCTACAGGGTACGTGTTTTTTACCTGTTCTTCGCGGGCTTGAATAACCAACCGCCGTGCGAACGGATAGAGCTGGCCCTGTGGATATGTTGTGGTTATGTATTCGAATGATTCGGCCGCTGTTTTGTATTCTTTGTTGTTCATTGCCAGCATTCCCAGGTCATAAACACGGCTACCGTTCAATTTTACGCGTTTATCCGTCGCTTTTTCCTGGAGCAACGCCCTGCCGAATTTCTGTTTCTGCACAAAGTACCAGATCAATAATTCGTTATAGGAAAGTTCATTGGGTTCCAGTTGTATTTTGCTGTATAACGCTTTTTCCACAAGCGGCTCATCTTTTGTGTTGATAAACCCTTGTAATGCGGCCAATACGGTTTCTTTTTTATCGGGCTGTTTGCCAGTCGTTATAATTTCATTGATCGATTTTTCAGTTTGCCCCGTCGCCCTGTAAAGGCCCATTAGATCCTCGCTGTAGGCCGTAGGCTCTTTGCTGACCTCTCGGGCCATTTCGAGCGCCCGGACCGCCCAGCGGGGCTCTCCTGCTTCGTTGAAGGCACTGGCGATCCGTTCAAGCTTACTGGTCGACGATTTGCTGGATTGTAAGGCGGCCGTGTATTGATTGCTCGCCAGAACTGTATCGCCCTGCTGGGTGGCGAGTTGCCCAATGAGCAATTGGTAGTATGCCCGGTTGGGTTCATCGCTGCGTTCCTGCTTGCGCAAATATTTTACGGCCTCCTCTGCCTTGTTACTTTTTTGCAGGCTGTTCACATAGCGTGCCAGGCGAACCCAGGTCACATCGGTTTTCAACAGCTTCGCGTATTCGTTCGCGGCTTTTTCAAATTCGCCCGCTTTAAAATATTCTTCGGCCAACGTCGCTCCCCCCTGCCCCCAGGCGAGTCCGGCTGACAACAGCCACATCAGCGCAATAATGACTTTTGACCTTATTAACATTTTATATAAAAGCTTTTTAAAGAAACGTTATTATAACCATTAGCTATGTGGAAATGTGTACAAATAAGTTGTCCACTGATGAAGATACAGAATGTGGATAAGAACCGCAACATATCCACTTACTGTTTTAAAGTTATCCACTTATAACCATCTTATTTTTAGGTAAATAACATTTTATCCACATTTTATGTGCGATATGAATGTGGATTTGTGAATAATTTCTGTACACAATTTTAAGTGGGGAAATTGTGTGGGCTCATTCGTGATATGTAGTTGTTTCTCCACATTAACTGGCCCAAAAAAAAGTGATGTGGATTACTACGTTATTCATCCACATCACTTTCATGCCTTATAAACAATTTATCCACTTGTGAGTCAGAGTTATGCACATGGTTATTCACATAAAACTTTAACTTTTTTAATTTAGAATTGACCTTTACCTGTCAGTGAAAAAAATGGCATACTGCTTAGAATCAGTGCAATTATCAGGCCTTCTTAAATAGATAGATTAAACTGGATGAGTTGCCAGTTTGTTTGGCTTGTTGATTAGAGGTAAGTCCTACCCTCATACTTTTCAGATAATCTGTTTTACCGGTCATGTACCGGGTGCTCAGCATCGCAATATAGAAAGCATCAAAAACCATTGGCTTCTGCTCTATACACGTCAGACCATGCTTTTTAAATAAGAGCTTGATGGTAGACGGAGTGAAATGCTGTAAATGGCGAGGGACATCATAGGCTGCCCAATATTCTTTAAAATAGTGCGCATCATAAGAATCTGAATTGGGAACGGCGATCAGTAATGTCCCCTTCGGACTCAATAATTTATTCAGTTGAGGTACTGTTTCATTGAGGTCAGGAATATGCTCGAGCACATGCCATAAGGTAATTATGTCAAAAGGTGTTGCTCCGTCCAATGCCCTAAGATTAGGCTGTATGTCGGCTTCTAATTTTTTTTGAGCAACAGCACGGGCATCTGGATCTGGTTCCATTCCCATCACCTGCCAGCCTCCCTGTTTACTAGTATCTAGGAACGCACCCGTACCACAACCTACATCCAGAATTCGTCCTGGCCCACCATTAAGCTTATTGATAAGATTTAATTTTGACCGAAGCGTATAATTACGAACTAACCGATACGCCGTATTAATCACACCACTGCTCTCGTCATTGTGTGATACATACTGCTCCGATTTATAATATGATCCAATCGTTTTTTCATCGGGTCGAGGGTTGGTCAATCGGAAACCACACGTTTCACATTGCTCGATGTTGAAGTTTTGATTGCTGACTAAATAATCTTTACAAACTAAATAGGGAGTAAATTTTGTACTGCCGCAGACTGGGCATGAATTGACGGTTTCCAAGTTAGCGAGTTAAATTGTGTGAAAACAAAAAGGCGCTGATTGCTTTCCTTGCAATCAGCGCCTAATTAATTAACGGCCCATATAGACCAGAAGGATGGAAACATCGGAAGGGCTTACTCCGCTGATGCGGGATGCCTGACCGATCGTTGCTGGCCGAAGTCGCTTCAATTTTTCCTTTCCCTCAAACGATAAAGCTTTAAGGCGGTCGTAATCGAATGTGGGATTAATTGCCAGACTTTCCCATTTATCTAATTTTTCGGCGTTCTGTTTTTCCCGATTGAGATAGTCCTCGTACTTGATTTCAATAACAGTTTGCTCAATCGTCTCCTCCCCTACCCCAGGCGTTTCTGGCAGGAGATTCAGCAGTTCTTTTACGTCGGACTGATCAATTTCTGGCCGCTTGAGTAAGGTATACAGGCTGCTTTTTTCGCGCAACGGCGAACTTCCTTTTGTCTCTAACCAACCATTTACATCTTCGGGTTTGAGCTTTGCTCTCCGTATTGCTTCTGTTAACTGAGCGATCCCATCCCGTTTGGTAACCATAGATTCATACCGTTCCTGCGATGCCAAGCCAATAGCGTATCCCTTTTCAGTGAGCCGTAAATCGGCATTGTCCTGACGTAACAAGGTCCGATATTCTGCTCGGGATGTAAACATCCGATACGGTTCTTCCGTCCCTTTAGTTATCAGATCATCAATCAGGACGCCAATATAACCCTCCGACCGTTTGATTGTAAACTCAGCTTCTTCATTTGTATTTCGGTGTGCATTGATACCTGCCATCAGTCCCTGGCAGGCGGCCTCTTCATAGCCCGTTGTTCCATTAATCTGCCCAGCAAAGAACAGATTTTTGACCAGCTGAGTCTCGAGTGTTGGCTTTAACTGAGTTGGTGGAAAGAAATCATACTCCACAGCGTAGCCGGGTCTGAACATTCTAACATTCTCAAATCCGGGTATTTTTCGTAAGGCGTTATACTGAACGGTTTCAGGCAATGAGGTCGAAAATCCATTAACATACACTTCGACAGTGTCCCAACCTTCTGGTTCTACGAAGATCTGATGCCGATCTTTGTCAGCGAACCGATTGATTTTATCTTCCACTGAAGGGCAATAACGGGGTCCAAGGCCTTTGATTCGACCAGTGAACATGGGCGATTTTTCAAAACCAGTCTTGAGTTCATCATGAACTGCCTGATTCGTATACGTGATCCAGCAACTACGCTGTTTCGTTAATGCGGGCGTGTTTGTATAGGAAAACTTACCGGGCATTTCATCACCCAATTGTTCTTCCATCAACGCATAGTTTAGGCTCCGACCGTCTACACGGGGAGGAGTTCCGGTTTTCATCCGGCCCGATTCAAAACCCAAACTAACCAGCTGCTCAGTTAAACCGGTTGCAGAACGCTCGGCTGTTCGTCCTCCACCGAAAACTTTTTCACCGATAAACATCCGCCCGTTTAAGAATGTGCCATTCGTCAATACAACTGCTTTGGCAAGAAAATCCACTCCCAAACTAGTTCTCACGCCAGTTACCTGACCATCTTTTACAAGAACTTCGTTTACTGTATCCTGCCAGAAATCAATATTTCTGTTTTCTTCCAGTGCCTTTCGCCACTCTGAGGCAAATACATTTCGGTCGCTCTGGCATCTTGGACTCCACATAGCAGGACCTTTCGAACGATTTAACATTCGAAATTGGATCATGCTTTTGTCGCTTATGATTCCTGACAAGCCACCCAGCGCATCGACTTCACGTACAATTTGTCCTTTTGCAACTCCGCCCATGGCTGGGTTGCAGGACATCTGGGCAATAGTCTGCATGTTCATCGTAATGAGCAGAACCTTAGAACCCATCGTGGCAGCAGCACTGGCTGCTTCACAACCGGCATGCCCTGCCCCTACTACAATGACATCGTAAGAAGAAAACATTTTTGAAGACTTTTGAAAAATGTTTCACGTGGAAACTTTTCACAAAATTGATGAAAGTTGTTGAAAAGCGAAAAACGTGAGGTTGTTTAATAGTAGGGCAACAAAAAACCGTCAGTCTTTGTGCCAGACTGACGGTTAAAAGATGTGTTTAACTATTTACTTACTTTTTGCAAATACTGGTTTGCTTCTTTTTTATAGAAGAGATTATAGTTGGGAGTTACTGACCGAAGTACTTCTACCTGTTTGGTCTTATTCTGTAAATTGGTAGAATCAAAGAAAGCAGGAGTACTATGCTTAGTTGACTTAGCCGCTTCAGCTTGACGTTTTGGATCTTCCTCCTGTTGTTTTAACGCTTTTTCAGACTCGAGTAAACGGGTTAAAATTTCGTTCTGGCGATTAATTGTATTTGGATTCACCCGCTTGTTCACTAAATCGGTTTCGGATTCATCCATTTTTTCCATCAAATCTTTAACCTGTTTTTCTTGTTGTTTCCCAGCTTCTGTTCCCTTTGAACTCTCCTCTAATTTCTTGAGCATGTTGCGAATCATAGCTTGCTCGGCAGCCATTTGAGAAAGCTCTTCTGACAAACCCCTACCCGATTTACCGCTTTTCTGGAGTTGCTGCATTTTTGCATTTAGCTGTTTTTGCATCTCCCCCATTCCACTTGGATTCTCGCCTTTCTTGCCGCCTTTACCCTTTCCAGGCATAGCCATTGCATTCATTTGCTGCTGCATGTTCTTCAATACATCACTCAGCATAAGGGCGAGATTGTTAATCGATGTCATAGCAAACTGCTGTTTAGAAGCGGCCATGCTTAACCGACGATCCCGCAGCTGTTGTACGCTTTCATCCATGTACGACTTCATATTTGTTAACTCTCGGGTAACGAATGACTGAATTTGGACAACTCGACTGGCCAGTGCATTGAGACTATCTTCGATGATTTTAGCATCATCCTGAAGCTTTAGTTGCTCCTGAGAAAGCTTGGTAACACGAGGGTCCTGAAGGCTCATGCCACGAAAATCTTTCATGACTCGCTCCTGGCCAAAGGAAAGCGTAATCAGGTTTTCAAGGATATTGCGAAGATCATCCATATTCTCCTGCATCTCCTGCATCTCCGAGGATTCCATCGACTCTTTCATCTGTTTACTCATCTGACGCATGGATTTGGCCGATTTACTCTGCGATGAAGCTGCTTTCTTTCCCTGATTTTGCTTCATCTGCTTCATAGCCTCTTCCATTTCCTTCTCAATTTCCTTCTGATCTTGCTCTGAAGATTCAGGTTTATTGAGTTCGTCTTTCTCTGCTTGCTTTTCCAGCTCCTTTAATTGTTCTTCTGTATTTTTAAAATCTTCCTGAGCCTTTTCCTGTTGCTTTTGCTGATCCTCCGAAGTCTCGTTTTTCTTCGCGTTTTCTTCGGCTTGTTTGTCTAACTCATTCGCCTGTTTTTCCAGGTTCTCAGCAATATTATTAACCTTTTGCTCTAACTGCATTTGCTTGAAGAGCTTCAATGCCCGGTCTAAATCGCGTTCCAGGTTGCGTTCTTTCCGGCTTAATTTATCAAGCATTTCGGATGCTTTCTCATCTTGTTTACGCTCCAGTAACTGCTTCAACTGCTCATACAATTGCTTCGATTCTGGGTCAAGCAACTCATTGAAGAGTTTTTGCAACTGCTGCATTTTATCCTGCATTTCCTGATTTTTCTCAGCAAAACGCTGTTGCGTGTCGTTCGTTTTCTGGAACTGTTCCTGCAGTTTTTGAACCTCTTTCATCAATTCTTCTCGCTTCTGAAGAATGTCCTGCAATTGTTTTTTGTCCTGGAAGTCAGAGGACTTTTTCGTGCGCATACGATCTTCCATGGCAGTCAGTTCTTTTTTGATTGCCTGGGTTTTACTCAACGCATTATCGATCTGTTGCTCAGTTTTCTCAGCCGACTGGTCAACCTGCTTCTGAATCTCAGCGTTAGAGGGTATGACAAAATTAAGCTGATTTGAACGACTCGATTTAGGACCATTCACACCATCATTATCCCACACCTGAACAAAGTATTCCAGACGATCTTCCTGACCAAGTTTTAAGCTATCGAGCGACCAGTTATAAACAAAGTTCTGGGAAGTTGTTGACCGGTTAACGGGGATGTCTTTGCTATACTGGGGTGAAGCCTTTCCGTTACGGGTGATCTTATAATTCAACCGCATTTTTGAAAATCCGTAATCATCTGAAACCAAACCGGATAACGCAATATAATTGTAGGTTACCGTGTCCTGGATTCGATCGACGGAAATCTGTGGAAAACGATCAGGAATAACCTGGACATTGTACTGGATAGTTGACGGAGTTGCAATCTGTCCATTCTTTAACGAGACAGTATAAGTGGCATTTTGCATCAATCGCCGATTCACGGTAAACGTGTTGGCCTCAGCCAAACGTGCTGGCGTCGCTTTTGAATCCGTATTAAACCGTAATAAAAGTGAGTCGGTATGGTCAGCGGCAAACTCCCAGTTAACTACCGTCCCTTGTGGAACAAGCAGATTTCCTACATTAGCTAGTTGTTCGGTAGGCTTGTTCAAGTATGCAGGATAATCGAGCCGTACGTTGAACGAAAGGACAGATGGCCGATCAATGAGAGAAATTTTGTAAGCAGGAGAATTAAAACCCGATGCTTCTAAATGAAAGTTCAGATCTCTCTGAAGGTTATCAAAATTATAGGTAAACCGATCTCCTTTCTGGTCAAGTTTAAAGCGAGTGCCGTTTGTTACTACATAAACTGCTTGAGGCAATGCATCACCCTTTAATTTAACAGAAAGCGGAAAGTCTTCATTTCGGAACGCCTTCATCGATTTGTTTTGAATAACAAATTGAAAAGGAGCTTCTTCTACAAACTCTTCATTATAATTTACCAAACGTGTCGAAGAGTTTGTAAAAAAGGTAGGGTTTACCACCAATATCAATAGAATCAGGGCAAGAGGTGGTATTGCATATTTCAAAAACTGCCTGTTCCGGCTAATCTGAATTGCATTGGCAAAGCGATTAATTAGCAGCTGTTGCGAGCGCTGGTTCAAGCTTGCCTGAAGCAAATCGCTTTGATCAGAGGAGATACGCTGAAGCTGTAATGTATTCAACAGCTTATCCCCTACCTCAGGAAAATAGAGTCCAATCTGTCGGGCAGCTTCATCATTCGACAATGGTTTATTTAGCCCATATAAGCTCATAAGTGGCCGTACTACGAGCATAAATAGGCCAGCAAGGATAGTCAGTAGAAAGCTGAAAAACAGAATTCCCCGACCAACTGAGTTGAAACGCCCGATGAATTCGGCGGTATTGATAAGTAGATATCCACTTCCAAGCAAGGCAACAAAGAATAAAACGCCTTTAACCAATTGATTCTGGAAGTAGCGTTTTTTGTATTCTTCAATGCGTTGCACTAACATCGTGTAAGAGTTTGACGAGTGCATAGGTATTCAGGTTGAGCGGTTAAACTAATTCAGACTGGAAGTAGGAAATTACATGTTCTTTCAAAAAAATCTCTTGCGTTAATAAATCAGCATGCGGAATTGGCTTCATTAATGTCCATTGTGGCCAGCCATCTTTGTCATAACCCTCGAAGGAATAATAACCTGACTGGCTCAATACCCGACAAACAGCAATGTGCATTAAGTCCTGTTTTACTTCTTTCGAAAATCGTCGGGGCCCCTTCCCCAGTTCTTGTACGCCAATCAAAAACAGGACGGCGTTGAGGTCAACAGGGCGCTTGCCAACCAAATTTTCGAGTTGGTTAAGCAGTTCATTCCAGGCCTCATCTATGTTTTTTATATCCACAACAATTCAGGCAGTTATTGTTCTCTCTAATTTACAACGATTTCTTTTAACTAACGAACAATCACCATGTTTCGGTTTATTCGAACACTTGTAGCTGACTTTACGGACCTACTTTTTCCTGTGCTATGTCTCGGTTGTAGCCGGTCTTTGGGTGATCACGAAAAGTTACTTTGTACGCATTGCCGGATTAATTTACCGGAAACAAATCAACATCGTCAGCCTTATGACCAAAATCTTCTCAATAAGTTCGCCGGAAAAGTCCCCATTCATTTTGTGGCATCTTTCATCCACTACGCAAAGGCTGGTACAGTACAAAAACTAATCCATCAGATTAAATATAAAGGCCAAAAAGAAGCTGCAAAGGAAATAGCTGGCTGGTACGGTTATCAACTCAAATCGGAAAGTGAACTGATAAAAGAAATAGACGTAATAATTGGCGTTCCGTTGCATAAGCGTCGCTTACAACAACGGGGTTATAATCAGGCCGATTGGATTGCCGAAGGACTTTCTGAAGCACTTAACGTTCCTGCCAGAACCGATATACTTATTCGGAAACGGTTTAAAGAATCACAAACCCGGAAAAATCGCCTGGAACGGTGGGAAAACGTAAAAACGGTATTTGCCGTACCAAATCCAGAAGAAATTGAAGGGAAAAATATCGTTATAGTCGACGATGTATTAACGACGGGATCGACTATTGAAGCCTGTGCAATTGAGTTGTTACGGGCTGGGTGTAAATCAGTTGGCGTATTGACACTTGCTACGACGCGTTAACTAGAACTGTTTCTTGGGCCCTATCAACAAAAAAGCGGCCATCCATTGCTGAATGACCGCCTTACTATTTAGTAAGTTGTGTGTCTATTTATTACGGCCAACACCGATCATAGCGCAGCGGAAACCAATCATTGCAGTAGCTGAATCCTGATCCAGGAATCGGCGAGTACCTGGTGATAACCAGTAAGCTACGTCGTTCCAGGAACCGCCTTTATAAACTCTAAGCTTATCGTCAATCAGCGACTGCTTATTCTTGGAGTCGTAATTCTTGGCATCATCCATATAACCATTCCGGCGAATTGGATTCAGGTCATTTACGTCCTGATAAGACAGCGGACGATAAACGTCATACACCCATTCATTTACGTTACCTGCCATGTTGTAGAGACCAAAATCATTGGCTGGATAAGAATAAATCTCCGCTGTGATAATAGCACCATCATTGGAACGCCCAGCAATACCGGCATAGTCACCGCGTCCACGCTTGAAGTTCGCCAGCATCTGCCCCTGTTTGCGGCCTTTCTTTGGATTCCGAACCGAAGAACCATCCCAGGGATAAATCCGCTGATTAATTTGATTCTCGTCCATGTATTGCGTTCCAATCAGGGCTTTGGCAGCATATTCCCATTCGGCTTCGGTTGGTAGTCGATAATCGGGCAGCACCATGCCACTTTCCAGGCTTGGTTTTGGCGGAGCTGTCGATGTCGTTGCTTCAGCAAGAGCAGGTTCTGCTTCTTTTTTCGATTTACGTTTTAGCGAGAAACCGCCCCCTTTTTTCTTGGTCCCTCCTTTTGCCAGTTCGTTATTGACAGCATTCGAGCGCCAAACAGCATAATCACTAGCCTGTACCCACGACACACCCACAACCGGGTAATACCGGAAAGCCGGATAACGAAGATATTGGGTAACGTAAGAATCGTTGAACGAAAGCGGGTTTGCCCAAACAGTTGTATCAGGCAATGCTGCTTTTACTACTTCTTCCGAAGAATCGCGTGTGATTGCGTTCAAATATTCGAGATAGTGAACGTTTGCGATCTCGGTCTCATCCATATAAAAAGACTGGATCGACACTGTGCGCTCACGGTTATCGCGGCTATTCATTACATCTTCTTCGAGAGCACCCATTGTGAACCGGCCACCTTCAACAAAAACGAGGTTTGGACCAGCTTTCTGTCCCGCAAATTTCTTTACCTGAAAACCGTCTTTCTGGTTGTAAGCAATCCCCGTCGCCGTACTCTTCTTCCCTGGCTGCACGCTGGTTGGGTGCTTGGACTTACAAGATGCAAGGGCCGCCATTGCCAGCAGCACATAAGCCACTCGTTGCAGGTGATACTTTTGAATCATTGCTCTATTTTGTGTAAAACGTAGGTGCAAAAATAATTTAAGATAAAGGATTTAAGATACACAATAAAAGACTTTCGGATTATTTGATTGATTATAGGTCTTTTATCTCATCTTCCCTCTCTCTTATGCTACTATTAACTTGTTAAATTCCCCATTATTTCATTGAGCTGCTCAACAGAGTATACGTTGTTGTGCGTGAAAACAAGGCGGTTTTTCGATTCCTTCAACGAACAGTGGGCTGGATTTCGTTTAATGTATTCAATTACCTTGCCAAACTGATCGGATTTGAAGAAGTCATCATTCCCGTTAGAAACGAAGTAGCCTTTAAGGATATTATTCTTAAGCGTCAGTTTTTCAAGGTACAACCGTTCGGCTTTCCAGCGAACGTTAACCATTTTAATAAGATTTTCGACCTCTTCCGGCATTGGACCGAAGCGATCGAGGACTTCCTGATGAAATGCCTGCAATTCTTCGGTGTTCTGGATACTATCTAACCGGGTATAAAGAGCCAGTCGCTCAGAAATATTGGAGACATACCGCTCTGGAATAACGACTTGTAAGTCAGTTTCAATGACGGTGTCAGGCAAGGCCAGCTTCAAGTCGCCAGGCTTCGTCTCAAACAGATCTTTAAATTCATTTTCGCGCAGTTCCTGAACGGCTTCATCCAATATTTTATGATACATCTCAAAACCGAGATCGTTCACAAAGCCACTTTGCTCGGCGCCCAGCAAATTTCCGGCACCCCGAATGTCGAGGTCGCGCATGGCAATTTTGAACCCTTCGCCCAGATCAGAAAAATCTTCAAGTGTCTGAAGTCGTTTTCGGGCATCTGACGTCATAACGGAGGGCGGGGGTGTAAGCAGGTAACAAAATGCTTTCCGGTTCGACCGCCCTACCCTACCGCGCATCTGGTGGAGATCTGATAAGCCAAAGTAATGTGCATTGTTGATCAGAATTGTATTAGCGTTCGAAATATCCAGACCCGACTCAATAATATTGGTGGATACTAATACATCGTAATCGCCTTCAATAAATCGTGTCATAACCCGTTCCAGCTTATCGCCGTCCATCTGACCATGAGCTACACCGATACGCGCTTCGGGAACGAGTCGCAGAATCAGGTTCCCAATCGATTCGATGTCGTTAACTCGATTATGCACAAAGAAAACCTGGCCACCACGCCGAATTTCATAGCTGATTGCATCACGGATAATGGTTTCATTAAATGGATGTACCTCTGTCGTAACCGGCTGGCGGTTGGGCGGGGGCGTAGCAATGACCGAGAGGTCGCGGGCACCCATGAGCGAAAAATGGAGCGTGCGCGGAATTGGGGTAGCTGTAAGTGTTAATACGTCTACTTCAACCCGCATTTCTTTCAGCCGATCTTTGGTTTTAACCCCAAATTTCTGCTCTTCATCAATCACTAAAAGCCCTAAATCCTTGAATTTGATGTCTTTATTGACAATTCGATGAGTTCCAATGAGAATACCGATCTCTCCTGAGCTGACACCTTTCAGAATTTCTTTCGTTTGAGCAGCTGTTCGGAATCGGTTGATGTAATCAATTTTAACCGGGAAATCGGCCATTCGCTCACTAAACGTCTTGAAGTGCTGCATGGCCAGAATGGTTGTAGGCACAAGCACAGCTACCTGTTTATTATCCGTAACTGCTTTGAAAGCCGCTCTGATCGCAATTTCTGTCTTGCCGAATCCAACATCACCACAGACCAGCCGATCCATTGGGTGTGGCTGTTCCATATCGTCTTTAACGTCGTTAGTCGCTTTGGCCTGATCGGGCGTGTCTTCGTACAGGAACGACGATTCAAGTTCAGCCTGCAAGAAACTATCCCGGCTGTAGGCATAACCGGGTGCGGTTCTACGTTTGGCGTAAAGGGCAATGAGCTCGCGGGCAATATCTTTTACCTGCTTTCGGACACGTGATTTTTTCTGTTCCCACTCCTGCGAACCCAGTTTACTCATGGTTGGCGGGCCGCCTTCCTTGCCGCTGTACTTCGCAATCTTATGCAAACTGTGGATACTGACCAGCAGAATGTCATTGTCGCGATAAATGAGCCGAATCGCTTCCTGCTCATTCCCGGCATGGTCTACTTTCTCTAATCCAGCAAAACGGCCAATACCATGATCGACGTGGGTAACGTAATCGCCTGGCTGAAGTGTCTTTAATTCGCGGAGAGTTAGCGCCTTTGACTTCGAAAACTTATCCTGAACACGGTATTTGTAATAACGATCAAAAATCTGGTGGTCGGTGAAGCACGCTATTTTAAGGGCCTCATCAATAAATCCCTCGCGCAAACCAACGTTCATTGGCTGAAATTTTACGAATGGATCAAGTTCCTCAAAAATGGTCCGAAGGCGGTCGAGTTGTTTGAATGATTCGGCCGCAATGATATTGGTAAAACCTTTCGACTGATTTTCGCCCAAAACATCGACCAATCGTTTAAAATCTTTGTTAAACGACGGTTGTGGTTTGGAGCTATACTGCTGTCTGCTTTCGGTTTTAAAATAGAATTTGCGGCCAAACTCGACCGTGCGGAACGTTTTTAACTCGTTTAAAAATGTTCGGCGGGTTTCAAACAGGTCGCCAGGATCAGCTACGATCTGAATTCCTCCGCTGTTTGCCAGAACTGTAGCGAAACTCTGTTCAGCTTTTTCGTAGCATTTCTCGATGATTTCGAGCGTAAATTCAACATCCTTTGCCCAGATGGTCGTGCCCTCGGGCAGGAAATC
This sequence comes from Spirosoma aureum, assembly GCF_011604685.1. Lineage (NCBI taxonomy): Bacteria > Pseudomonadati > Bacteroidota > Cytophagia > Cytophagales > Cytophagaceae > Spirosoma > Spirosoma aureum. The sequence goes on along the minus strand of NZ_CP050063.1, from coordinate 425,474 downwards.
GAAAAATGGCTCGCGGGTTTCCTGAGTGAGCTTTGTCTGAATATTGGGAATAATATTGATGAAATCGACGGGATCGGTCGAAAGCTGGGATTCTGGATTGAATTTGCGGATACTTTCGACCTCGTCGTCGAACAGATCGATCCTAAACGGGAACTCGCTGGCAAATGAAAACACATCGATGATACCCCCCCGCACGGAAAACTGCCCAGCTTCATAGACAAAGTCTGTTTTTTCAAACTCGTAATCGTTAAGCAGTTCTGCAACAAAATTGGTATCCAGTTTCTCTCCTACCCGGATGGTTAGTGTGTTGGCCTGCAACGATCGCTTGTTAATAACTTTTTCTGACAAAGCTTCTGGATACGTCACCATCAATAGTCCATCCTTCGGAGCCGGATTGAGCTTATTCAAGACTTCAGCCCGCATCAATACATTCGCATTCTCAACCTCTTCGTATTGATAGGGCTTCTTATAGGACATCGGGAATAGCAACACTTCACGACCAAGCAGATTTTGCAAATCGTTGAAAAAATAAGCGGCTTCATCCCGGTCAGTCAGGATATACAGGTGATTACCACCAACCGATTTATAGATGGATGAGGCTAATACGGCATCCAGACTCCCTGCCATCCCTTTGATCTGTAAGCGTTGCGGCTCACTTGTAGGCTTGTGACTAAAGGGTTCGGCTAGTAGTTTTATATAACTATCGTCGGCATACAGGCCGAGCAAATCTTCTGGTTTCAAGCGACGTTCAGGTTGGAATGAGCAAACACGAAAAGCCGCTGGAAGGGTATTCCGGCGGCATACTAGTGTAACAGCAGGTTTTCAAAATTTGTTGCGTTAATAAGTTATTTCAACTCTGACATTTGCTTATAGTCAATACTTTCCTGATCCAGCAGCTTCCTGATTCGACTACTGTCTTCGAAGACAATAACTATTTCCTTTTTCTCGGTTATTTCATCGTCGTCATCGACCCATTTCCAGTCTTCGGCGGTAGCATCCAGAATACTTAACACACTGCCTAATTTTGCTGGGTCGCGTTCTTTACTGATAAACTCATTCGTGCTGGTTACGTAAATAACGATCCGTTCATCTTCCAGCCACTGCAAATCGTTGAGCGAATCGTTGAGCGCATCCAGGTTAAAACCGAAGTCTGGGATCTCTAGAAGGTCGGCAATTTCCTCGTAAAATAGACGAAGTGTCTGCGTCTTTTTGCCATCGATATGAGCTATAAAATCAGTCGCGAACAGGGTTTCAAGCTCGCGTTCAGACTGACAAATAAGTATGTTGGGAGTCATGTGTTTCTTATAAATTGGCAGTTCAACTACACATAAAAAAATGTTTCCACGTGGAACTGATAATCAAACAGTTATAAAATTATGTAACCAGTTAAAACCCGGTTACTTATGCATATTTGGGTAAATGATGCCTGCAAAAGTACAATTTACAGGACAAGAAAAAACCCTTCGTAAGGAAGGGTTTTCAATTCGTTTAGTTCAATGAGAACAATGGAATTCGGGCGGCCACCATATTGTGAAACATCAATTCAGTGATCATCGGCGTCATATATTTTATAAGTGGAAACTCCGAGATTGACTCCATAACTTCCAGCTCCGAATCGGCTTTGAAGATGCACCATAATTTCTGGCGATCTACTGAAAGTGAATAAGAGAGCAGGAAGCCTTTTTCCATCAATTCCTCCACTTTGAGCCGTTGGGCAGGAATCCGGTTTGTGAACCCATCATCCATAACAGCCGGAAGGTCAAATTCAACCATATACTGGCTCATAGGCAAATTTGTTAAATGTTGGCCGGACGATTAACTGTCGGCTATCAGCAAATTAACAATCTTTAGCTCATCTTCGTTAATTGTGTGTGGAAAATTTGGATACAATTTTGCCGTAACACTAGCTCCCAACTGTTGAAATACGCGCTCTGATTCCAGAACACGCTCTTTTGGTATATGAGCATCTCGATCACTACAGCCTAAAAAAATCGGTGTATTCCCAAAAGACCCCTCATACTGCCGTGGCGTTTCATCGGGACCGATCAGTCCGCCACTTAGACCAAATACACCACCATACTCGGTAGCGTTGCGAGCTACGAACTCCAGCATCAGACAGGCACCCTGCGAAAAACCAAGCCAGTAAATCTGAGGTAGCTTAAAATTAAAGTCAGCCTGTAACCGACCGCGCAGGCTAGCCAACACTTCGAGACCTGATGACAGATAGGGTTCGTTTTCCTGAACTGGCCTCAAAAATGAATAAGGATACCAGGTGTTACCCTGAGCTTCGGGCGCGATAAAAGCGAAATCCTTATCATTAATGTATTGAGATAACGACAGAATATCACTCGCTGATCCGCCCCGACCGTGAACCATGATCATCACTTTCGATGCTTCTTCGAGCGGCTTACCGGCAGTTCGGATGTTATTCGGGTTGTGAATCATAACCGTGTAAATGCAAAGGTTATTTTAAACGCGGAGCCAAAAGGACACAGAGCCATTACTGTGTAAAACACGTGTGTCTTTTAGACTCCGCATTCATCAATTTATTTGACGATAATCTTCGGTAATTCAGCTTCCAGCGCTGCCCGACGAGGTTCGTATTGAGCGGGTAATTTAAGGTTTGTTCCCAGTTCAGAAACGGGTTCATCGACGGCAAATCCAGGAGGGTTAGTGGCTACTTCGAAAAGAATACCACCTGGCTCACGGAAGTAAATGCTGTTAAAATAGTTACGGTCCTGCACAGGGGTGACGTGATAGCCAGCAGTCAGCAATTGCTCCTGAAGGATCAGTTGCGTTTCATCGGAATCGGTCGAGAAAGCCACATGGTGCACCGAACCTGCGCCCTGTAACGACCGCACATCAGTAGGAGAATGCAGGACATCTACGTAGTTTCCTGAACCGCCATTCGCAGCTTTAAACCGGAAACGGCCTTCCTCCTCCCCTACCAGTGTATGCTGTAGATTTTCGGTCAGCAGTTTTATGGTACGATCTGGATTTGATTCGTTCAGGGTGACGGTATGAAAACCACGCACAGCAAACTCAGCCGGAATTCGACCGTTGTCCCAACCAGGGCGTTGATCATCGTCATTAAAGACTAGTTCAATTCCCATTCCATCAAAATCTTCGAAGCGCAGATAGGTTTCCGAAAAACGTTTGTACGGACCAGCATATGGAATGTTACGTTCATGCAACCGGTCCATCCAGAAACGTAGTGATGCGATTGGTGCCGAAAAGGCTGTGTAGGTCAACTGGCCAACTCCCTTCCGACCGCGTGGTAAATTGCCATACGGGAAAAAGGTTAGTATCGTTCCAGGCGAACCAGTCTCGTTACCATAATATAAATGATACACATCCGGAGCATCAAAGTTGACCGTCTTCTTTACCAACCGAAGCCCCAGAATATCTGTATAATAATCAACATTTTTCTGTGTATCGCCTGCAAGCGTTGTAACGTGGTGAAGTCCGTTTATGAGCGTTTCCATGAATTTGAACGTGGTTAACTGGTTAACTAATTTTTACTTTTGAAAATTAATGTCGTTACATTTAATGTATATACAATTAAATATTGCAAAGAGTTCAACAAAAAAACCCGAGACGATAAGTCCCGGGTTTAGAGAAAAGGTAAGGGTATGCATTGCGATCATTATTCCATCAGGAATGGATAATCCTGCTGCATATACACATCTTTAAATGCTTCTTCAGGAGAAGGATAAGGTGATTCTTCAGCAAATTTAACTGACTCATCAACGATACCTTTAATCTTCTGATCAATAGCGGCAAGATCTTCTTCTGTTGCGTGACCCAGCTCTAGAATTTGACCCTTGATATGCTCGATGGGGTCACGTTGCTTGTATTGTTCAAGCTCATCTTTTGTCCGGTATTTCTGTGGGTCCGACATAGAGTGACCACGATACCGATACGTACGAAACTCAAGGAATGTAGGACCTTCACCAGCACGAGCGCGTTCAGCTGCGCGGCTAACCGATTCGTGAACCGCTTCGACGCTCATCGCATCGACTGGTTCAGATGGCATATCGTAGGCTTCTGCAAGGGTATATAAATCAGTTACGTTCGAGGTACGGGCAACGGATGTACCCATTGCATAGCCATTGTTCTCGACAACGAAAATAACCGGCAGTTTCCAGAGCATTGCCATATTGAACGCTTCGTGCAGGGCACCTTGCCGAACAGCACCATCGCCCATGAAGCAGATGCAGAGATTACCAGTCTTATTATATTTCTCGGAGAAGGCAATTCCAGCTCCCATCGGGATCTGTGCCCCGACGATACCATGACCGCCAACAAAGTTTACCGACTTGTCGAAGATATGCATTGAGCCACCTTTACCTTTGGAGGAGCCGGTTTGTTTTGCAAACAACTCCGCCATGATGGCTTTTGGATCAGAACCTAAGGCCAGTGGGATACCGTGGTCACGATAGGCTGTAATCCATTTGTCATCTTTAGTAAGGGCCGAATAGGACCCTGATGAGCAGGCTTCCTGGCCAATGTAAAGATGGCAGAAACCCCGAATTTTCTGTTGTCCGTAGAGCTGTCCGGCTTTCTCTTCGAATTTACGCTGTAACTGCATGGATTCATACCAGTACATATAGCGCTCTTTGGGGTGCTGTGTTTTTGCAGCTGCTGGAGCTTTGCCGTTCTGTTTTGCGGTTGTTCCCCGCTCGGATTTCTCTTTGACGCTTGCCATGAGGAATGAGTTCAATATAAATCAGCAATCGCTTTTAGCAACTTGATGAGACTCTGTTTACCTAACAAACCGCCTGTATCTTTGTTGCCAATATCAATTGCTCATTTAGTACACTTAACTGAATGAGCGATTAACTGCTGCGAAATTACGCATTATAGCGTTATGCAATACACCTATGCACCTGGAAAAGCTGAGCCTGACCAATTTTAAGAACTATGAAGATGGCCGGTATGCGTTTGGACGACAGGTGAACGTGATTGTCGGGCCAAATGGTAGTGGTAAAACGAACTTATTAGATGCCGTTTATTTTCTGGCATTGAGCAAAAGTGCGTTTCAGAGCCAGGACGCGTTGAGCATTCTGCATGATGCCGACTATTTTATTATAGATGGTATTTTTGAAGAACACGAGCGTACCGTACAAATTACCATTAGTTTACAGCGGGGGCAGCGGAAGGTATTGATGGCCGACAAAAAGCCATATGAACGCATCAGCGAGCACATCGGCCGTTTTCCGGTTGTGCTGGTTGCTCCGAATGATACAGACCTCGTGCGAGAGCATAGCGAAGACCGTCGTCATTTCTTCGATGGCGTATTATCGCAGCTCGATGCTGAATACCTTCGTAATTACCTGACCTATCAGCAGGTGCTTAAGCAGCGGAACAGCCTGCTAAAACTCTTTGCCGAACGAAACCAGGTCGACAATGATTTGCTGGATACCTACGACGAACCCTTGCTGGAACTGGGACAGAAAATACACGACCGTCGCCGACAGTTTGTGGAAGAGTTCCTGCCTAGTTTTCAGGCACACTATGCGTACCTGAGCGATGACCGGGAGACTGTCAGTATCGTGTATGAATCGGAGGTGAGCAATCCGGACTTTGCCGATGAGTTTCGCCATTTTCGCCGGCGCGATACGGTTTTGCAACGCACAACAATGGGTGTCCATAAAGATGATTATGCTTTCATGATCGGTGATCGTTCGGGCGAGCCGGTTGCTTTGAAAAAATTTGGCTCTCAGGGGCAGCAGAAAACATTCGTCATTGCGCTGAAACTGGCACAGTTTGATCAATTGCAGGCTGAGAAGGGCGTTAAGCCAATTTTGCTACTGGATGATATTTTCGACAAACTTGATGACCGACGCATCGGCAAACTCATCCAGCAGATGGATGAAGGGGCGTTCGGCCAGCTATTTATCACCGACGCCCGCCCGGAGCGTACGCGTGAATTACTTACTAATGTGAAAGCCGATGTGCGTTTTTTTCAGATTGGCGAATAGTATTTTTTCTATATAAGCAACTCGTCCAGTTTCTTTTATCTAATCTTTCTATCCCCGGAATAGGGCCTGAAGAGCCGCAAGTTCATCGGTCTTTTTCGGCGGTTCACTCCGGTATTTGGGCCGTTCGTCATATAACCAAAAATAAGCCGGAAACTCCGAACTATATTTGAGTTTCCAAAGTTCACCCCGTAAAAGTTCTATTTTCACATAATGAAAGAACGAATTCTGGCGGAGACTGAGCGATTGTTTTGGAAGTATGGAGTTCGATCCGTAACGATGGAAGATATAGCCAGGCAACTCGGCATTTCAAAGAAAACCATCTATCAGCATTTCGCTGATAAGGAACAGATTCTTTATCAGGTTATGCGCGACAAGATGGTTAAGAATCAATCGGAAATGGAATGCATGACCATTAAGACAGACAATCCAGTAGAGGAAATTCTGCATGTATTGACAATGATGCAGAAACATGCCGATCAGGTCAGTCCCAATTTATTGATTGATATTAAACGTCACTATCCACAGGCATTTGCGTTGTTCCGGCAGTATAAAGAACAACATATTATGCATTCTATTCTTGAAAATATACAAAAAGGTATTTCTCAGGGATTGTATCGGTCAGACATTAATCCAACTCTTTTAGCCCGTTTGCGGGTCGAACAAATTGAACTAGCATTCAACAATGAAATCTTCCCCACAGACCAGTATACGATGCTGGAAATTCAACATGAACTGATGCACCATTTTGTGCGCGGCATGCTGACAGAAAAAGGATTTATCATTTACAACCAGTACGTTAACCACCACAGTTATGATAACAAGGAGTACCAAGCGGACAGTAATGATCTGGCTCCTCAGCCTGCTGAGTAGTCCGGGTTTATTGTTAGCTCAGGACCGACAGAGTTTTTCGCTGAATGAAGCGATTCGGTTTGCCGTTGAACACAATATCAATGTTAAAAACTCGGTGCTGGATGCTCAGAGCGCCGAAGGTCGTATTCGTGAACTGAGAGGTGTTGCACTTCCTCAGGTGAGTGCTTCCGGTCAGGTAATGGATAATCTGATTATTCAGCGCGTGTTTCTGCCCGCTGTCTTTTTCGACCCTAAGGCATCACCAGATGCTCCTGCCGTTCCAGTGCAGTTTGGCGTTAATTACTCGGGAAGTTTAACGGGAAATCTGAACCAGCTCTTGTTCGATGCATCGTATCGACTAGGACTACGGGCGGCTGATACCTATCGGCAGCTGGCGCAGAAAAATATTATGGCTTCGAAAGTAACCGTTGCTGAGCAGGTGGCCAAAGCCTATTATAGTGTCCTGGTCAATGAGCAGCAATTGAAACTGCTGGATCTGAACATCAGTCGGGTCGATACACTCTATCAGAACACGCTCGGCCTGAACAAACAGGGTTTTGCCGAAAAGATCGATGTGAGCCGACTTGAAGTGCAGGTCAATAACCTGAAAGCAGAGCGGCAGAATGTACAGAATCTGATCGAGCTGAGTTATTATCTGCTTAAGTTTCAGATGGGGCTTGGCATAAACGACAACATTGCGCTAACGGAAGACATAAAGGACATCGACCTTGACGAAGTAGAACGGACAACGGTTCAGCCAGTAACTGAACAATTCGACTATAATCAACGGATTGAGTTTGCCACACTACAATCGCAAATCGAACTGGCTGATCTTGACGTTCAGAGCGTAGCCAAGCGGTACTATCCAACATTGTCGGCCTTTGCCAATTATGGCTACAATACGGGTAGGAATCAATTTAGCCATTTATTCACCGATGCCTGGTTTAACTCATCAGCCATTGGCATCAACTTATCGATTCCAATTTTCGATGGTTTTCAAAAGCGTTATCAGGCTCAGCAAAAGCGGTTTACGTTGCAGAAGACGCAGAATAGCAGTATTCTTTTGAAAAACTCAATTGATCTGCAAATTCGCCAGGCGTCGGTAACGCTCAAAAACAGTTTACAAACGTTGCGAACACAAAAACGCAATGTCGATCTGGCAAAAGAGGTTGCGCGGGTAACCAAGATTAAATATCAGGAGGGCGTTGGCTCGAACATTGAGGTGCTGGATGCTGAAAATTCGTTTCGGCAGGCGCAGAATAACTACTTCGTGTCGCTATACAACTTTTTGCAAACGAAAGTGGATGCCGATAAGGCTAGCGGTAAATTGTATTCTGGCCAGTAACCACCCCATAACACCCCTCCCACAACACGACATAAAAATAGATCTACAATGAAAGCATATTATGCCATTGCCTTAGCAACAAGTCTGTTAATAGCTTGTTCGCAGGAGAAAAAATCAGATTTGCAGGGTAAGCGTGATGAACTCGCTGAACTGAAAAAACAGGAAACCGAGCTGGCCACAAAGATCAAAACCCTGGAGGGCGATCTGGCAAAACTCGAGCCAAAAAAGGAAGAGGAAGCCCGCGTTAAAGATGTCACGGTAGCTCCTGTTTCGGCCACGACATTCCGTCACTTTGTTGAACTGCAAGGTACGATCGACGCAAAAAACAACGTGCAGGTTTCGCCGAAGTCGGGTGGGGTCATTACAGCTGTTTACGTCAAAGAGGGCGATAATGTTCGGGCTGGCTCAGCCATTGCTCAGGTCGATGACCAGATTTTGCGGGAGTCGATCTCCGAAGTGAAAACCCAGTTGTCGCTGGCAAACACAGTGTTTGAAAAGCAATCTGCGCTCTGGAAACAACAGATCGGAACGGAGATTCAGTATTTACAGGCTAAAAACAACAAGGAATCACTGGAGCGCCGTTTGTCAACGCTGAACGCCCAATTGGGTCAGTCTACGGTTACGGCCCCAATTTCGGGCGTTGTCGATCAGGTAAGTGTAAAGGTTGGTCAGTCGGCGGCACCGGGTATCGGTTTAGTTCGGGTCGTCAATCTATCGCAACTCAAAGTGGTTGCTAAAGTATCGGACACCTATTCGGGTAGCGTACGAAAAGGTGATGCCGTGCTGGTTCGTTTTCCGGATTTAAACCGGGAGTTGAATTCCCGTATCAGCTTCGTGTCAACAACTGTCGATCCACTGAGCCGGACGTTCACGATTGAAGCTCCCCTCCCATCCGATAATAGCCTGAAGCCAAACATGCTGGCACAGATAAAAATCAATGACAAAACCTTAGGAAATGCTATTGTGATTAACCAAAATCTGATTCAAAGTACAGAAAGCGGACAACTGGTTTATGTGGCGGTCAATGAAGGGGGCAAGAAAATAGCAAAAGCACGGACGGTGAAAACGGGTGAATCATACGGGGGCAAAATTGCGATTACGCAAGGATTGCAGGCAGGCGATCAGATCGTTACTGCCGGGTACCAGGATTTAGTTGACGGACAACCAATCAATTTCTAAGTGAGGTTTCAGTTTACGGTTTTTCAACTTTTAGGTTGATAATCGGGCATATAACTGGAAACTAAAAACTCATTTTTTTATGAAATTTGAACATTATAAAACCCTCGGATTCACCAACTGGTGCGTGGAGAACCGAACGGCGATTTACATTTTCACCTTCCTGATTACACTCGGTGGGTTGTTTGTGTATAATAATCTGCCGAAGGAGCAGTTCCCGGATATCAAAGTGCCGCAGGTGTACATCAATACGGTGTACGTAGGAACGGCTCCTGCCGATATCGAAAATACAATCAACAAGCAGATAGAGAAGCAATTGAAGTCCATTTCGGGCGTGAAGCGGATCAAATCGAATGCCTTGCAGGACGTATCGGTCATACTGGTTGAATTCAATCCGGATGTGCAAACCGCCGAAGCCCTACAGCGTGTTCGTGATGCCATCGACAAAGCGAAACCTGATCTCCCGCAAAAACTCGACTCTGGCCCGACAGCACAGGATGTGAACTTCTCCGAGTTTCCGATCATGAACATCAACATGGCCGGTAATTTCTCGCTGAAGCAACTCAAAGAATATGCCGAAGATTTACAGGACGCTATTGAAGCTATGCCTGAAATTCGGCGTGTGGACATCGTAGGTGCGTTGACGCGTGAGATTCAGATCAATGTCGACCTTCCCCGGATGCAGTCGGCGGGTCTGGCATTCACGGATATTCAGCAGGCCGTTCAGGGCGAAAATATTAACGTATCAGGTGGCGAACTGAACGTCGATGGTGTTCGCCGGACAGTGCGGGTAAAGGGTGAATTTACGGATGTAGATCAACTTCAGAACCTTCAAATCCGGACGGCAACGGGCGCAACCGTGCGGCTTGGTGATATTGCCGAAGTACGGGACAATTTCGAAGAGCAACAGGATTTTGCCCGTCTGAACAACAAGTCGGTTATTACTCTGAACGTTATCAAGCGCTCGGGAGCTAACCTGTTGTCGGCAGCCGATAATATTGAAAAAACCATTGAAGAATACCGGGACACGCGTTTTCCTCAGGGTCTTGATGTGAAGGTCACCGCTGATTCATCGGAACCAACCCGCGAAAATGTCAATGATCTGATCAATACCGTTGTGTTAGGTTTCATCTTCGTGGTATTGATCCTCATGTTCTTTATGGGGGTTCGCGATGCCGTTTTTATTGGCTTATCAGTACCTCTGTCGGCGTTGGTAGCGTTTGTGGTTATGCCAGTGGTTGGGCCCGTTGTTGGAACGGCTTTCACCCTGAATACCATTGTTTTATTTGCGTTCCTGCTTGGGTTGGGTCTGGTGGTCGATGATGCCATTGTGGTTATCGAAAACTCCCACCGACTCTTTAACGAAAACAAAGACTGGAACATCAAACAGGCCGTAAAAGCGGCCGCTGGTGAGGTATTTGTACCGGTGTTCTCTGGGACTCTGACGACAATTGCGCCGTTTTTCCCGCTGCTATTCTGGCCAGGTATTGTGGGCGAATTCATGAAGTTTCTTCCTCTGACGCTTATTTTAACCTTGTTTGCTTCGTTGTTTGTGGCTTATGTGATCAATCCGGTTTTTGCCGTAACATTCATGAAACGGCATGAAGACGATAATCACGAAGACAAACAGAGCTTTGATGAAATCAAGCGTCCGCTCATTATCATGACGGTGCTGGCGGGCATTGGCTACGTGATCGACCGGGGTATCGGAAACTTGTTTCTGTTGTTCATTATCCTCTACGTGTTTAACCATTACGTATTGACCCCCAGATTGATTCTTCCTTTCCAGGAGCGGTTGCTACCGGGTCTGAAGAATGGATACCGTCGCCTGATTTCATGGATTTTAACCGGTTGGAGGCCTGTAATCGCGATTCTGGCAGCCTTTAGTCTGCTGATTCTGACGTTCTTTATTACGGGAATTGCCCAGCCTAAAGTTATCTTTTTCCCGAGTGGAGAGCCCGACTATATTTACGTTTATAATGTAATGCCTGTCGGTACTGACGCACGCGTCACGGATTCGGTGACCAGAGTGATCGAAAAGCGGGTATTTAAAGTTCTCGCTGATAATAACGCTACTGATGTGGTGAACTCCGTGATCTCGAACGTCGGTAAAAACGCGGGCGACCCCTCAAATCCTGACCGATCGGCCACTCCGCAAAAATCGAAAGTGACGATTGCGTTTAAAGGGAACGAAGAACGAAAAGGAATCTCTACCGATTCGCTGCTGGCCAAAGTGCGGGTTGCCATGAAAGGCTTACCCGGTAGCGAAATTTCGGTAGAACGCGAAGCCAACGGTCCGCCAACGGGTAAACCCATTGCCATTGAAATTGCGGGCGATGATTTTGCCGAATTGAGTGCACTGGAAAAACAGGTACGCCAAAAGATCAGTAAGTCTGGCATTAAGGGAATCGATCAACTCAAATCCGATCTGATTACGAATAAACCCGAAATCGTTATCGACATCGATCGCGACAAAGCGGAACGGGAAGGTATTTCATCGGCGCAAATAGCGATGGCCATCCGGACAGCGTTGTTCGGCCTGGAAGTATCGAAGTTCCGGGATGCGAAGGACGAATACCCGATTATGGTTCGCTTGAAACCCGATGACCGGAGTCAGATTGACCGACTGCTAAGCCTGAATATTGTGTATCGCGACATGGTAACGGGCGGGCAATTGCGGCAGGTTCCGATTACATCTGTAGCCAATATCAGCTATTCGACAACGTTTAGCCAAATTAACCGCAAGAACCAGCAGCGTATCGTTACCTTAAGTTCTGATGTGGTGACAGGCTACAACGCCAATGAGATTGTAGCTGAGATTCAGCAGCTTGTGAATGATATGGAAGTGCCAAATGGCTATACCATCAAAATGGGTGGTGAACAGGAAGACCAGCAGGAGTCGATGAACTTCCTGGTTTCTGCATTCGGTATCGCTATTCTGTTGATCTATCTGATTCTGGCAACGCAGTTTAACTCAGTGGTAAAGCCATTGATCATTTTCACGACGATTCTGTTGTCGCTGATTGGTGTATTACTGGGCTTCATCATTACCGGGAAAACGTTCTCAGTTATCATGTCCGGGGTTGGTATCATTGCTCTGGCCGGTATTGTGGTGAAAAACGGTATTCTGCTCATTGAGTTCATTGAGGAGTTACGTGGTCGGGGTGTTCCACTGCGCGAAGCGATCATTGAAGCGGGCGGTATTCGTTTGACGCCCGTATTGCTGACAGCTTCGGCTGCCGTACTGGGACTGATTCCGCTGGCTTTTGGTCTGACTATCGACTTCGTTACGCTCTTCCGTGATTTCGACCCACACATGGTTATTGGTGGCGATAGCTCTGTATTCTGGAATATTCTAGCCTGGACAATCATCTATGGTCTGACGTTCTCAACCGTGTTGACACTGGTCATTGTACCGTGTATGTACTGGGTGAACGAGCGAATCCGGATGAAGTGGTTTGGTAAGAAAGATCCTGCCCTGGAGCGCAGAAAGCAACTTGAAGAAGAATTAGTTTAGGATTGGTAAGCAGAAAAACAGCAGTGAGCACAACGTTAATACCGTGCTCCCTGCTGTTTTTCTGTTTTTAAACTATTGCAACGAACCATGCGTTTGCCATACATCCATAAGAGCCCCCAATGAACCGTACAGCCTTATTTTTTATTCTGCCGGCAATTTTATTGCTCATTGATACGTACGTCTATCAGGCGATCAAAACGCTAAGCCGATCGGCGAGCGAAAGCACCCAACGAACAATTGCACTCATCTACTGGGGCTTTACGGCTATATCAATTCTATTATATGTTGTCATGCAGTTTCTGCCGCCTGACTCCATTAGCCGAAATACCCGTACATTTCTGTGGGCAACGATCGCCATTCCGTATTTCTCGAAAATTTTTGCCGTATTAATCATTTTCATTGACGACATCGGGCGATTTTTCCGGTGGATAGTCTCCCTATTCTACAAGCCAGAAGTTCGTGAGGCAGTTGAGGATACGACCACCAAGACTTTACCAGCCACCGATGCAATTCCCCGTTCGGAATTCCTGATGAAAACAGCTCTGGTTGTTGGAACAATTCCGCTGGTCGGTTTTACATGGGGTATTTTGTCTGGGGCACATGATTATCGTATTCGTCGCGTCAAGCTCCCGCTGAAAAACCTACCCTCAGGGTTCAATGGCATGACTATCGCCCAGATTTCGGATATTCATTCGGGAAGTTTCTTCAATAAAACAGCCGTGCGGGGGGGCGTTGAGATGCTCCTCGGGCAGAAACCCGATATTATCTTTTTTACGGGTGATCTGGTCAATAGCCATGCCGAAGAGGTGAATAGTTATATCGACGTATTTGATAAGCTGAAAGCTCCGTTGGGTGTTTATTCGACCCTTGGCAATCATGATTATGGCAAATATGTGCAGTGGCCGAGCGCCCAGGCCGAACGGCAGAACGTTATGAATGTGGTTGCCGCCCACAAACAGATGGGCTGGAATATTATGATGGATGAAAATAAGATTCTGGATATGAACGGCGATAAACTTGCCCTCATTGGTGTACAGAACCTTGGTTTCGGTCCGGCGGCCTTACGGGCAGGTAATCTGGCAAAAGCCTATCAGGGTACCGAAGAATATCCGGTAAAACTTCTTTTGTCGCATGATCCGACGCATTGGGATGCTGAGGTTCGGCCAAAATACCCGGATATCGACGTACAATTTAGTGGGCATACCCACGGAGCCCAGTTTGGCGTAGATCTTGGCGATGTAAAATGGAGCCCGGCGCAGTATTTTTATAAACAATGGGCTGGGTTATACCAGGAAGGTAATCAACGGTTGTATGTTAACCGGGGGTATGGCTACATCGGTTATCCGGGCAGAGTCGGTATTTTGCCGGAAATCACAATTTTTGAGTTAATAAAGGCTTAATCCGGTGAACGTGAAAAATGGGTAACTTGTGTGCGCAAAGCAGACAGCTTACCCATTTTTTATGGATCAGCCTAACTAATGCCTTACTCAGTCAGTTACCTTAATCTACTAAACTAATTATCACCAAACACTCATGAAAATCGTTTTCATAACCGGTCTTTCGTTTTTTATGTCGCTTGTTTCCTGGCTAACTCCAAAGCAGGAAGAGACGAAAATTCCACTTTGCCATACCAGTGGAAATGACATGTCGGCAATGGCGGCTGATCCCGCTTTTCAGCGCCTGCATGAAGCTCCCCTACCCTTTACCTACACGGGTGCTGGCGAGATGGTCAAATTTTCGACTCCCGACGGTCAGTCGGCCAATGGTTTTTTGTTGAAAGCCAAAAAGCCATCAGATAAGTGGTTGTTAGTGTATCAGGAATGGTGGGGACTCAATGACAACATCAAGCAGCAGTCTGAAACGTTCTACAACGATCTTAAGGATGTAAATGTCCTGGCAGTTGATATGTATGATGGGAAGGTTGCGACCGAACCTGCAGAAGCAGGTAAATTGATGCAGGCAGCTAATAAAGATCGGATAGGCAGTATCATGAAAGGGGCCATTGCCTATGCAGGTCCCAAAGCTGAATTTGCCAGCGTAGGCTGGTGTTTCGGGGGTATGCTGTCGCTGCAATCGGCTATTCTGGAAGGCAAGCAGGCTAAAGGCTGCGTCATGTACTATGGTCGCCCTGAACAGGACGTAGAGAAGCTGAAAACGCTTGAAACGGACGTGTTGGGTATCTTTGGTAGCCAGGACAAAGGCATTACACCAGAATCGGTAAAGATGTTTGAAGAAAACATGGGAAAAGCGGGCGAAAAAGTTACGGTGAAAATGTATGATGCAGGTCATGGTTTTGCTAACCCAAGTAATCCGGTTTACAATAAAGAAGCGGCTGCCGATGCCTACAAACTGGCATTAAGCTACCTGAAAGGGAAGTTAAAAGCGTAATTCACTCAGTCGAGTTTTATTAAAAAGGCCTGATCGTAGTACTATGATCAGGCCTTTTTAATAAAACTTTAACCACAATATCTACGTTTTAATTAAACGCAATGGGTGTAGGTCTGTCTAACTTACAAATCGGGTGAAAGCCCACCATGGCGATGAAAACGACAAAATGGAGTGCATTGGTAGCTGGTCTTTTGTTGGGAGTAGCTACTGTTAGTTTCGGACAGGGATATGGGCCTGGTTACGGTCAAACGTATCCGAATAATGGTTATAATCCGAACTACCCGAATGGGTACGGTAATGGATATGGTCAGAATTATCCGAATCCCAATTACCCAAATGGCTATGGTCAGAACTATCCTAATGGAAATGGCTATAACCCGAATTACCCAAACCCATATGGTCAATATGACCAGTATGGTCGGCCTTATCCGTCAGTGCAGCCTCCGGTCGTAATTGTTCCGCCACGGGTTGTACTTGCTCCCCCGGTCGTTGTAGCACCGCCGATTGTTGTCCGTCCCTATGCAAATTATGGGTACGGTTACGGGCACCGAGCCTGGCGTGGTGGTTACGGTAGACGGCGTTGGTAAACGGAGTCGACCTCAAACCAAACGGTTAATAGATGGTTCAACAAATAAACAGTGAACAGAAATCATGAAAACTATCAAATTAATGCCTATCCTAATGGCTGGTTTACTGGTTGTTCTGATGGCAAGCTGTGGCCCCGCTTATGTAAATACAGGAGTTGGCTATGGCCCTCGTCCTTATTATGGTTATGGTTATAGTCCTTATGGTTATGGATACCGACCCTATGGCTACTATCGCCCACCAGTAGTGGTAAGGCCACCGGTGGTAGTGCGCCCGCGTTATTCAGGACCACGTTACTACAATAGCCCGAACGCCCGTCAGGGTTATGGAAATAATGGTGGTGGTTATCGGGGCGGAGGACGCGCCAGAGGTCCGAGGTAGTCGCTATCAACCAGCAATAAAAAATCCCGGTACTGTCGAGTGCCGGGATTTTTATATTTCTATCGAATCTTACCTCGACTGGTTTAAAAAGTGGCTATAATCACCTGATTCGATGAGCGGCTTATCGTCTGACGGGTGATTATACAGGTATACCCAGCAGTCAATGAGAGTGCCTTTACAGCGGACAGGAACAATGGCCCGAACATATTCGGTTGGTGATTCAAATTCTGATCCAACTCCTTCATAATAGTCCAGATACGTAAGCACTGTTTCGCTGTTTTTACGGATATCATACACGGTTCCCCGTACTGTTGCTGTGCTGCTTCGGTCATAAACAGCACCCGGATAACTTCCCAGATCGAGAAGCTGACCCGGAAACCAGCCGTCGCCCATGTAGTGGGCACGTTGCCGAAGATATTGGGAAAATGCGTTGTCAAAAGTTGGTCGCAGTGTACCATACACGAACAGAAAAGTAGACGTATCGCTCATAATAAGCTAAATAATAGATTTTTAGCCATAATTGCGACTAAGAGCGCCAAATTTGCGTTATGGACAAAACAGGTTGAGGCTATGAAAAAGACGAAAATACTTTTACTGACCGCCGTGTCACTGATATTGCTTGAGGTGCCTATCGAAACAATGGCTGTTGCCAGTAAGAATACCACCGAAACAACGGCCATTGGGCGAAAGCGTAAAGGCTATAAACCCAAACGTGGAGGCCTGTTTAACACCGGATTATTTCGAAAGAAAAACCCCTGTGGTTGCCCGAATCATTAAGCAATTGTTAAGAAATAGGATTTATATTATAGTTAGGCCCTCCCTTGGGCCTTTTTTCGTTTTATTAGTTGTAAAATTCTGTGTTTCAGCGTAAAAATTCGTATCTTTGCGGCAAAATTAACTGTCTGGACTGTGATTCGTGTGATTGTTATGATTACGCTGATCTGGATCGATCATAGTTCATCAGGATAATCAGAAGACTATCAGTTCAGGACTGTATGCAAGCAATTCGCAACATAGCAATCATCGCCCACGTCGACCACGGTAAAACTACCCTGGTTGATAAAATTATTCATGCGTCTAAGCTCTTTCGGGATAATCAGGAATTTGGGGACCTGATCTTAGACAATAACGACCTGGAACGGGAACGGGGTATTACCATCGTTTCTAAAAACGTATCGGTTCGCTATAAAGACGTTAAAATCAACATTATCGACACACCGGGCCACAGTGACTTCGGCGGTGAAGTTGAGCGCGTTCTTAAAATGGCCGATGGCGTTTGTCTGTTGGTGGATGCCTTTGAAGGTGCCATGCCGCAAACACGCTTTGTGTTAGGTAAAGCGCTCTCATTAGGGCTGAAACCCATCGTCATTATCAACAAAGTTGATAAAGAAAACTGCCGCCCTGACGAAGTACACGAACAGGTATTCGACCTGATGTTTAACCTGGGTGCCACGGAAGATCAGCTCGACTTCCCAACTGTTTACGGTTCGTCGAAACAGGGGTGGATGGGACCGGACTGGAAAACACCAACCGATAACATCACATATCTGCTCGATACGATTGTTGAACACATTCCGTCGGCTCCTATCAGAGAAGGTCTGCCGCAGATGCAGGTTACGTCACTCGATTATTCGGCTTTCGTTGGTCGGATCGCTATCGGCCGCGTACACCGTGGAACGCTGAAAGAAGGTGCCAATATGGCCCTTGTAAAGTCAGATGGATCGATCAAGAAAGTAAAAATAAAAGAATTACACACTTTCGAAGGGTTAGGTAAACTCAAAGTTTCGGAGGTTCAGTGTGGTGACATCTGTGCGGTTACGGGTATTGAAGAGTTTGAGATCGGAGATACACTGACTGATGCTGATACGCCCGAGGCACTTGCTCGGATTTCGGTGGATGAGCCGACCATGAACATGTTGTTCACGATCAATAACTCGCCATTCTTTGGTAGGGAAGGAAAGTTTGTGACCTCTCGTCACCTGCGCGACCGGCTTTACAAGGAAATCGAAAAAAACCTGGCTCTGCGCGTCGAGGCAACCGATAGCGAAGACCGATTCCTGGTATATGGTCGCGGCATTCTTCACTTGTCGGTATTAATCGAAACAATGCGTCGTGAAGGATACGAATTGCAGGTTGGTCAGCCACAGGTTCTTTACAAGGAAGATGAGAACGGTCAGAAACTGGAACCCGTTGAGACCCTTGTTGTCGATGTACCGGAAGAAACTGCTGGTAAAGTAATCGAACTGGCTACGCAACGGAAGGGTGAACTGCTGATCATGGAACCGAAAGGCGATTTGCAACATCTGGAGTTTGAAATTCCGTCACGTGGGTTGATCGGTCTGCGCTCGAACGTATTGACTTCTACATTTGGTGAAGCTGTCATGAGCCACCGTTTCAAAGAATATCAGCCGTATAAAGGTGCAATTCCTGAGCGGATAAACGGCTCGCTGATTTCAATGACCAGCGGTGTTGCTACGGCTTACTCAATTGATAAACTTCAGGATCGGGGCTCTTTCTTTGTTGAACCCGGCGACGAAATTTATACAGGCCAGGTAATTGGCGAACATAACCGCCAGAACGATATCGTTGTAAACGTGCAAACGGCAAAGCAATTGACCAACATGCGGGCCTCTGGTTCGGATAATAACGTTAAGATTGCTCCGAAAATCTCGTTTTCTCTCGAAGAATCGATGGAATACATCCAGAAGGATGAATACCTGGAAGTAACGCCAAAGGCGATGCGAATTCGTAAAATCTACCTGGATGAGAACGAGCGCAAACGCAATCAAAACAAGTTCGCCATGGCCTAGTCTGGGTTGAACTTAACTAGCTTGATACTAAAAAAGCCTCTCAGAATTTTCTGAGAGGCTTTTTTAGTATTGGTTATTTCCTAAAGAGGTTGCACTAATCGAAAGGCAACAGTCTGTTTGATATTATCTGGAACAACTTTGGGTGTTGTAGCATAACCAGAATTCGATAAGGCGGCTTGTGCGGTAACATATGCGGTCTGTCGGTGAGTGTGGCGATAACCTGCTACAAAGAGCGTTATCCCAACTACAATCATGGCCATTTTTCTCATAACGTTTTTTATATCACTCAAAAGTTGATTTTCACTTGTAAACACCGTCGGTTCTAACACCGCTACCTCACTGGCCATAGAATCCGGAAACTGCCCACCAAAGCCACGCGATAAGCCACCTGTTGCCTGTTGTTTAGGTTCAGAGGGAAGAACGTCCCAATTTTCCTGCTGATGTGAATGCCAGTATACAGACTCCATAGTTCTTCTCTTTAGTTCGTTAGCTTATCGTTTGATTGCGAACACCCATCAAGGTTTAAGACAATAAAACATATTGAACCGTTGTAACCACCTGAAAATATTTTCCTGAAGCAGAATTGCACTGGAAAAATAGATCCTGTTCCACTAATAGCCCCTATAAATCAACGAAATTGAACTCAGAGACCGGAACCTATAACACAGCAGATGCACGAATTGTTAGGCCATCTGTGTGAATGGTATATAGTGAGACGCAAATTAGTCATTTGGTCATCCTTAAAAACTAATTCCTAATCGAACGGTCATTCGATTGTATACCCGCGTTTCATGTTTGGCGAGTTCATTCCAGAAAAGCGGTTTATCGGCCTCTGCTTCCTGACGTTTATAGCTCAATGACATAATGAAATTGGCGCTGGTTGGCTTTCCAACCCGAAAGCCAATACCCGGCGAAATCACCCAGCCGCCCGTTGTTTTATAGCCGCTGGGATCTTCATTCAACCAGGTAAATCCCCAACCTGTATCGAAGCTGGAGAACACCCGAAGGTTTTTCTGCCCCGGCCGGGCAAGGTCATATCGGACACCAGCGCACACGGGGATGAGCAATGCCGAATTATACCAGTCAACCCCGATCGTACTGCCAATAGCTAAGCGTGGCCGTAACTGAATGCCGTTGAATGACTGAGCGGTGAGATTAACGCGCTTCGACACCGATTCAGCAGCTTGTATACCATATCGAACCTGCCCAAAAGAAGCACCGAGCTCCGTCATATTTGTAAAAACAGGCTTGAATCGCTCAGTTT
The DNA here is from genome assembly GCF_011604685.1 of Spirosoma aureum. Lineage (NCBI taxonomy): Bacteria > Pseudomonadati > Bacteroidota > Cytophagia > Cytophagales > Cytophagaceae > Spirosoma > Spirosoma aureum. The sequence goes on along the minus strand of NZ_CP050063.1, from coordinate 405,175 downwards.
GCCCAGCGACTAGTGTAGGCACTAGCCCCAACAGCATAAGTAGTATCTTTTTCATGGTAGCAAAATGCGATTTAGTAAGGCCGGTTAACCGCAATTTTGCTGATCTGCCGCAGCTGAGCCGGATTCGTATAGTCGAATTGGTAGAGTCCGTCGCGACCGATCATGAGCAGTGTTTTGTCAAGAGGAATGACGTCGTAGGCATTCATGCCGGTCAGATGCTCCCGTTGTTTGATATCCAGAGCCGATTGTGCATCGAACGTTTTTAAGCCGTGTACTCCTTCGCAGATAAAAAGGTTGGGAAAGTCAATGCCCAGGCCATGTGGATTCTGCATCGGATAACTTTTAAGCAGACGTGGATTCGTTAGACTGGTTATGTCGACAACGTCTAATTGATTGGTAAAACCACCACATTGTGTCCCATCACGCAGGGTCACATAGGCAATGTTATCGTGAACCACAACCGGGTCGCATACCCTTGCGTGCTGAAACGTTGATAAATGGACAGGATTGGTCGGGTTCGCATTATCATAAATATGCATGCCCGTCTGGGAGCCGATAAACAATTTATCCTTATACGGGAAAATGGTTTCTATGCCCCAGCCCATCGAAATGCGGCTACGAGGTGTTGGTTTAGCCGCGTTCTGAATGTTGAACAACTGCATATCAGATTGACTTACCGTATACAGAAAATTGTCGTAGAGAGCAAATCGTGCCATCGAGCCGGCTGTCCCGTTGGTATTTGGAGCTGCTGGACTTTTTGATCCACTACTTAACGCATCAAAGACAAAACAGTTTGGACAATTGTTCGCCCACTGCCCTACGGCATCACAATCGGTTTTAACAGTTTCTGTTACGTAGTCGACCCGTTGGTCGCTTAACATAACGGTTTGTGGATTGACACTCCACGAACCACCCTCAAACTGTCCGCTGGAGAAAATAGACTCTACACGACTCACCTCCTGGGGGTGGGTTGGATCGCTGATATCAAAGGCAACCAGATCCATATAGCTATCGGCGTAGAGGATATTGTTTCGGACAGCCATATCGCCATTCCCCGGAATGCGCAGGAATGCTACCGGCTCTGGCGATGCAGGATTTCTGTTATCAATGAGATGAATTCCTTCTTTAATCTCGTTGATGAACAAATAACCGTCTTTAGTATAAATCTTGCCAGGGTTCTGTAAAGTTCGGGCGTCTTCGACACGAACACCCTCGCGAACCTGGCGCAGGGTAAGCGTAACGGGTGTAAAGCGTTTAAATGTGCGGGTTTCTTCGCATTTGTCCGTGCAACCTGTTAACGCAAAAATGGACAGCACGAACAGGAAAAGTAAACGATTCGCTTTCATAGGCTTAAAGAGTTGAGGTTTTAATTGCAAGACCCTCAACGTATTGAAAGCGTTGGTGTACTCGATAAATAAAATTACCCGGCTGTCCTGATTACGGCCGGGTAATATTGATCTTACACAAAAAGTTAGCAATACTTAGTCAAGATTTGCCAGTTAGAAATTGCTATAAATCATGGATATTATCGGCTACTGGCCACCGATTATCGACTATATTCATACGTTGCTCCGTCAGCAATGACAACGCCCTTTGGGCTGCGTTCCGACAGAAATAATTTGTTTTCCGATAACCGAAAAGCTTGCTGTGTTGTATCGATCTGATAATAAATCAAGCCATCACTAATGCCACCATTCGGAAATGCATACGTATAAGAACTGGTTTGAACAGGAATCCCATTTCTGCTCTGCTTATAGCTACCATTAACAAACGAAATCGTTTCGGTATAACCCGCTTCGGCTGGTGTGACTGTCTTCTGGGTTAGTCCATACGTTATTTTTGTCAGGCTCCAGTCGCCTTTTAATGGCGATTCTGGAAACACGCATCCACAGACGGGTTGCTCCGAACAACTGAATACCAGCGCTATGACAACAAGCGAAGAAAAGACAAATCGTAAGCGATTCATGGGGTCAGGACTTTTTTATAGACTAAAACACCCGGCTTCGGTCCTCCGTGATAAAGACGAAGCTGCGTTTCGGTTGGTGACTCGAAACGAGCAACCGTCTTTAGGTTAGCAAAGTAGTCCTGCTCGAACTGCATCGCTGCGGGCGAACCAGCCTTTTCCGTACTTACCACTTCATTGATCTGCATGGTGCCATCAATGGTGGCAAACATGCGTGCTGAATACTCATTGACCGATGATTTTCCGCTTGCTAAATAAGGTGTAATATCAATGGGCGGGTTTCTCGTATCATAAGCAAACTGCAACGTGATGGCGTAGGAAGAATCGGGTTCGATCAGCTTCCAGGTGCCAACCAAATTTGCCAATAATGGAGCAACTTCAGTCTCCCGTTTGCCACATCCAATGGTTATGACAAGAATGAGCAGGGAGATGATCAAGCCGTTTTTCATGAATTCGTTTTTGTTGGATCCGCAATTTTTCCAACAAATAACACAGTTCCTGAGGTTTTTTCATGAATAACAAACACAAATGGTCGATCACAGAGCTTTGGCATTGGCATTGACGTTGTTGAAATGCCTCCTGTTGTAACGGCAGCCGCTTCCGTACCTTTCTCATCAACAGCAACAAACGTATTCTGCTTCACAAAGCTGAGCGTTAAGCCACCGTTTGCGTTCATTTTTGTAAAATCAGCATGATCGGTGAAGGCCGTAGGCATTCCCATACCACTCAGAACACTGTTTAATTTGACTTCATAGGTCAGCGTAAACTTTGGTAGTCCCAAATCCAGCACGCCTGCCGCCATATCCTTCTGGAGCTGAGTCCAATCTGAGCCGCTGAAATTTTGCAATAAATTATCCGCAGTACTGGATTCGGCAGGTAGCAGAACCGTCATGGCGTATTTATCATCGCCATAAGGCAGTTCAAACGCCGAATACGATTGTCGAAAAGCCTGACGTATTGTGCTGTTCAGCCGCATCATGCGTACTGTTGTTTCGCCACCCGACGCCAGCTTGAAAGGCGCATCGATAGTCTGTTCGGGCTTAAACTGAGTTTTCCAGTCACCTTTAAAATAAAGCGCATTCAGCAGAAACATAACGTTATCAGGCTGAATCTGATCAATCACTTTAGGAATTCGACCATTCGTTTTCTCGCTGGCCCAGGCATTGATTTTACCAACTGTACCCGGATCATCAAAATTCTGCGCCGAAACTTCAGCCTTAAATTCCTGTTTCAGTACATCCTGAAAAGAGGTTGCTACCTGAAACGTATTTCTATACCAGACGGAGTTCGCTAGGGAAACGGTTACTTTCGGATCGACAATGGGCAGATTTTCCATTAAATTCTGATACGTTTTGTTGGCTTCTGCCAATGTCTGCGCATCCAGATTCAAGGTTTTCTGAATCTCCTGGGCTGTCTGCCCATTCGCACCGTTCAAAATCATGCCGAGTGCGATATGAAGGCTTAGTGGAGAGATAAAAACGTTTTTAGTCTGTCCTTCCTGTGTATTTACCCGTTTCGCCAGATCGAAAGCAAACTGCGTAGTCTGATTGGCGAAAGGAGCTGATACGCGCAGATCGCCAGTTGGTGCATCAGGCGAAGGAGAAACAACGCTGTTCGTGCAACTAACGGCCGTTACTAAAACACCAGTTATAACGGTAGCCAAACTTGAAAAAAGGGTCGTTTTCATAACACATAATGATTGGTTTAAGGAATGCGTTTTTGCCCTACAGTGGCCAGTTGTAAAGCAAAATCCGCCTTTGATTATTAGTTACACTCTTTAAATGCATTTCGCTGGGCTCTTAAAGCCTCCACAAGCGGTTCAAACCCCGGAATTGTACTGTTATACTCAAATGTAACCCGGTGTTTCGAATCGCCAACCTGAAGTTCTATGTACTCGGCTCCCCCATCAGCGCAGTCGGGGCACCCAATTCGTTCGGGCTGTTTATTGAAGTTATCCACATTTGCCAGCGCTTTCAGGGCATTCCAGTCAGCCTGACTAATTGTAGTCTGACAGGTTTTGGCTGGATTTTTCGGTACCCTGCTCGATTCTTTGCGCGTTAGTGTGACTGATGTGCCACTGAGATCATAATCAGATACGCAATAGCCCACACACATCCCGAATGATGTTCCCGTACGAATCGTCAGGTCATCGGCTACCTGCTCCGTTTGCGGAGAAATGCTCGTACAACCGCCGAGAACCGCCAAGAGCACTATGTTGATGATGCGAAGTTTCATAGTCGTATGCTTTAGAAATGATAATTAAGACCAAAACTCATTCCTGCCGAAGTTGGAGAGCTCTGCACCTGTGACTGTGGTCGGGTAGCCTCTCCTAACGTGGGCTGATACATACCGGCCAGCGATGCCGACCAGCGACCTGATGGCCGGTATCGGAACCGGGCTCCCATGGATGCAGCCCAGGATACCGGTCGATAAACGCCGTCTTTCCCGGTTATAACAAGATCATCGCCAATCGTGTTGCGCATAAAAATATTGGTTAACAAACCACCCAGTAATGCCATGCTCAGGCGTTTGTGTGGGCGTAACTGGTAACCCAACTGGATCGGTAGCTGAACGAATTCAAAATTGTTGGCTAACTCTTGCTGGTATGGATTGCTATAATTCTGAAAACCGTTAGCAGCTGCCAGGTTGTCGTAATTGGCTTTGGGTACATTACTAACCGATGCACTGCTAAGCATTCCATTACTGACACTATTTCGAACCGCGTTTGCATAGAGATTACCTGCTGACGAAGCCCGGTCGGTGGCAGTTGTTACTAAACTTATAGCCGATCCGCCGGATTGACTCGGGCTTTCAACGGTTGAATGACCGGACAGATAACCAATGCCCGACTCTAGCGACCAGCGGTCCGATAGTTGAACACCTGCACCAGCCTGATAGGCTACAGAGAAGTTAGCCCGGTTGTTAATGGTAGGCTGACTGCTTTTGGCTGCATTTGAAAAAGCGGCTGTTTGCGTCGAACGAAGCCCAACCGATGGATTGAATGATCCCGGCATCATACTAACCGAAGCCCACACTTCCCGGGATTCACGCTTTGACTTGGTTTCTTCTGGCTCTAGTGGCAGTTCGGCTGGCCGGAACCACACGATCCGTTGAATTCCCGCTAACGACCGCAACTTCATGGGGCGCAGGGCGAGTTTTTCGATCATTAGCCGCTGCGCCTGATCAGCCTCGCTGACACTCATGATATTTGCCGGAGCTGACGTCGTAAAAGCCACAGAAGCAGCCTCCTGTCCCGATTGTTGGATGAAACCATTATTAATTCGGCCTGATCCCTTCGGAATAGCTCTGGAACTAAACCGTTGCTCTGGAGCTGGATTGTATGACCGATTCGATCGATTGATATGCTGAGCCACCAACGGCTGATCCGCAGCCGATTTTGTTAAGGATGGGGCCTTTTGTTGAATTGCTTGCTGATTACTTGCTCTTTCTGAATTATTCGAGCGTTTTTCTAGGGAGGCAAGCGCTCTCGCTGGTTGATCGGTAGACTTATTTACTGGTGATTTGGCCAGGTGATCAGGAGCCGTTTGCGGTTGTGCCTGCTGGATAGACCGTTGAGACCGAGCAACGGGTTGGTTCACGGGTTGGGTACCAGCCAGCCACCAGCCAACTAAAAGTACAGCCACAGCAGCCGCAACACCAAGGCCCCAGGTAAATGGTTTTGATGATAGTAAACTGCCCCCCCAGAGTGGTAGGATTCGGGAGTCTTCTGATTCATCTAACCGACGTTCGATGGCGTTCCACACACGGGGTGGTGGTGATTCGGAGGCTTCGTCGAAAGCCTTTCGCCAAAAATCGTCCGGTATGTTTTTATCTAATTCATCCATCTCATTAGTATTAGTCACTAGGGTCGACCCAATGCAGGATGCCCATCTGATTGTAGTTTCTGTTGTAGAAGACCCCGAGCGCGGGCATATTGCGACTTCGACGTTCCTTCAGCAATGTCGAGCATTTCAGCAATTTCGGGGTGGTTGTAGCCTTCAATAGCATATAAATTAAACACCGTTCGGCAACCGGGTGGCAGCTCCTGAATGAGTTGTAGCAAATACTGGTAATTCAGGGTTGGCAAACTTTCATCAGCCTGAGGAAGTACCGGAGCCAGGTCCTGCACATCAGCGGTGTTTTCCCAGGGCTTTAGCTTTCTTAGTTGCTTAAGGGCAGTATTAATAACTATACGTTTCAACCATGCTTCCAGCGGACATTCGAATCGGAATGAATCAATGTATCGGTAAATCTTTACAAACGAATCCTGCAAAACATCTTCTGCTTCATCGGGATCACGGATATACCGTTTGCAAACGACAAAGAGCTTCCCTGCGAATCGCTCATAAAGCTGTCGCTGCACAATCCGGTCCTGTCGTCGGCATCCTTCGACTAATGCGTATTCATCCTGCATATCCTGTTGACAAACCTAATGACCTCCCTCTCAATGAAACAGTTGGAATGGGAGAAAAATTTTTCCAGAATTTGAGAAAAATGACAGTAAAAACTAAAATAGGATAATTTTTACCGGATAAGTTAATAAACGTATCTTTGAAAAATCCTTACTATTGAGCCACTATGAATCGTCGCAACGCCATCCGATACTCGTTGGGTGCTGGTTTAGTGGGGCTTTCTTTCCCCTCCTGGTCAACGGATACCGCCCAAAAGAGCCGTTTCAGAATTGGTGCCTGCGACTGGTCGATTGGTCCGGCCGGTGATTCAAATTCATTTGCGATGGCCAAAAAAATTGGCCTTGATGGGGTTCAGGTTAGCTTAAACACAAAGGCTGATTATGAGCATCTTCGTCGCCCCGATGTACTGCAAGCCCATAAAGAAGCCGCTCGTCAGGCAGGCGTAGACTTCAGTGGTTTGGCTATAGGTTTGCTTAACGAAATTCCGTACAAGTCAGATCCCCGAACCGAAGCCTGGGTGCAGGATAGCATAGACGTGGCCAAATCGTTAGGGGTGAAAAATATCCTACTGGCATTTTTTTCGAATAATGACCTCAAAAACGATTCGAAAGGCACGAAAGTTGCCATTGAGCGATTGAAAGCCGTTGCGCCAAAAGCCGAAAAAGCGGGTATTGTGCTGGGTATTGAATCGTGGTTATCGGCTCCGGAGCACCTGGCCATTCTGGAGGCTGTAGGTTCTCCAGCCGTAAAAGTCTACTACGACGTTTGTAATTCATCGGTGATGGGCTACGATATTTTCAAAGAGATTAGGGATCTTGGAAAAGACCAGATCTGCGAATTTCATTTGAAAGAAAATGGCTACCTGCTCGGCAAGGGTAAAGTAGACCTGATGAAAGTCAGACAAGCGCTGGACGACATTGATTACTCGGGCTGGCTTCAACTGGAAGGGGCTGTGCCGCCGGGGAAACCAATGCTGGAAAGCTATATCGAAAATAATAAGACCGTGCGATCGCTGTTTGTGTAGAGAGTATTATGAGAACAACCTTTTCCTTTTCGGCTGGCCCACTTTTCCTGTCAACCGCTTGTTTGCTTTGTCTGGCTGGTCAATTAATTCGGAAGCCGGACTTCACAGGAGCGTCTTCGCCCGCGAGCGAACCAATTCGGCAACGTAGTATTGTTATCGCTGCCGATTCGAATACATTGTATGTACCCGATGACCTGGAAGCCACCTTGTGGGCTGAGGCTCCAATGTTCTATAATCCGACAAATATGGATATTGATGCCAGAGGCCGGGTTTGGATTACAGAGGCCGTGAATTACCGGAAATTCAATAATAAGCCGGAAAAAAGGCTCGATCACCCTGAAGGTGAGCGTGTCATGATTCTGGAAGATACCAATGGTGATGGCAAAGCGGATGCCAGTAAGGTGTTTGTGCAAGACCCGGATCTGGTATCACCGCTTGGTATTGCCATCGTTGGCAATAAAGTTATCGTATCGTGTTCGCCGAATGTAGTGGTTTACACCGATGAAAACGGAGACGACAAGCCCGATCGGAAAGAAATCTTGTTAACGGGTTTTGGCGGTTTAGATCATGACCACTCGCTTCATGCCGTAGTAGCTGGGCCCGATGGTAAATATTATTTCAATACAGGAAATGCGGGCCCGCACGTGGTAACCGACAAAGACGGATGGACACTTCGATCCGGTAGTTTATACGTCGGCGGAACGCCTTATAATAAGATCAACCATGGCAATCAGGTCAGTGATGATGGCCGTGTTTGGACGGGTGGTATGGCGCTACGCGTTAATCCCGACGGCTCTGGCCTGAAAGTTATGGCGCACAATTTCCGGAATAACTACGAAACGGCGCTCGACTCGTATGGCAACATGTGGCAGAACGATAACGACGATCAGGTGGTTGCCTGTCGCACGAGCTGGCTTATGGAAGGGGCCAATGCAGGCTATTTTAGCAGTGATGGCACTCGTTATTGGCAGGCTGACCAGCGGCCCGGCCAAACGATTCCGACAGCTCACTGGCATCAGGAAGATCCAGGTGTTATGCCTGCGGGCGACATTAGCGGGGCCGGATCACCTACCGGCGTGGTTGTTTATGAAGGCGACGAACTTGGTGCCCAATACCGGGGTATGCTGCTGAGCGCTGAAGCTGGCCGAAATGTTATTTTTGGCTATAAGCCCGAACCGTGGGGAGCCGGTTTTCGACTGCCGCGCACAGACTTTATCAGTACATTTCCCAAAGTCGACGATAATTATAAGTGGAATGATGTTGAGAAAGACACGCGTAAGTGGTTCCGACCAAGCGACGTGTCTGTTGGGCCTGATGGAGCCATCTACATTGCCGATTGGTATGATCCCATTGTGGGGGGGCACCAGATGCAGGATTCTAAAGGCTACGGGCGTATTTATCGAATTACACCCAGAGGAAAGAATCTAAAGACGCCAAAAATCGACCTCAAAACGACGCAGGGGCAAATTGCGGCATTGCTCAGTCCTGCCGTTAATGTTCGGATGCTGGGTTTTGAAGCACTTCAGGAACAAGGCGACAAAGTTGTCGAGCCAGTAATGGCCCTGTTGTCATCGCCCAATCCCTACCATCGGGCGCGGGCAATTTTCTTATTGGCTCATCTCGGCTCTGAGGGGCAATTTGAAGTTGAGCGGCTGCTAAAGGCTGTTGATGCGCCCGTTCGGCTGATAGCATTGCGGGCCTTACGCAGTATTACCCCGGAAAATTCGAAGAGTAATCCGGCATTAACGGCATCGCAACGGGCTCTCCTACCCTTGCTCGGAAACCTTTCCCGCGACCCAAGTGCCGCCGTTCGGCGTGAAGTAGCAATTGCGCTACGAGATATTCCGTATTTCGATTGTCGACTTATGTTGCTGAATCTGGTCAAAGGCTACGACGGGCAGGATCGTTGGTATCTGAATGCCTTAAGTCAGGCGGCCGATGGAAAGGAAGAAGCCCTCATGGCCGATCTGCGGCAGACCATGCCTGAGAATCCTGTTGAATGGGATCAGCGCACGGCTAATCTGGTTTGGGAACTGCACCCCGCTTCGATGGTTTCATCGCTGAAAAAACGAGCCGAAACACAAACTCTCACCGCTGATGCGCGTCGTCAGGCCATAGTCGCGTTGGGCTTCATCAAAAGCCTGCCAGCCGCCAAAGCAATGGTCGATTTAACGAAATCGGCGGATAAAGATATCGCTGATCAGGCAAACTACTGGGCTGGTTTCAGACGGGGAAACGATTGGGCTAAGCTCCTGAACTGGGATGAAGTCATGCCTATAAAAGTAGCGGCTGAGGAACAAAAGATGCTGGATAAACGGCAGCAACTACTCGATGAACATGTGACAGACGCTGAAAAGCGAAAACTCGCGATAGAAATGTCACGCGATGCAGAAGGTGCTAAGGTCCTGATTGGCCTGGCGGCCGATAATAAATTGTCGTATGACTTAATCAAAGCTGCCGGACCTGGTATTCGTACGAATAGAGACCCGTCGGTTCGTACAATGGGTAAAGAATATTTCCCCTGGAAACAGCAATCGCCAACTGCAACTGCTTCGGCCACAGCCGCCGTTGCCACCCCTTCTACACCTGTGATTTCGGCCCAGAACGAACCAGCCAAAACAACGGTAAGTGAGCCCACTGTCTCTAAAACAGCCAATGGATCAGAGCCAGATTCGCCGATTGGTAAAGTAGCCATGCTAACGGGTGACGAACGGGCAGGCCGGACGGTCTTTAGAACGAATTGTATCACCTGCCATCGGCATGGCCAGCAAGGGAATGATATTGGGCCTGACCTAACGCAGATTCACCAGAAATTCGATAAAAATGGGCTGCTGGATGCCATTATCAACCCAAGCGCTGGTATTGCATTTGGTTACGAACCCTGGCTCATTACTACTAAAGGTGGGCAAACCTACTACGGTTTTCTGGTTAGCGATGGAGAGCAGTCCGTTGTCATAAAGGGTCTTAAAGGCCAGAAACATTCGATTCCAACAAATCAGGTTTTTTCGCGTCGGCAATACAAGACCAGTCTCATGCCTGACCCTACAGCAATGGGTCTGACTAACCAGCAATTAGCTGATTTGACGGCGTTTCTATTAAAGCAATAAGTATCAGAGGCTAAAAAAGGTGATTGAAGAATTGATGATCCCAATTCTCCGATCACCTTTTTTCCTAATCACTTAACTATATAACCAAGCTTTGCCAGTTCCGGAGCGGTGAGGTTAATGACGTTGACATCCAGCTTGACCGGCGATAAAGGCGTATCGGTAGTATCGGTTTTAACCGCAACTATCGCATCGATCACCTCCATTCCTTTAAAGACCTGTCCGAATACCGTAAATTTATCATCGAGTCGGTGTTCGCCTTTTTTGTTTTGTACGATGTAAAACTGACATCCTGCCGAAAGCATTTGCGGATTGTTGTCGCGGCCAGCGCCAACGGCTCCGTAGATGTGCCGAATCGTGGGTCTGAATTCTGGCTTCAATAAATAAGGGGAGTCGGCAAAGCCAGCCGGTGTATCCGGGCAGCCACCCTGAGCCACAAAATTTTTGATTACGCGGTTAAACGTTAGTGTGTCCCAATAATTCTGATTGGCAAGCTTCATGAAACTGGCCTTATGGCTGGGGGTTTCGTCGTAAAGCCAGAATAGCACCTCGCCCATGTTGGTTTTTATCTGCCCAATCGGGTAAGTTTTGGGTGGCTTTGACGGTGTCGCCAAAGAAATGATGTAGACGAGAAGAAGCAGAACATTTGGCATAGCAAGTAAAGTTAGTGAAGCGAATTATACAGACTTTAAATATAACCAGGGAAAAGCAGGATATTAAACCCTCTCCCTCAAATCAGAATCATAGTGGCAAGCGTTGTGGAAAAACAACTGTACTTTCATCTTTCCCAACGACCTACCTTCGCTGTAAGCTATGAATCCTATTATGACTTTATTTTTTGTTCTGCTAGCACTGGCTGCTTCGGCCCAGAAAAATCAGAACACTCCGGCAAATCAGCCTGATTATGCGCGTGACTGGAAACGGGCTGATTCGCTGGCGGCTAAAGGCTTGCCCAAATCAGCGCTCGATATAGCAAACCGGATTTATAAGGAAGCTAAAGCTACCCACAATTATCCGCAAGTGGCCAAAGCGGCCATGCACCGGATGATTTTCCGGAGTTATTCCGACGAAGATGCTTACGTGGAGCTTGTACGATCACTTCAGAACGATATTCAGGATACACCCGAGCCATCGAAGTCGGTCCTGCAATCGGTGCTGGCCGACATCTATTGGCAGTATTTTCAGCAAAATCGCTACAAATTTTATGATCGTGCCACGGTAGGCCGGGCCACGACTGGCCGTACTACCAAAGGTTCAGGTAATGCTGTTTCGGATAAGCCCGAAAAAACGACTGACTCTACCGCTGATTTCAGAACATGGGATGCACAACGGCTCGTTGGCGCTGTAACGACGGCTTATCTGGCTTCCGTTCGGGCAAAAGACCTACTACAAAAAACACCGCTTGCCGAGTTTGACGCGCTTCTGGAAAAAGGCGATGCAGACGCTCGCCCACTTCGGCCAACACTTTACGACCTATTGGCGCACCGGGCTATCAGCTTCTTCCAGAATACCGAGCCTGATTTGTTGAAGCCTGTTTTCAAATTTGACCTTGATAAACCTGATTACCTGGCCGGACCAGATGTATTTGCGAAGCTGATTATTCAGAGTCAGGACTCCTTGTCTGGGCGTTATCAGGCCCTGCTCTTATACCAGCAACTCGTAGTGTTTCACTTACCGGATAGCAATCCATCCGCGCTGGCCGATGCTGATGCATTACGATTGGCGTTCGTGCACCAGCATAGTGTTGTGCCCAATAAGGATTCATTATATCGTCAAGCGCTCGAAAAACAGGTTGCCCAGTATAAAAATCAACCTGCTGAAGCTATTTATGCGTATCAATTGGCGGAGTTTTTAGCAAATTTTGGCAGCCCTATCCGGCCACTGGACAGTGAAGATGATTTAACCACTGAATCCGTCGATCCTGGCCCTTCTCGTTGGAACAATAAACACGCTTCAGACATCTGCCGGGATCTCGTCAGGCGATTTCCTAAAACATTAGCTGGGCAGCAGGCTTTTCAGTTGTTAAACCGGCTCCTTACATCTTCGTATACCGTACTGGTAGAGCGCGTAAATGCGCCGGACCAGCCATTCAGAGCCTTGGTAAATTACCAGAATGTAAGCAAAATCACCTACCGGATTATTAAGTTGTCGGTGTCCGAACTGGGTACGTATCGCATTAATAATGGGGAGGATGAGCAACGAAAAAAATTTAGTAGCTGGTTAAAGCGTCGCGTTATCGCTGAAAAATCAGTGACGTTGCCCGATGATGGAGACCTCAATCGTCATTCCGTTGAAATGCCAGTGACAGGGCTACCTGTTGGGCACTATTTACTGTTGGCTATAACCAACGAAAAGTTTCAGGAGAAAGCAGAATCGGTTCAATATTCGACCTTTTCGGTCTCCCGACTTAGTTACCTACTTCAGCCAATGAACAATGCTGAGGCATCGCAAAAACTAATTGTAACGAATCGTTTGACGGGTGCTCCGTTGCCGAACGTGTCTGTCGCCGTAGTGGAATCGGCTAAAATAGCGGCATCTGGTCAGAAACAGGTTCGAACAGATGCGAATGGCCAGGTTAGAATTTCAGTAAGTGATATGCCGGCACAAACGGCATTCTCATACCTGATAGCCGAGGGTAATGACACGCTTCTTTCAGACCAGCAATATCATTATAGTTACAATAATCGCCAGAATGGCGAGCAGCCACGTATCCAGGCGCACCTGTTCACCGATCGGGCCATCTACCGGCCAGGTCAGCTTATTTATGTGAAGGGACTATTGTATGAAGGCCAGATGAATCAATACGCTGTCGTGATGAATCGGGATGTAAAGCTTGAATTGATCGATCATAATGGCGAACGGGTAACTCAACAGACGCTGAAAACGAACGAATTTGGCACGTTCAATTCCAGTTTTACAGCTCCCGTCGGCAAATTAACGGGCACAATGACCATTCAGACTCCTTTTGGGGCGGCCAGCATTCGGGTTGAAGAATACAAACGACCAACGTTTGAGGTCAAGATTAAGCCGATCAAACAATCGTTTAAGCTCGAACAGACGGTTATCCTTACAGCAGAAGCCAAAACATTTTCCGGGGCCGTTGTCGATGGGGCCAATGTGCGCTATCGAATTGTCCGGAAACTTCGGGAACGCTGGTATTGGTGGTATCATACCCGGAGCGGAGGCTCTCGTACTACAAATCAGGCCGAAATTGCGAATGGGGTGGCTCAAACGGATGGAAAAGGTAATGTTGTCATTGTCTTCACGGCGGTGCCTGACCGACAAAAGGCGCGTCAGGATAATCCCGTTTTTGAGTTTGAGGTAACGATTGACGTAACCGACCGCGCTGGCGAAACCCGAAGCACTACCCAAACGCTTCAAATCGGTTATTCGGCTTTACAGGCAGAATTAACGATTCCGGAGCAGGTGGAGAAAGATAAGCCCGCTGCTTTTCCGGTAAAAATCACGAATCAGTCGGGCGAGAAAGTATCTGCGAAAGGGCAACTCACAGTTTACAAACTTCAGGCGCCAACGCGTCCTCTACGGAATCGGCTCTGGGCGCGTCCCGACCGTCAGTTGCTGAGTCGTGAAGAGTTTGAACGGCTCTTCCCTAATGACCTTTACGCTAATGAAAACGATCCCCGTTCGTGGCCTAAAGGCGAAGCTGTGCTGCAACAAACCATTACAACCCCGGCCGATTCACTAATTAAGCCCGATTTGAGTCGCTATGCAGTCGGAGACTATGTAGCAGAACTGACCATTAACGATTCGGCAGGGGAGACAACGAAAGAACGTGTGTTTTTTGCAGTAGTAGACGATAAGCAACCGATCGCATCGGCACGTACGGATGGATGGGTACAGGCGCGTAAAGCTACTGTTGAGCCCGGCGAGGAAGCGATCTTTCTCGTTGGTACGAATCAACCCGGTTGGGTGCTGATGACTGTCGAAGAAAATCATGTCATTGTGAGGGAGGAGTGGTTTAAAACAGATGGCCGTCCCCGGCGTGTAACCCTGCCTGTTACCGAAAAACAACGGGGTGGATTTGGCGTCTATTTTTCTATGGTACAGAACGGACGCTTATATCAGAAATCACAACCGATAACCGTTCCGTTTACCAACAAGCAACTCACCATCGAAACCCAGACATTCCGGAATAAACTTAAACCTGGCCAGCAGGAGGAGTGGATACTAACTATTGGTGGTCTTAATGGTGTGCCGGCTGAGATGGTGGCTACTCTTTATGATGCATCATTGGATGCATTCGATGTGCTTAACTGGCCAACATCAGTTTATCATTCCTATTTTCCTACGTTTTATGGCTGGCAGTCGGGAAGTTTCAGCGTACAATCAAGTGGCATCCTTATCGACACTTACCAACCGCAATCACCTGCTCCGGTCCGCCACTACGATCAGTTAGGATGGATGGGATACCAGTTTGCGCCCTATGGCAATCGGCCATTCGTTCGCAATCCTGCCGGCCCTATTGGCGTGTCAGACGATGCAATTCGGGTAACAGTTCGACGCGCTGGGAAGGCTATCAGCGGGACAATGAAACAAAAAAATGGGACGGCAGTAGAAGGGGTCAACATTTTGATCCTCGGTACGGTTAATGGGGCTGTATCCGATGCAAATGGGAATTTTGCGTTAACTGCTGACTCTGAAACGAGCGAGATCAGATTGTTATTTTCGAGGCTCGGTTATATGACCAATGAAGTGGCAATCAAGCAAAAAGCGATATCATTGCAATTGATGCCCGATGCCCGTTCGCTGAATGAAGTCGTTGTGGTGGGTTATGGAGCTCAGAAAAGAATGGAGGCTGCGGGGGAGGGCCAACTTTACGGGCCATGGCTGCTCCCGCAGCAGCTTCAATGGCCGATGGATTTGCTCCGGGGAAAGCTTTGGCAAAAGAGGCTGCTACTGAAGAAGCGCCTAAAAAGCAAACGGAGCTAATCAACCCCCGCAAGAATTTCAACGAAACAGCCTACTTCATCCCTGAAATCAAAACGGATGCTCAGGGGAGGGTTGTTCTGAAATTTACGATGCCCGAAGCACTAACCCGCTGGCGTTTGCTGGCCTTTGCTCATACGAAAGAGTTGAAGATAGGGACGCTGGAACGTGAGATCGTAACGCAGAAAGAGCTGATGATTACGGCAAATTCCCCCCGTTTCCTGCGCGAAGGCGACACTATTCGCATAACGGCCCGCATCAATAACCTAACCGGAAAGGCCATGCCTGTGTTGGCGAACCTTAGCTTGTCTGACGCATTGACGGGTGAGCCTATTGATCAGAAACTGGCGCGTACAAGCCTGCAAACGTCAGCTACGGTAGCCGCCGGGCAAGGGCAAGCCGTCGGTTGGACGCTCGTTATTCCTGCGGGACTGGAAACTGTGACCTGCCGATTGACTGCCCAATCGGGTACGTTCACTGACGGTGAGGAATTTACTGTGCCTGTATTACCCAATCGGATGCTCGTAACCGATACGCAGCCATTTTGGGTAAATGGCCGGGAAACGAAAGAATTCAAGCTAAAAGGGCTGACAAACTTAAATCCAGAATTACCCGTCCAGCATGAACGGCTAACGGTTGAGGTGACGAGCAATCCAACGTGGTATGCCCTGCAGTCGCTGCCATATCTGATGGAATACCGTTACGAATGTGCCGAACAATTGTTCAGCCGTTTATATGCTAATAGCCTGGCGGCTCATATTGTTGGTAGCAAACCGGCCTTTAAACAGGTCATTGCCGAATGGCAGAAAAATCCGCCTAAAAGCCCACTCCAATCGAATGAGGAACTCAGAGCCGTTGCCCTCGAAAATTCACCCTGGCTGGCCGACGCCCGATCAGAATCGGCTCGACAAGCGCAATTAGGCCAATTGCTCGATCAAAACCGGATGGCGGCTGAGCAGGAAAGGGCTTTCGAGAAACTGCAACAATTACAGACGTCTGGCGGAGGTTTTCGGTGGTTTGGTGGTATGGAGCCAAACCTTACTATGACCTTGCATGTTCTGGGTGGATTCGGGCATTTGCAGAAGCTGGGCGTTCATTTCCCAGACGAAATGCAGACTGACCTGAGCGAGATGCAAACGAATGCTATTCACTATGCGGATGCTGAAATGAAGCGATGGGTTCAGGAGCAGAGGAAAGACAAAGCAACCCCATTGCGGTATTTTTCGGCCATTCAGTACCTCTACGCCCGCAGTTTTTATCTCGACAAGCCAGTGGATAAAGATATGCTTGCCTTTCTGAAGCAGCGCGTGGCCGACGATTGGCTGAAGCAAAGCCTACAGGGGCAGGCGCTTTCGGCAATGGCGCTGCATCGGTTTGGTGATAAAGTGACACCGATCGCTATTTTACGATCACTGCTCGAACGGACGCGGCAATCGGAGGAGTTGGGTACCTATTGGCCCGATAATACCAGCGGATTGTACTGGTATCAGACGCCTATCGAAACACAGGCGTACCTGATCGAAGCGTTTGATGAGATCAAACAGGATCGCGCCATGGTCGATAACATGAAGCGTTGGCTCCTCCGTCAGAAACAAACGCAGTCATGGTCATCGACCAAAGCCACCACGGAGGCTATTTATGCGTTGTTGCTCCGGGGAAGCGACTGGCTCGATACAAAGCCGAATACGCAGGTAAGCCTTGGCGGACAGTCCATTGAAAGTCGGGTAACAAAAACCGAGACGATCACAGGATACCAGAAAGTGACATACGCTGCGTCTGAAATCAAACCGGAGATGGGCGTTATTCAAATCACCAAAAAGGCTGATGGTCCAGCCTGGGGTGCTTTGTATTGGCAACATTTCGAACCGCTCGATCGGGTTATGCCCGGAAGTGCCGGGCTATCGGTTCAGAAGACACTTTATGTGCAGCACGATTCACCGAAAGGCCCGGTGATAACGCCGGTAACCCCGCAAACAGCACTCAAGCCCGGCGATCTGATCAAAGTTCGGTTAATTCTAAAGACGGATCGGGCAATGGAATACGTTCACCTGAAAGATGGCAGGGCGTCTGGGTTTGAGCCTGTTGCCGCATTATCGGGCTATAAGTATCAGAATGGGTTGGGTTATTACGAATCTCCGCGTGATGCCAGTACCGATTTTTTCATGAGTCACCTTCCCGTAGGAACGCATGTGTTTGAATATGATCTTCGGGTAGCCCAAACGGGTGACTTTTCGGCGGGTGTTGCTACCGTTCAGTGTTTCTATGCGCCGGAATTTGCGGCTCATTCCGCTGGTGAACGGGTGAACGTGAAGTAACGCGTGGAAGCCATTGCTCTCTAAAGGGCGGCAATGGCTTCTAGCTCGATACCAAATCCATAATGGAGCGGTAGGACGGGCACAACCGAGCGAGCTGGCCGATGATCGCCAAAAAATTGGGTATACACCTGGTTGACGGTTCCCCAGGCGCTGATATCGGCAATAAATACGGTTACTTTTATCACTTTATCGCGGGTACTTCCAGCAGCTTGCAGAATGGCGTCCAGATTTTTCAGGATCTGCTCTGTTTGTTCCGAAAAAGTGGCGTCAGTAAGTTTTTCGCCGGAGGGCGTAATGGGTAAAATACCGGATAAATACACTAAATCACCGTGTACAACCGCCTGTGAATAGTGACCGCCTGGTTTAGGCGCATTGGGTGTTTCAATGAAGGTCATGATGAGCAGACTACGTTGTAAAAAGAGTTTGAATGTAAAAAAGCAATCCGGGCAAATTGGTTCGTTTGATACCTGTTTGCCCGGATTGCTTTTTTACTGATAGTTAGGTCTTTCGCTTCAAGCCGTGCCACGGTTGTTAATAATGCATAAAAAAACACCGTCCGCGGTTGCGGTGTCATGGCTCGAAGCGAAAGACCTAACTGTATATTTCTTGCTTAAATAATGGCATCAAGTAAGGCTGTTACCAGCGAAACAACAATACTGAAGAGTAAAGCAGCAATGAAACCGCTTACATGAAATCCACTAACGAGTGAATCAGTCAGATACACCATTAGCACATTGATAACGATCAAAAATAAGCCGAGCGTTATAATCGTAATGGGAATGGTCAAAACGGTTAAGATCGGCTTGACAAAGGCATTCAATAAGCCGAGAACGATTGCTACGACTAAATACGTGCTGGCTCCGCCCGTTACCGAGATGCCTGGAATGAATAAACTGGCGACATAAACGGCCACCGCGCTGATGAGAATACGAATAATCAGTCCCATGAAAAGAAGCTTGTGTTTGGTGAGCAACGTTGCTCAATCACCGCTCTGATGCGTGACAACGTCGAACAACAAACCGTAAACCCGAATCTATTGTTTTTGATGGCGAGACTGCAATACGGCAACAATGTCGTCTAAATGCATATTTTTCTGTTCCAGAAGAACCAGAAAATGAAACAGCAAGTCGGCTGCCTCGCCTTTAAACAAATCGTCGTTGTCGTCTTTCGCTTCAATGACCAGCTCAACAGCTTCTTCCCCTACTTTCTGAGCAATCTTATTAACTCCCCGGTTAAATAGGGTTGTTGTATACGATTTATCGGACGGATTAACCTTCCGGTCGTGAATGATGCTTTGCAAGTAGTTCAGAAACTGGCCTTTGCCTTGATTCTCTTCGTCAAAACACGTGTCGGCGCCCGTATGGCAAACGGGTCCGGCCGGGTTGGCTTTGATTAATAACGTATCACCATCGCAGTCTACCAGAATTTCGCGAACGTGTAGAAAATTGTTCGATGTTTCGCCTTTTGTCCAAAGCCGCTGTTTGCTTCGACTAAAAAAAGTTACAATCTTATCGGTAACGGTTTTATCGTATGCTTCCCGATTCATGTAGCCCAGCATCAGCACTTTGCCGGTTTCGGCATCCTGAATTACAGCGGGAAGGAGACCGTCGGACGATTTATCAAAATTTATATCAGCATTCATGCTACAAAGGTAAGGCGCTAGGCGCGAATCGTCTGCACAAAGGCCCGAATGCTCTCCGCCGAAGTACCTTTTTCTTCCAGATGTCGGATAAAAGCGCTGCCAACAATGGCACCATTGGCATATTGGCTGGCCGTATCAAAGGTTTCGTGGTTATTGATACCAAAACCGATCAGGCGCGGATTTCGTAGATTCATGGCCTGAATTCGCTCGAAATACCCCTTCATGGAGTCGCTAACACCTTTTACGGAGCCGGTAATGCTGGCCGATGAAACCATATAAATAAACCCGTCCGACTCTTCATCAATGTGCCGGATGCGGCTTTCGGAGGTTTGGGGTGTAATCAGGTTCACATTCAGAATCCCATATTCGCGGAAAATCGGTGCATACTCCGCCAGGTAAAGATCAAGCGGAAGATCAGGCAGAATAACGCCATCTACGCCAACTTCCTGGCATTTTTGGCAGAAGTTTTCCACACCAAATTGCAGAACAGGATTGATATACCCCATTAGCAGAATCGGTACGGTTATTTCGCTTCTACAACCGGCTAACTGTGTAAACAGCGTTTTTAGCGACATGCCATTATGCAGTGCTTTTCCATTGCTTTGCTGAATGGTTTCGCCATCGGCAACGGGGTCCGAATAGGGCATTCCTATTTCGACAATATCTACGCCAGCTTCCTGTAAGCCGCGTAGAACGGTTACTGTATCAGCAAGTTCCGGGAATCCGGCTGTGAAATATACATTCAACAACCGTTCGCTTTTCTGCGTAAACAGTTCGATGATGCGGTTTTGAGTCAATTCTTGTGTCATCGTAACGCGGGTGAAAACCCGTAGTTATAGGCAATTACTAACCATTGCAGATTTTCGCCCGCCCGTCAGTGGCTATAAATATTTTGAATACGTACTTAAATCTTTATCACCCCGGCCCGACAGGCAAACAACCACGACATCTGTCTGCTTTAGTCCCATTTTAGACAGGGCCGCCAGCGCATGGGCTGATTCCAGTGCGGGAATAATCCCCTCGAGCTTACTCAGTTCAAACCCAGCCTGTAGGGCTTCGTCGTCCGTGATCGCGTAAAAATCACCCCGGCCAGAATCAAACAGATGAGCATGAAGAGGGCCAATTCCGGGATAATCCAATCCGGCCGAAATGGAATATGGTTCAATAACCTGACCATCTTCGGTTTGCATCAATATCGTGCGACTTCCGTGCAGCACCCCCGGTTTACCGAGAGCTGTTGTTGCGGCCGAATGCCCCGAAGTAACACCCTGCCCTGCCGCTTCCGCTGCAACCAGACGAACCGACGGTTCATTCAGATAGTGGAAAAACGTACCGGCAGCATTACTGCCGCCACCAACACAGGCGACGACATAATCCGGATTTTCGCTACCCGTCTTGGCAAGCAGTTGTTTCTTGATTTCCTGTGATATAACCGACTGGAATCGCGCGACCATGTCAGGATAAGGGTGCGGCCCAACGACCGAGCCAATGATGTAATGCGTATCGACCGGGTTGTTGATCCAGTGCCGCATGGCTTCGTTGGTCGCATCTTTCAAAGTCTGGCTACCCGATGTGGCTGGCACAACAGTAGCGCCCAGCATCCGCATCCGGTCAACATTGGGCTTCTGGCGTTCCATATCAATGCTGCCCATGTAAACAATGCATTCCAGACCCATCAGAGCGCAAACGGTTGCCGTAGCGACACCATGCTGACCAGCGCCCGTTTCGGCCACAATTCGTTTCTTACCAAGCCGTTGTGCCACCAGAATCTGGCCGATCGTATTATTGACTTTATGCGCTCCCGTATGACACAAATCCTCACGCTTGAGGTAAATCGTTGCGCCAAGTTTCTCGGAAAGTCGTTTGGCCAGAAACAGCGGGGTTGGCCGTCCGACATAATCTTCCAGCAATTGCCAGAACTCAGCCTGAAATGCAGGATCTGCTATAATCTGAAGGTAGTTCTGCCGTAGTTCTTCGACATTTGGATAGAGCATTTCAGGAATGAATGCTCCGCCGAAATGGCCATAAAAGCCTTTCTCGGTAACCTCGAAAGAGGTTGTTGATTCAAGAGTGGTTTGCATGATAATCAATGCTTTACTAAACGCAATCCCAGAGCTGGGAGGTGATTGAAGTCATTATCGGTTGTGTGTAGTTCCAAATCCAGATAGAGCGCAGTAGCAGCAATCCAGATGTCGTTTTTGCCCATGTTGCGGGGCGACATACTAAGCTGTTTGTCTTTTAATTTTCCTTGACTAAAAGCATCTATTTGTCCATAGACCTCAGTAATGGGGAGTGTAATATCAGCAATTGGGTAGGTATTGAGCAGAAATTTCATCCGATACACTTTCTGAATGCCCCAATCTGATTTCAACGCCAGTGTTTCGAGCTCACCAGCTACTACAATTGAATGATTAGTCTGTTGGGTACAGTAAGCCCCTTCCGGATCGCTTGTAGTAAGAGATTGGTGTCGTAAACCATGGATGGATGTATTCATTTGTCGGCACAAACTTAAAGAGACTGAAATTCAGTCATGTCTACACCGATAAATTTTTCCAGGTACTATAGCCTTCAAGATAAGTAATGAACAATTATTACAAATCTCAATGTATATCATTTACGGTTTTTTTCTTCCTCCAAAATCTCATCCGTTCGCTGGTTTTCGTCCTCAGAAAAGTCAATGCCAAAGTGAAAGGGCTCCTCGGGTGAAATCTCATTTAAAAACCGCTCAACGCCCCAGCGTTTAATATCTTCTGGTTTATAGACATTTGAACCCTGCTCCTTTATGGTAGGAATGTGTTCTAATTGCTGCTTGTTCGTCGTTTCCATCGGCGTTGTTGTTTAGGCATTTGACACGAGAAACTAACTAACAGTTGCCCGTTCCGCTTAGACTGTTTCCTCCTCCTCGATTGGGCGAAGGCGGGTAATAAGTTCTTTCACTTTGGCGACATCTTTTACGCCTGGTGAGATTTCGACCTGGCTATTAACGTCTACTCCATAGAGCTTCATCCCTTTCAGAGCCGCCAACTGATCAAGATTGTCCAGACCAATGCCGCCACTAATGAAAAAGGGTTTTTCGTTGTCGTAACGGTTCAGGATACTCCAGTCGAACGTGACGCCGTTACCGCCCGGCTGATCTCCTTTGGCATCGAACAGAAAAAAGTCGCAGTGGGCTTTATAGTTATTCAGCATCGAAAAGTTGAACGACTCATCGACTCGAAACGCTTTAATGAGACTCAATCCCCGATTCCGCAGGCTGCGGCAATATTCCGGATTTTCGTTGCCGTGGAGTTGAACGTACTGAAAATCATACTTCTTAACGCTTCGAAGAATATAATCGGGACTAGCGTTCACAAACACGCCTACTTTCCGAATCGAACGGGGTAAGGCTTTCACCACTTCTTCGTTCAGATCATCACCTACGAAGCGGGGCGACTGATCGTAGAAAATAAATCCGACAAAATCAGGGCCAAGGGCGGCAATCTCTTTCAGGTTCTCAGCGTCTCTCAGACCGCACACTTTTATTTTCATGACGTAAACGAGTTTGCAAAGGTGGGCATGCGTGAAGTAAAATCGGTTACTAGCGATCGTAAAGCAGCGGCAGGGTCGGCGGTTTTCATAAATGCTTCGCCAATCAGAAACCCGTCGAAACCTGCACGAAATAATGTGTACATGGTTTCTGCGTCGTGCAGACCGCTTTCTGTTATCTTTCCAAACGTGTCTGGAATCCGCTCAACCAATCGTAATGACGTATCGATGGACGTAGTAAACGTCTTGAGATTACGATTATTTACGCCAACCAGATCGACACTGACACACAGCGTCTGGTCGAGTTCGTCCTCATCGTGAACTTCGAGTAGTACCTGCAACCCGAGATCCTGTGCCTGCTGGCTAAACTCCAATACATCAGCAGGCGTCAGACAGGCAGCAATCAATAATATAAGATCGGCTCCCCAGGCTTTGGCTTCGAGAAGTTGATACGGATCAATAATAAAGTCTTTCCGAAGAATTGGCGTCAATGGATTAGCCAGTCGGGCGGCTTGCAGATCGGCAGGAGTGCCACCGAAAAAAGGTTCGTCGGTCAAGACCGATAACACGGCAGCACCCGCCTGTATGTAACCCTGAGTCGTAATGGCTACGTCGGCCTGATCGTTAATAATGCCTTTAGAAGGAGATTTACGCTTAAATTCGGCAATGATACCCGTAGAATGCAAACCCTGAATCGCTTCACGCGCTGATAGGGGCTGCCGTTTGAAGTCGGGCATCTGTTCCAGCACAGAGGCTGGAGTGGTAGCTTTACGCTGCTCTACTTCGATTCGCTTTTGGGCAATGATTTTGTCAAGAATCGTCATATGGAGTAAGAGGGCGTAAGACGCTGGACGAAAAGCTTGCTTATCTGTCGGTTGTCTTTGTGCTTTTCTCTTGCGTCTAATTAGTTTATCAATTTCTTAAAACATGCCAACGCCCGTTTACTTTCCAGCGATTCGCGAGCCATAGCTACCGCATCTTCCCGCGTAGTAACCTGGCCAGCCGCCAGCAGTGCCATCGCCGAATTAGCCAGAACAGCCTGTTTCTGAGCTATTGTCGCTTCATCGTTAAGCACATTCATAAATATCTGTGCCGACTCATCGAGTGTTTGCCCACCTGCCAGCAATTCAGGCGATAATGTGCTCATTCCCAGGTGATCAGGCATAAGAACCTGCTCTGTCTGATTGCTGATGACCTTAAACGGACCTGTCAGCGAAATCTCATCGTAACCGTCGAGCGCATGGAGTATCATAAAGCGCTTATCGGTTTGCTGATAAAGGTACGCATATAATCGCGCCAATTCAAGGTTAAACACGCCAACGAGCTGTTTTTGAGGCCTTGCAGGGTTAATCATTGGACCCAGCACATTGAAAAATGTCTTCACTCCCAGATCCCGCCGAATAGGAGCCACGTTTTTCATCGCCGGGTGAAACAGGGGCGCATGGAGAAAACAAATACCGGCTGTTTCCATCTTACGCTGCAACTCACCCACATCATTGGTAAACTGATAGCCGAGCCGTTCCATAACAGTTGATGAGCCAACTAGCGATGATACGCCATGATTGCCATGCTTCGCCACACATTGACCGGCGCCTGCAACCACAAAAGACGATAAGGTCGATATGTTGAACGTGTCCTTGCCATCGCCCCCTGTTCCGCAAAGATCCATGGGATCATAGGCCGCAAGGTCGACCGGAAGGCAGAGTTCAAGCATGGCGTCCCGAAAACCTTCCAGCTCTTCCAGACGAAGGCTTCGCATCATATAAACAGTCAGAAACGATGCGATCTGCGCCGGATTATATTCCCCCCGACCAATGCCCAGCAATACTTCGCGGGCCTGGTCTTTGGTAAGGAATTTGTATTCAAACAAGTGGTTTAGAATGGCTTTCATAGACCAGGGGTAAAAGAGAAAAATGATTAGTCAACTCGTTTGGTTAGGCGCATCATTTGGTACGCTCCTTTTTGAAAATGATAATCAACAGGTATAATATCGACCTGAATGCCGTTGGCCCGACAGTCGGCCGAAACTCGATCCAGATAAGGTGATGGCTTTCCAGTTAGTGAAATCAGCGGGAAAATGCGGATTTCACCAGCGATTCGGCTTAGCTCGTGTATTGACTCCAGATGGAACGCTTCCGAAAGCTGTTCTGAATACAGGAAAAGCAGGTGCGAACACAACACTAAGTCAAACGACTGATTCGTAAAAGGCAGTTTGGGCAACTGATTCGACAGGTAGCGACCCTGCTGCTTTCCCTGCTCGTAATCGCTCAGAAATAGGTTCATTGCCTTCATTCGTTCACGACCTAGTTGATCGACATCTTGAAATGCTGACCAGTTATAGTGATCCGCATTTTTATGCATTTGTTCAATTACTGTCTCGTAGGTGTCGCTAATCCGTTTTTCAAGTTCCTTTGCTGAAAAGACATAAACCGGGTCAATCGAAACCACCGAATGGCCAGCCGCTGTGCTTTCGGCATTGAAACTGGCCGGTCCATCACCAACTCCCAGCATGCGTTTTGTCAAATCGCTGGCAGTCAGGTTAAACATTCGCTGGTATTCGTCGAATGTTCGGCCCCAGGGAACGATTTCATTCAGTTTCATGCCGTCAGCCAGTTCTCGATCATCTTCACACCGTTCTCGGTCAGAACGGATTCTGGATGAAATTGCAGCCCTCTCACATCGTGACGAATGTGTGTCAGGCCCATCACGCGACCATATTCGTCTACGGCCGTGATCCGGAGATCGGCAGGCATTGAATCCGGAACAACGGTCCAGGAATGGTAACGACCTACTGTTAATACATCGGGAATGTCGGTAAAGAGACGCTCTGATGAATCGGTTACGGTAGCGCGGTGGGCGACGCCATGCAAAACATCGCCGAGGTTTTCGAGTCGGGCACCATAAGCCTCGCCAATACCCTGATGGCCGAGGCAGATGCCGAGAATACTCTTGGTTGGCCCGTATTCGGTCACAAGATCCTGCATAATGCCCGCTTCAGATGGAATACCCGGCCCTGGTGAAAGTAGAATCTTGTCATACTGGCCGACGTCCTCAAGTGTAATCTTGTTGTTCCGAATCACATCCGGCTTTTCGCCCAATTCCCGCAGAATATATACGAGATTGTAGGTGAAGGAATCGTAATTATCTAGGACTAGAAGTTTCATGAGATTAAGCGTGAAGAGTAGATTTCATGTGATGAACTTATTCTACAGTCTTCATTGGTTAAAGTGTTTTTGCCTGTTCAATGGCCATCCGAAGCGCGGCCAGTTTGTTATGTACCTCCTGTAATTCACTTTCAACGACCGACTTGGCAACTACTCCAGCTCCGGCCTGATAATAAAGCGTATTGTCTTTGCTCATAAAGGTCCGTATCATGATGCAGTGGTTGAATTCGCCATCGAAACCCATATAGCCAATACTGCCCGAATAAAAGCTGCGGCTTAGGTTTTCGTAACGGTCAATCAGTTGCATCGCCATATGTTTGGGGGCTCCCGAAAGTGTTCCGGCCGGAAACGTTTCGGCCACGATTTGGAGCGGATCGGCGGTTTCGGTTAGGTTACCAACCACTTTCGAGACAAGGTGAATGACGTGCGAATAGTATTGAACCTCTTTAAACGTCTCAACTTTTACGACATCACAGTTGCGGCTAAGGTCATTGCGGGCAAGATCGACCAGCATCACATGCTCGGCCGATTCTTTCGGATCGTCATAGAGCTTCTGGGCCAGTTCGGCGTCGTGGAGGTCGTCGCCGGTGCGCCGGAAAGTCCCGGCGATGGGGTAAATGGTCGCCTTACGGTCTTTGACAACGATTTGTGATTCAGGTGATGAGCCGAAGAGTTTGTAATTGCCGTAATCGAAATAAAAGAGGTAAGGGGAGGGGTTCAACGATCGCAAGGCCCGGTAGACGTTGAACTCATCGCCCGCAAAGGGTGTCGAAAAACGGCGTGATAAAACGATCTGGAACACATCGCCCCGCTGACAATGGTCTTTCCCTTTCTGAATAACCGATCGAAACTGATCGTCGGTAAAATTCGATTGTTCGGGGCCAGCAGGCGTAAAGGAATAGGTTGGATAGTTACGGCCTGTGATCAGATCGCTGATGTAATCGAGCGTGCTCTCCGTTTGCGTATCACCGTTGCTGAGGTAGCTGTGCTCAAACAGATACAGCTCGTCTTTGAAGTGATTGATGGCCAGCACATACCGGTAAACCATAAAAACCGCTGCCGGAATCTGGTTTTCTGTCGGAATGGGTGCATGAAGGCTAATGTCCTCAAAGCTTTGTACCGCCGGATAGCCAAAGTAGCCGAACAGCCCATTGGTAATGAATGAAAAGGGAGCCTTCTCGTGCTGAAAACTATCCTTGAATTGCTGAAGCGCATCCAGCATGTCTTTCTGTTCCGGTAGTTCACGGGTCTGTTCGTCTTCGCCCGGCATTTTGACCGTCAGCTTTCCGACGTCATAGGAAAACCGGGCAACCGGATCAAAGGCGATGTAGGAAAAACTATTGTCGTTGCCGTGATA
The DNA here is from genome assembly GCF_011604685.1 of Spirosoma aureum. Taxonomy (NCBI): domain Bacteria; kingdom Pseudomonadati; phylum Bacteroidota; class Cytophagia; order Cytophagales; family Cytophagaceae; genus Spirosoma; species Spirosoma aureum. The sequence goes on along the minus strand of NZ_CP050063.1, from coordinate 377,722 downwards.
GTCGGAGCTTTCGAGCAGAATGCTGTTCAGAAAGCGGTCGCGGATGCGTAGGTAAATGCTAACCGGCGTGATAATGTCGGCTAACATCCGCTTGTGGCGGCTAATAACCTGGTAGGCGGTTGAGGTAATGGGTTCCATAGTTAATCGTTTTGTCAAAAGCTGTTGGATCGGGTAAAATAAGGGCACAAAAAAAGCTCACCGGGATGACGGTGAGCCTTACTTATATTTGTTGATCAACAACAATAGCGGCAACCCTCATCCCCCGTGAGAAGAGTGCCACCACCAAATCATGTTGTTAATCGAGTTATTCATTGCTTGTCTTGAGTATGCTTTCGATACGTTACATTCTTGCTGCTGTCGGGGTGGCGGGATTCGAACCCACGACCTCTACGTCCCGAACGTAGCACGCTACCAGGCTGCGCTACACCCCGAAGGGAGGCCACAAAGATAAAGCGATTGTTTTATTATGGCCAAATCAACGCGCATTTTTTCTGGATAAAATCCGCTAATACATCCGGAATTTCCCAGGGAAGCAAGTGGCCGGCCCCTTCGATCGTATCTAACGTGGCATTTTTTAAAAAAGGCATTACTAATCTGGTCTGAACATCAGGCGGCAACGCGCGGTCTTCAGAGCCAACAAGTATAGCAACTGGAACATGAATCAAATTCATACGAACGGAAATGTCTTCCTTACTTCCTGCCAGGAGCCAGGCGTTCCAGGCTGATTTAGATGTCCGAAGATCGTCGGTAATAATCTGTTCCTGAATCGTTTTGGAAACTGAAACCGCTGTAATATTCTTAAGCGTCTGCTCTGCCGATGAACGCTTGCCGTATCCGTCCAGCAATTTTTGACGCTCGTCGTCAGGGATTGGCTCGGGTACAGGCGGAGAAGGTGATATGAGTATCAGCGACCTAAGACCTAAAGGCTGACGAGCGGCCAGCGCCAGCGCCACTTTTCCGCTCATGGAATGACCGACCAATACGAAATCCGTTACTTGCAGAACCGCTAGCAAATCGGCAATGTCGTCGGCCATGTTGTCAATGGAATACCCCGTATCCGGTGCATCAGAATCACCGTGACCGCGCAAATCGACCGCTATGCAGCGATAATAGACAGACAAGCTGGTTAGCACAGACTTCCATTCGAGGGCAGAACCGCCGAAATAGTGCATGAAGACAAGCGTTGGCGAGCCGCTTCCCTTCTCCAGGACGTTGAGTTGGTTGTTGTTGACTGAAATACGCATTGGAACGGGCTGAATCTGACTATTAAACCTGTGTTTTAAGCCTGGCCGGTTGATCCGTTATTTCAAGCATTTCGCCGTATGGAACGATCGTAATCTGACCAAACTCCTTCAGCAGGCTTTTGTAAGCTTCGGCTACGGGCCTGGGCTTGCGGTTGAGGTCATATAGCCCGCAGGCGTTGACATTGTTGTTAACGACTGCCAGTTGAGAATCCCAGTCGATCTGATCGATCAGGCTATACCATGTGAACCCCAGTACCGGCACGCCATCCCGACGCATTCGCAGCACGCTAACCCATTGTTTATAAAGCCAGATTGGGGCCTGGTCGGCTTCAAATACATTCGTTTCCGTATGCATAACCGGCATTCGGTAGCGTTCGTAGTAATCTTTGGTGATTTCATACCATCCCAGCACGTCCATCGACGTTTTAATGGAGCCATCTGGAAGTTTAATGCGCTCATTACGACCATAATAGTCGTTGCCCATGATCTGGTAGCCGGGTGGCTTGCCTGCCATAAACCAGTTGTATTCCTCGCGCGTAAGACCGTTATCCATCATATACATCGCTACCGTAGCGGAGGGTGGATTGGCGTACAGAAGATCGAGCGACAGGAAGCGAAGTTCGTTATCTAAATTGGTTTGAAACGAAGGTGTTGCGCAGAGTTCATGTGTGTATTCGGCACTCTCGCTCTGCACAATAACGCAATCGTTTCGATGCTTGGCAATCTGTTGATTCGCCATTATACTGGCAGCTACGCAGTGTTTGAGCGCCGTGACAAAGCCTTTATCTGTCTTAAGCTGCTCGTTCCAGACACCATCTTTGCCACTGATTCGGGCCGTGACGTAAATTTCGTTAACAGGTGTATAGTAACGAACCCAGGGGTAGCGCTTGGCGACGGCTTCGGCATATTCAGCAAAATGAATCGGTAGCTCGGGATTCTGAAAATTACCAACCCAATCCGGAACGCCAAAGTGCATCAGGTCAAGAATCGGGATGATGCCGAGCCGTTTGATTTCGGCCATTGCTAGATCGGCAAAACTCCAGTCGAATTTGCCCGGACCCAGATGAATGCTGTAGTAAGGAAGGCCATAACGCAATACGTTTAGACCCATCTCTTTTACGAGCCCCAAATCTTCCTGCCAGCGATCATAATGGCCACATTCGCGGAGTTGATCGCGCCGGACCGTGCCGTTCTGAATCGTTGGATACGAGCATTCGATGCCCGTTGCAAACATGAAGTTACTCGGATTGTCGATTGGTGGGCCGCTACCATCGTGACCTCCGGCTCCGCCGAATTGATCGCCTTCGTAGTTGCCGTCACCAAACTTCTTTTTAATGTTCTCCAGAAAGCCCTTTTGTTTCATAACGTTGATGTGCGGGAGTAAGCCCACAATTGGTGCTGGTCAAGAGCGGATTTCCTGCCGCTTTATTTCCACTGTTCCAAAAAGCGATCTGCCGTTCGAAGAGCCAGCGCCATAATTGTCAGCGCCGGATTGACGCTCAGAGCGCTGGGGAATGTTGAATTATCGCTGATATACAAGTTCGGAATATCGAACGATTGCCCATTGGCATTGACCACGGCCGTGCTGGCGTCGTTTCCCATACGGCAGGTGCCAATGACGTGTGCATTTCGGGGGAAAGCCCAGACATTTCGGGCTCCGGCAGCATCCCAGATAGCCCGCATGACCTTATTGGCATGGGCAGTCATGCGTTCTTCGCTTTCACCGTTCGAAAAGTAGATACGAGGTTTGGGTAGTCCACGGATGTCTTTTTCGTCCGATAATTCCAGATAATTGTGGTCGTAGGGGAGGCAATCGCCCAGAATGTTGATGCCCGCAACGTGATTGTAAGCCAATGCCGCCCGTTTAAGATCCTGTCCCCACAAGCCCCTGCCCCGTGCCATTTGGCTTACGTACGTAACCGGCATGACACCGATGGATTGAAGCAAATAACCACCTACAAAATCAGCGTCGGCTGGTCGGTGCATGTCTTCCGAAATAAGCGCTCCGGGAATACCCTTGTACGGTCGTATATCCTCGTCAAATTCGCCCCATATTTGCAGACCCGGATGGGCCATAACATTTCGACCAACCTGTCCGCTGCTGTTGGCAAGCTCATTCAGAAGCAGCAATCGGGCTGTTTCAATCGTTCCTGCGCAGAGAAATACAAACCGGCACCGCTGCCTCTCTTCCTGTCCATTGCGCATATAAACCACCTCGCTTAGCGTACCCGCTTGACTTTTTACGAGTTGTGTCACGAAACATTCCGGCCGAATTTCGGCCCCGTAATGTACCGCCAGGGGAATATATGTTACGTCCATGCTGGCTTTGGCCCCTATGTTGCAACCCGCCTGACAAAAGCCACGGTTTGCACAAGCCGGCCTGTGTCCAACCCCTTCCTGATAATAACCCGCCGACAGAGCTGCATTGGCCGCCGGGGATGTTTTGATTCCTACCTCCTTACAACCTCGCTCCATTAACTGGCCTGCGCCATTGACAGGCAATGGACCTAAGGCATAGGCTTGTTTACGGGCTGGCCCCCAGGGGTAAGGTGATGGTCCCGAAACCCCCAGAAACTGTTCGACTTCGTCGTAGTACGGTTCGAGCTGATCAAAGCCGAGCGGCCAGTCTTCGCCCACGCCAAACTCCGTTCGAATCCGGAGGTCGTCGGGTTGTGCGCGGGGCGTGTAAGCGGTATAGTGAAGTGTGGAACCACCGACTCCTGTTCCGGAATTATTACTTCCGAATGGGAGTGGATCATTTCCAGCGCTCAGCCGCTCATCATTCCAGAAGAGTTTAGCCTGTGCTTTTTCATCGGTTGGGAAATCATGAGCCGGATTCCATTGTTTGCCCGCTTCAAGCGCAACAACTTTCAGTCCTGCTTTGGCCAGACGTGCCAGCAGGGGGGCTCCACCCGCACCAGTTCCGATCACAACGGCATCAACGATTTCAGAGGATTTATAGGGCATTGCGTAATGAATAATGTAGAATAGATCGTGGGAGGGGTATGATTAGGTGTGCTGGCAAACGTTCATGTAACTTATTCTAATCGTGGTTCGCGATCTTCCAGCTGATTCAAATCCAGGCGTTTCCAGCCGGGCGTGTCGGCCATACCAACATAGCCGATTTCTTCCTGAGCTACTGGATGACTGTAATAATTCTCGACAGCTTCGGCCAATAGCTCTTCAAAAAAACGATCCGCAGGCAGATTCTGCCAGACCTCGCCGGGGGCTTCCATCACCTGAACAGCTCTCAAAATCTGATCCTGTTGATCGCCCAATAAAGTAAGAAACGGCTGTTGGAACATAGCCAAAGCGCTTTCATTTATTCCCTTCAGCCCTAGTTTAAATGCATCCCCGTCGTTCGGCATGCTATCATACCGCCAGCCATTGGTCGTATTTTTTGACAAACGCTCGTCAATACCTTCGGCAACAGGAATACGTGTTTTCGGCTCATCCTGAGGAATAAGCCGGTTGCAAACAGCATCCAGTAACGCGAAATCGTCCGACGAAAAGAAGGTTGGCAGTCGGAGAGGTGCATTCAGCCGGTCAGTTAGAACCTGTCGCGTGGCTTCAGTGACTAAGTCGGTCGTAAGCAGGGTACGGACGGTGCCTTCAGGATAATGAGGTAGCATGTGAGCGTTCGACATGTATGGTTCAGAGAGTCTGCAAGTAGGGTGATCTTACTGATAAAAAGATCGGTAGCCGTTTACTATAGACAGAATAAGGTTAATTTTTTTAGCCCAGTTTCCCCCCTGTTACCTCAACGATGCTGCCGGTTATGAAACTCCCTTCGCTGGAAGCTAGTAGCACGTAGGCCGGAGCCAGTTCTTCGGGTTGTCCGGGCCGGGCGAGAGCTACCTCGTGTCCAAAGTTTTTAACTTCATCTTCAGGCATTGTTCCCGGAATGTTCGGTGTCCAGACGGGGCCCGGCGCGACGCAATTTACGCGGATGTTCCGTTTCCCCAACTGAATGGCCAGCGATTTGGTAAAGGCATGGATCGCTCCTTTCGATGCGGTGTAATCGATCAGGATCGGATTGCCGACAATACCGACAATACTTCCTGTGTTGACAATGGCATCACCGTCGTGCAGATGGGGGAGAGCCGCCTTAACCATAAAAAAATAACCGAAGATGTTGGTTTCGAACGTTCGGCGAAACTGCTCTTCGGTAATGTCTTCAATGTTTTCCTGCGCCATCTGGTAGGCCGCGTTGTTGATCAGAATGTTCAGTTTGCCGTACTGATCGACAGTTTGCTGTACGGCTGCCTGACAGGCGGCTGAATTACGCACGTCGGCCTTGATGATCAGGCACGATCGGCCTTTGCGCTCAACGATTCGCTGCGTGTATTTGGCATCATCCGTGTTTTCATTGTAAACAATGGCCACATCGGCTCCTTCCATGGCAAAAGCAATGGCAACCGCCCGACCAATACCCGAATCGGCTCCGGTAATAATGGCTACTTTATCGGTGAGTTTGCCCGCCGGTTTATAGTTTGACAGATCGCTGTCGGGTGCCGGGTTCATATCGGACTGCCGGGCCGGGTAGGGGAGTTGCTGGCCGGGAATATCATTTGATGCGGGTCGGAATTCTTCCTGGTTCATTGTGATGTTGAGTAGGTAAATGACAATATAAGCTGGTAGTAGAGTAACCGGATGTTCCTGCGTTTTGTTGATGGCATAAAAAAGAGTCGCTCGGTGATCCGGCAACTCCTGACAAACAAACTCGATGAAGCGTTCTGGCTGGGAACTACGAATTGGGAGGTTCAATAGTAAACATATTTACTTTTTCTTCCCGTTTACGAATGCCGAAATTGTAGCGAAGGGTTACCCCAAACCGCCGGGTATCGTTCCGACGAAGGCCATTGGCAACGACGCTTCCCTGTTGCAACGTAAATTGGTAATAATTTGTGAAGAAAAGATCGTTGGCGGTTAGCGTTACCAATAGTTTGTCCTGCATGAATTTTCGGTTCAGGCTCAGATTCAGCACCCCAAAATTGCTTAGTTCGTAGAACTGAAGCTGCCCACGGGTCCGGATAAAACCGTTCAGTGTTGCCGTCGAGCGCTTGTCGATTTTGAAGGAATGAAACGTGAAAAATGACCAGCTGCCCCGCTTGAAATTCAGCGGAGCGTTCTCATAAACACCGCTATACTCATTGTAATTGAATTGAGCCCCGACAACAAAAAAGTAGCGATTGATCGGCGGAATTGCGCCCAGAACCCGGAAATAAGTCTCCCGGTTTGTCCCCAGATTGTCGTACGTTCGATAGGCGATGCGTCGATTTTGTGGGTCCTGATACACCACATTCGTGAAAATATCCTGTGTGTGGTTTCGGCCAATGGCAAAAATCGGCCGGTCTTCCACACTAATATTCAACTCGTAGTTTTCGGTAAACTGGGGGCGCAGAGCCGGATTGCCAGCCTCATAAAGATACTGATCGACGTAACGGGCAAACGGGTTCAGGTAATCGTAGGTAGGCCGGGTTATGGACCGGCGATAAATCAGGTAACTCCTTAATTCATAACCGGCAATTTTGGCCACTTTACGACTCAGGAATATGTACGGGAAGAAATCGGTGCGATTAATCCGGAATGAGGTATCAGCCGGGATTCGCTGATGCCCATCCATATTCGTGTTTTCGAGCCGCACACCACCTTTTAGCAAAAACTGGCCAAATGTTCTGGACGCCTGAACATAAGCCGCGTTAATATTTTCCCGATAATCAAACATATTAGTTCGGGCGCGATCCGATAAACGATTATTGCCGATAAGATTGAAATAGGCTGCATCGCTGGTGAAATATTGACCGGTAGTCTTGAGGCCCGTTTCGAGGGTAACCGCTTTAAGGATTTTATACTTTAGATCAACCTGAGCCGCCAGTTGATGGCGTTGACTGGTGAAGTTGCCATCGCCAGACGTGCCTGCCCGTTCAGGAAGCAGGTATTGCGTCGAAAAGTCCTGCAAGCCGCGCGTACCATTGAAATTGTACGAGATGTCGGTGATGAGTTCAGAACCAAGCGTATCCAGTTTGTACTTGACGTTAAGTCCCTGGCTGAATGACAAAAGGCGGTTTTTGTTGGTTACCTGGTTGAGGTTCTCAGTCAGCAATCGCCCGGTGCTGATCTGGCTGATCAGGTTGTCATTACTGGCCTGAGAATTGGCCTGATTCCAGGAAAACCGACCATCGAGACTAACATCCCACTTACGGGAAAGCTCATAACTGAGGCCATAACCGACATAGACGACCTGAGCTGGATAGGTTGTATAAGCATCCTGCCGAAGTACAGAGTCGGCGGTGAAATTTCGATTGCTTTGAACCTCCTCATAGGAGTTCCGGTTGGTGTAATTCACATTTAAGTAGGCCGACCGTCCGTTTTGTGTATTGTTGATGTTTATGCCGGCAAACTGATTGCCAAAGCGCCCCTGGTTGAAGCCTGCATTGATGGAGCCCGTCAACCCAATTTTCACGCCTTTTTTCAGGATGATATTCACAATACCTCCACTCCCGCTGGCATCGTATCGGGCTGATGGTGTCCGCATGATTTCCATACGGGCAATGCTGTTGGGCGGTAAACTCTTGAGCATCGAAGCAATGTCGGCAGCACTCATTTTCTGCTCTCGTCCGTTGATATAAATCGTAGCCGGAGTCGTACTGCTTAAGTAAACATTGCCGTCGGGGTCCAGAAAAATGCCCGGTGTTTTCTCCATAATTTCGTAGGCACTTGTACTGGTGTTGGCAATGGGTTCAGGATCAACAATAGTCTTGTCGTCTTCCTGCTTCAGGAGAGGTTTGGCTGCCGTAACCGATACACCCTGAAGCATAATGTTGTCCTGCTCGGCCGTTAAGGTCAAAACGGATTGCCCGGTGGTTGGCTTGATCAGCTTGCGGATGGGCTTAAAACCAACCGATGTTGCCAGCAAGCTATACGTCCGGGTAAGGGAAAGCTGAAACGTGGCAGAGCCTAAGGTGTCGGTTAATGCGTATAAGTGTCGTGTGGTATCGATGCGATCTGTTAACTGGAGCGTAGCCCCCACCACGGGTTGCTGACGGGATTCCTGCAAGCGAATACGTAGTGGAATAGTCTGTGCCTGAAGAGTGGGAAAGAATGCAAAGCTTACGAAAACAATACTAATTATGCGATGGATTGACATGGTGCCGGAATTTGTAACACAAAGTTATAGGCAGAACAGGCCACGATCCATCTATTTATCAGTAAGATAAATTTAATTACATTTCCATCATACTTATTCGAATCGCTTTATTTTCAGTAAGCTCAAAGGAGCACTGATCGAAGCTGGGCGGTCCCATTAGTCTTGTGACGTTCGAAAAGCCGAATGGTTCGGCAGGCATCTGACCAGAAAAGTCCAGTTTCTGGTTACTATTAAGATCCTGGTACAATCGGATGGCATAGCGGCCTGGTGTCAGACCGTCAAAGATTACCGTGATTTCGCCCGAAGCGGGCACATCAATCGCTATATTCTTAATGGATTGTCCTTTGAAGGTAGCCTCATTGTTTGCCAGACCAATGTATAATTTACCGCTTCGATTGTTGACGTCCGATAAGACAACCGTCAGTTTATAGGTTGCCGAGTCGGCGGTAGGGTTGATACCTGTGATGCCCTTGGCGAACATGCCTGTAACCATGCTGATAACCAGAACGAAGATAGCGATTGTCGTTTTCATTGTGTGCAGGATTTGACGTTATGTATCTGAGTCGTTGTTTGACAGAACAAACATAGTAACTCTCGAAAGCCTCCTGCAACTGGAAGGGACGTACAGCACGAATCTGGGACAAATGGCAATGAATAGGCTAATTGGGAGCGAATGAGGGGTAGTTGATACCCAGTTAGCAACCTAGCTATTCACCGCTATTCAACGTAAGATTCCCGTTTTTTGTGTACCGGATTTCTTCTTCCGCCAGCATCTGTTTTAAGGTTTGGGCAAGCGCATCGGCATCTGTTTGCGAAAAATGATGAGCCAGCTGTTTAGGTGATACGCCCGGACCATTCGCTAAGGCAACATACTCGCGCACCTGTTCCCGCACAACCGACGAAACAACTTCCTGGCTCTTTTTCTTTTTGATGCAGTTATCGCAGATGCCGCAGGCTTCACCGGGTTTTTCCCCAAAATAGGACTGTAAAAGCCGGGTGCGGCATTGGGTCGGATGTTCGGTGTAAATAATGGCCGATTGCACTTTTCGCAAGGCTAATTCTTTCCGACGATTGAGTTCCTGTACGTTGATCGGCAGGGTTGGCGCGTCGAAGCGCGGTGTCAGGAATGTTAGCTGCGGTTTGTCTTTCTGCTTTTCGTAGACAACCACATTTCGCTCGTGGAGTTGTTCCAGCAGTGCCACAATTTCACGCTGATTGACCAGAAACGTTCGGGCGAGTGCCGACTCGGAAATGGTGATAAAATCGGTGAATACTTCACCACCATACATGCGCAGAATCAATTTGAGAAAAGGATCAAAACGCGGATTCAATACCTGAAACTCATACAACTGCCGGTTATCCAGCACCATCAGTAATCGGGATGGGTGAAAATAATTTTCGCTTAGCTGAATAAACCCTTCTAACTGAAGTTGTTTCAGTGCATAATGCGTTTCCTGGGCAGGAAGATTGAACGTATTGGTAAATGCGTTTAGGTCGAAGTCGTAACTATTGAATAAACCACCCCCAACCGGTACGGCCGTATAGTTTGCCAGTCCCTGATAGACCCGGCGCAGCATGTCGACGGGTTGGTAGAGCTGCTCGGTTCGGAAGCGCAGGTTGTCCAGATCACTGTTCGAATAGAGCATGACCGCATAGGCTTTCTGACCATCGCGCCCGGCCCGTCCGGCTTCCTGATAGTAGGCTTCGAGCGAATCGGGTACATCTAAATGCACGACGACCCGTACATCGGGTTTATCGATCCCCATGCCAAAAGCGTTGGTTGCTACCATGACCCGAATTTGGTTCTGAATCCATCCATCCTGCTTATCGGCGCGCTGTTGGGTAGTTAAGCCTGCATGATAGAAATCGGCCGAAATGCCTTGTCTATAAAGCAATTGGGCTATCTGCTGCGTTTGCTTACGACTGCGCACATACACGATGGCACTGCCGGGTACATTCTGCAATACCTTAAACAGCCGGGATTCTTTGTTTTCTTCGAGAACGGCTGAATAAGACAGATTGGGTCGGGCAAATGTCTGCCGAAATACCTGGACCGGGCCGCCATTACTGCCGCGCAGGGCCAGTTTCTCCTGAATATCAGCCTGGACATCTGGCGTGGCCGACGCTGTCAGGGCAATAATGGGCGTTTCTGGAATGAGCTCCCGAAACTCCGCAATTTGCAGATAAGGTGGACGAAAATCATAGCCCCAGGCCGAAATGCAGTGCGCTTCGTCAACGGCTAGCAGGCAAACCGTCATTTGTTTGGCACGCTCAATGACAATCTCGGTCCGGAGCCGCTCCGGGGATACATACAGGAATTTAGTATTCCCATAGATGCAATTATCGAGAGCCGTATCAATCTCGCGATAATGCATCCCCGAATAGATGGCGGTTGCCGGAATGCCTCGTTTGCGCAGCTGTTCGACCTGATCTTTCATGAGCGCAATCAAGGGTGTAACAACGATACAGACACCCTTCATTGCCAGAGCAGGCACCTGAAAGCAGATTGATTTTCCTCCGCCCGTTGGCATCAGCACTAGCGTGTCCTGCCGATCCAGCACGGTATTAACTACCTCTTCCTGCATGGGTCGGAAAGTAGAATAGCCCCAAAATTGCTGTAAAATCTGTCGGACAGTCAATGAGTTTATCGTTTATAGCATATGGGTTTCCGCATTTGGACTTTGGTTCATACACCGAAAACCAAAACCAACAGGCCGTAAAACCTCAATCCAGTTGCGAATTTACGGTGTAGTAAAGACAAATCGGATAAGATGATGTTTTACGTTTATAGCTATGTATTCAACTAAAACTAAAAACAGGTATGATTCACAAGGTTATTAAGTCCGACGAAGAATGGCGTCAAATCCTGACGCCGGAGCAATATCGTGTGGCGAGGGGGAAAGGGACTGAGCGTGCCTTTTCGGGAGAGTACTGCGAAGCGCATGATCCTGGTTTGTATGCCTGTGTGTGCTGTGGAACGGAATTATTTGAATCCAAAACCAAATTTGAATCAGGAACGGGCTGGCCAAGTTTTACGGAGCCTATTGACGAAGAACGCATTAGGCTCGAAAAAGACTATAGTTATGGTATGTTTCGGGTTGAGGTTTTGTGTAACATCTGCGATGCTCACCTGGGCCATGTTTTTAATGACGGACCTCAACCAACGGGACTGCGCTACTGCCTTAATTCGGTGTCACTGGTCTTGAAACGAACGGCTGATACAGAGTAAGTAAACCGAACGGTAGATAGGATGGACTTTTTTTCTAGCGATCTGATGGCTACTTTGGTCGCTGGAAGAAAAAGATAGTGTTCAGCCAGCCGTATTCTGTCGGCAAGTGCCATTTGCTGACAGAATACGGACTATTAAATGCAACTAATTGACTTGTAATTCTATTGTTCGCATGCGTTTACGGAAATCGTCAGTACGCGTCCTCGCGGCTGGTATAGCATTGGCTGGTTCGTTGCTGGCCAATTCAGTAATTGCGCAAAAAAATACAGCTTCATCAACGGCTTATGGTCAATTTGTGCAACGAATTCGAACCAACTTACCTGCTCCTAAAACCATTTGCTATAAGTCGGATCAGGATTTCTTTACACGAATAGCTGCACCCGAAGCTTTTCTGAAAGCGCGCCAGAACCCCAACCTGCGGAAGACCGCTACCTCCAGCTTTATCGTTTCGTACAACAACTTCACACCCGAAGCGCAAAAAGCATTTCAGTATGCAGTCGACATCTGGGCGAGCCTGATTTCGTCACCTGTTCCGATTCGGATCAGAGCAAACTGGATTACCCAGAGTCCGGGTGTTCTGGGCGCGGCTGGTCCGGCCGAAATCCGGTTAGGGGCCGAATTGGATTCGGGTGGAGCGCAAAAAGCATATGCACTTTATCCTATTGCTTTAGCCGAAAAAATAGCCCGGCACGAAATTAATAGCCCTACCGATCCGGATATTACGGCCGATTTTAACCGAAATAATAACTGGTATTACGGTACAGATCAGAAAACCCCCGCCGGACAGACTGATCTGGTAACCGTTGTTTTGCATGAAATTGCGCACGGGCTTGGCTTTATCGGCTATTTTGCGACGAATGGTCCTGAAGGCATATATCGCACAGACCCGTATCTTGCTGTTTACGACCACTTTATTGAGAACGGACAGGGCCAGAAGCCAGCCATTGAAACCACGACTTTTCCGGTCAATACGAACAAATTATTCCAGCAATTGACCGGTAATAATCTGTTTTTAAACGGCCCAATTATGCAGCGAAAAGTAGGAAAACGTGCCAAGCTGTATGTTCCGTCATCATTCGACTTAGGATCTAGTCTCTACCATCTCGACGAGAACACCTATCCGCAGAAAGATACCAATTCACTCATGACGCCCAGGGTCGGCAATGCTGAAGCGATTCATTCGCCTGGTCCACTGGTGATGAATTTTCTGTACGATATTGAATGGAAAACGACCTCTTTGCTACACCAGAAACCAGTCAATAGCGAAGACGAAAAAGACGTAGTTTTTCAGGTAAAACTGGTCAGTGACACAACCGTAACGCCTGGGTCTGTTCGGCTGTATTACCGGAAAAGTGCACCGACGGGTACTGATACGACCTTTACAATGGTTACGCCCACGCTCATGGCCGGGAGCACCTCTGTATATGCCTATACGATGCCTGCGAGCGTAGCAAAAGGAGATATCTGGTATTACTTTAGGGCACAGGACGCATCGGGACGAACGTTTACAAACCCCGGTCGTACGACCAGTAACACACAGTTGCTTCATACGGTCCGGTTTGGTGCTGATCGATTACCCCCAACCATTTCGTTTAGTCCGGCCAAAAATTTTATTTACAACCCAGCCCTAGTCGATAGCCTTCCCATTTATGCCCGGATATCAGACGATCGGAGTGTGGCTTTTGTGAGTGCCAATATCGATTCGGCTTATGTTGATTATCAGATAAATGGTGTTGCTCAGCCAAAACTGATGTTACGACCTGGTTCGCTAACGGTTAATGGTGTTCAGTACGACAGCATCTATAGCAACCGGATTACAATTCCGGCCAATTCGCTAAAAGCTGGCGACAAGATTAGCTACCGAATTGTTGCCCGAGATGCGTCGAAGGCGAAAAATCAGACCATTAGCCCTCAAACGGGTTTTTATGAATTAACGGTCGTAACGCCTAAAGCGGCTGTTGATCGGTATACCAACACATTTACTAATGCCGCTACTGCCAGCGATTTTGCCGGTTTTCGGTTTGGACTGGCAACGCCATCGGGTTTTGCCGATCCCGCTATTCATTCTGAACATCCCTACCAGAACGGATCGGATTTCAAATCCCAGAGCAATTCTGAATATGTGCTGTTATCGCCCATTAAGATTAAAGCCAATCCGGATAGTGCGGTGATGCGCTTTGACGAGATTGTGCTGGTCGAGCCAAGTGAAGCGGGTAGTGGGTTCGGCAGTTCGGGTTTCTATGATTACGCCGTGGTTGAAGGGTCGAGCGATAATGGGCAAACCTGGAAACCTCTGGTAACCGGTTATAATTCGAATAGTCAGTATGATTGGTATGCGGCTTATACAAATAATCTTGTAGCAGGTTCAACCGCAGATGAGAAAAATTCAGCGGCCGTAGGGTCGCCTGCGCTGTTTAAACGTCATGAAATTTCGTTAGTGGGAAACGGCGCATTTAAAGCCGGTGACCAGATCCTGATTCGCTTCCGGTTGTTTGCCGATCAGTTGGCGCATGGCTGGGGTTGGGCCATCGATAATTTACAGATTCAGGTGCCACCCCCTCCGCCGGTTCTGGCCAATGAGCCAATTAGTGCCGGAACGTTTTCGGTCTACCCAAACCCCGTCAGTAGTGGTACGATCAAGATTGAAGCTGAACTGACCCGATCCGTCGCCGAAGCAGGCCTTTCCATCGTGGGAACGGCTGGCCAGCTACATCGGCAGCTAACGCTAAAAGTAGGAGGGCGGAAGATAAGCGAACAGGTTGATCTAAGTCAGTTACCTACTGGTTTATACTTCCTACAGCTTAAGGCGGGCGATTCCATACTGACTCAGAAAGTTATTATTGCCCGTTAGTTTGTAGGTTTACAGTATTCGGTCTTGGGTTGTATCACCTAACTTATGGCCCGGATACTGTAAATCAATGAACATACTGAAGACAATAGCCCTGTTTCTGCTTATCGTTGGACTGCAAGTCGCTTGCTCCCCAGCTCATCGCATCACCCGCGATCTGCAAAAAAAATCGACGTATATCGATCATTTTACCGGCGTTGCCCTCTACGACCCGATACGACAACGGACGTTGATTCAGTACAACGCCGATAAACCATTCACGCCCGCGTCGAACACCAAGTTGTTTAGTTTTTATGCTGGATTACTTTCGTTGCGTGATTCATTACCGGCGTTTCGCTACACCATTCGGCCTAATGCTGCTCAGGGCGATTCGCTGATTTTTTGGGGAACGGGTAATCCCCTGCTTCTCCATCCCGATTTGTCAGACACAACCCTACTGGCCTTTTTACGCAATCGTCCGGAGCGATTATATTTCTCACCGGCAAACTACACGGGTCCGCGTTTCGGATCGGGCTGGTCCTGGGACGATTATAACGATGATTATTCACCCGAATTGGCCCCACTACCCATTTACGGTAATGTTGTTCGGTCGGCCAATAAAAAGGTTAGCCCCCGCCGGTTTGCTGATAGTATTCGGGTTGTCAATAATGCCAGACCGGGCTTACGTCGAAATGAATTCAACAATCAGTTTGTGCGCCCGGATAGCGATCGGCCTACACGACAGGATGTGCCATTTCGATGGGTGCCGGAACTGGTCGCCCAATTATTGGCCGATACATTGCATCGTCCGGTAGGAATCGTACATCTGCCCGTAACAGCAGATGCCCGGCTGGTGCGCGGCACGCCAACCGATTCGCTTTACAAACGGATGCTTCAGGTGAGCGATAATCAGTTTGCTGAGCAAGTGCTGTTTATGGCTTCTGCCGAACGAACTGTGGCTATGCTTGAGCCAATTACCGAGCTACAACGCACGGCCGATAGCCTACGTTATCCAGCTGCTTCGGCCAAATGGGTCGACGGTTCTGGTTTATCACGGTATAATCTTTTTACACCCAATGTGCTCATCGACCTACTGAAAAAAATTGCCCAGAAAGTACCGCAGAAGCGATTATTCGCGCTGTTGCCAGCAGCGGGTCAGTCGGGTACATTGCGTTCAATTCCTTCTGCCGATAAACCCTATATTTTTGCCAAATCGGGTTCCATGAGCGGGGTCTATAACCTGAGCGGTTATGTGTTGACGAAGCGTAATAAGGTGCTTTATTTTAGCATCATGCATAACAATTTCACACAGCCCGTTAGTGAAATGCGTCGGCGGACGGCAGAATTAGTAAAAGAGATTCACCAAAATTTTTAAAATCTAATCAGGAGCGTGTTAATGCCTTGTTGGTTGATTTTCAGGATGTTATTTCTTTATCAACAAATAAGCCGGGTAACTAACCGCAATGAAACCAATGGCATACAGGCTACTGGAAAAATCACCGATGACAACGCCTGCCAGAAAAGCCAGCGAAGCAACAAGGAGTGACCAGGTAGTGAAGGGATAGCCCCAGGCCCGCACGGGTCGGGGAAGTTCCGGCTCTGTTTTCCGCAAACGGATCAGTGCGGCAAAACTCGACGCATAACATAACACGAAGAAAAACGTAGCGATATCCGACAGTTTACTATACGTGTTGGTTAGAATCAGTATAATAGAGGTTACTGCGGTCAGGATTGTCGCGTTGAGGGGCGTACCTCCCTCATTGACTTGCGTAACAAAAGGGAAAAATAATCCATCGCGGCCCATCGCAAAAATAACCCGCGGGTTAAACATAATCTGGGCGTTGATAATACCCATAATTGAAATCATCAGCAGGAACGTAACGACCTGTGCGCTGCCTGGCCCAAACAGCACCTGAACGGCATCGGCAGCCGGGAGCTTCGACCCTGCCAGCGCCGATACGGGCAGAATATACAGCAGTGCCAGATTGACCAGAATATAAATGCCAATGATCAGCAAGACACCACTAATCATGGAACGCGGCAGGTTACGGCTTGGGTCTACGTCTTCTTCGGTGAAGTAAGCGGCTGTGTGCCACCCGTCATACGTATAGAAGACAGATTGCAAAGCGGCCAGAATACCGAGCCAAACGCCACCCTCGGCCACCGGCCGGATTGCATCGGCTGAAATGGCTACGGGTTTGTCAGGGGTTATAACAAAGCAAACTACCACAAAAGCCAGAAGTCCAACCGCTTTCAAGACACTCATGACCTCCTGCGCGCGACTGGCCAATCGAACGCCGATCGAATGAAAGGCCACAAAGGCAACCAAAATGCCAATGGCTATGGCTTTCTGATAGGGAACGAGCGAAGGTGAGAGCAATCCCGTATATTCACTCATAACAGCAGCGCCGAAAGCCATAGCCGACACACTGCCGAGCCAGCTACTTATGCCGATAATGAAACCGGCGTAGTTGCCAAAGGCTCGTCGGGCGTATACGTACCAGGCGCCGGCTTTAGGGAGCATGGTTCCCAGCTCCATGACAGACAGTGATCCAATCAGGGCGTATAAGCCAACCGCCAGCCAAACGACAATAATAAGCGTAGGGTTACCAATATCCTGCGCAATCGGGCCGGGTTTGCGTAAAATGCCGGTGCCAACCGTACCGCCGATGGTTACGGCCACGCCGAAGCCGACGCCTAAGAGTTTTTTAAGTTGGTTCTGAGCCATAGGAAGGCGGAGCAACGAGGTGCTGGGTCTGCAACGGCAGACCGTGCTGGAGTGGGTTATCTTACAATGATAGCAAAAAAAAGGCTTATTGGGGCTGCTCGCACGAGTTTGGCCTGATCGCATAGGCGTTTTTTCGTAAGTTTGTCCACATGAGAACCTTGCTGACTCACCCTTATGTGCTGGTCTTCGCGGGTGGTGGCGCAGGAAGTCTGGCTCGCTATCTTGCCGGGCGATTTATTGCCTCCACCTTATTGGGCTTCCCGTTTCCAACCGCTATTCTGATCGTAAACATTGTGGCTAGCGCTATTCTGGGCGCAGTGGTTGGTTGGGGATTGGTGAGGACAACCGGCGAAGAGGCTCGCCTGCTTATTGGGGTCGGTTTTTGCGGAGGCCTTAGTACGTTTTCAAGTTTTAGTTTCGATACTGTCGTTTTGTTGCAAAATGGCCGGACGGGTGTCGCTTTACTCAACATTATGTTAAATGTAATTCTATGTCTCCTGGCGTCGATGGGAGGTTTATTGATTGGACAGAAACTATAAATTGCCTGAAATACGGATGTATTGATATGAATAGGCTTTTAGCCGTATCGGTTAACTAGCTATTCAGCTTACTGCATCTGCATTTCTAGTATTACTGCGGATGATTTCAACTGATTCACAAGCTCAGAATGTCGCGCGTCGGCTCCATGACGCGCACGAGACGTATAAAGAAAAGACCTTCACTGTACGTCGATTCAAGCACAAAGATATTGTCCCGTTAGTAAATGCGCTGGATCGGCAGAACCCCTTCGAAGTCAGTCAGATCGGCGAATCGCTTGAGAAACGGGCAATTTATCAGGTTAAGGCCGGAACAGGGCCAAACAAGATTCTGTTCTGGTCGCAAATGCACGGCGACGAAGCCACGGCGACTATGGCGCTGTTCGATATTTTTAACTTCCTGAAAGCTAGTAACGATGAATTTGATGCGCTCCGGCAGTCGATTCTTACCCACACAACGCTGTATTTTGTGCCGATGCTCAATCCGGATGGGGCCGAACGATTTCAGCGCCGAACCGCAACAGACATTGACATGAATCGGGATGCGCTACGGCTCCAAACGCCGGAGGGTGCGCTGCTCAAAAAGTTACAACAGACATTGCAGCCGTTGGTTGGCTTCAATCTCCACGACCAAAATCCGCGCTATAGCGTGGGCAATACCGGAAAGCAGGCCGTAATGTCCTTTCTGGCAACCGCTTACGATGAAGACCGGAACATTAATGAGGTACGCGAACGATCAATGCAACTCATCGTAGGCATGAACCGGGTTTTGCAGCAATTTATCCCGGAACAGGTCGGACGTTTCGACGACGAGTTTGAGCCGAGGGCGTTTGGCGACAATATACAGAAGTGGGGGACAACCTTGGTTTTGATTGAGTCGGGGGGCTTCAAAGGCGACGTAGAGAAAATGACAATCCGGCGCCTGAACTTTGTTGCCATTCTAACGGCACTGGTAGCTATTGCCGATGGGTCGTATAAACGAGACAATCCGGCCGATTATCAGGCTATTCCCGAAAATGGCCCTCTACTTTTCGATGTACTGATACGGAATGCAACGGTTATTCGCGAAGGCCATTCTATAACGATCGATGTAGGCATCAGGCAAATTGAGGTCAATTCAGAGGATGGAGGGTTTCGCTATAAAAGTGTGATCGATGATATCGGTGACCTTTCTATTTTTTATGGATTGGAGGAAATCGATGCGACCGGTTTAACGTTGACCCCTGCTCATATTTACACGGATACGCTTGACTCGGTTGATGGAATCGCTCAATTAGATTTACCCGCGCTGCGGAATCAGGGTATCGTTGCGTTTAAGGTGCGTCAGTTGCCTGAAAATAGCTTTCATGATCAGCCGGTTCATATCCTATATGCCGGTGATTTGCCTGCACAGCCGTTACAGGTCGATCAGATTCCAACGTTCCTGTTGATGAAAGACAACGAAATTTTGTACTATTTTGTGAATGGATTTTGGGAGTTCACTCCTGATAACGCCAGAAGGCAGGGAAAGATGTTTAATGGCGTAGCCGAATAAGTTCGATTAGGATGCTGATTTTAACCAAATTGTATAGACTCTTTCAGGGTTGGAACAGAATTAAAATCAGTTCTAATGATGTTTTGTAAAATATTGATTTTTAGTAAGTTATGGATTTTGGCAAATATAATCCAAGCGTAACATTGGGGTAACGTTGGCGTAATATTGGACTGGTAGCTTTGCGACGCTTAAAAGCGACTCCAATCTACCAATATGAACCGAAACGTATTACTTATTCTCTTCTCACTCTTCTCGACCGCTGTTCTGGCGCAGACTGGTACCGTTAGAGGTATCATTAAAGACAGTAAGACAAAAGAAGCCCTTATCGGCTGTACCGTGCGAATTGACGGTACCCAACTTGGCGGTACTACTGATGTTGAAGGAAGTTTTTCCATTGCAAATGTTCCCGCTGGTACGCAGAAAGTTGTTATCTCCTACATTTCGTATCAAACGAAAGAAATTCCAAATGTTCGGATTGAGTCGGGGAACACCACGGCCATTGAAACCGAACTGGACGAAGAAGGTAAATCTTTACAGGAGGTTGTGGTTCGGGCCAACCGGGCAACCAACACTGAAGTAGCGGTTATCACCGAAATCAAACAGCTGAAACCGATAGCCGTTGGTATTTCAGCTCAACAGATCGTGAAATCGCAGGATCGCGATGCGGCAGCGGCCATTCGCCGGGTTCCGGGTGTAAGTATTGTCGATAACCGCTTCGTACTGATTCGCGGTCTGGCCGCCCGGTATAATTCGGTGTTAATCAACGATGTGATCACACCATCGACCGAAGTAGATACGCGGTCGTTCTCGTTTGATCTGGTGCCTAGTAACATCATCGACCGGATGATTGTCTTTAAATCCGGTTCAGCTGACCTTCCCGGCGACTTCGCGGGAGGTATCGTTAAAATATATACAAAGCGCAGGCCCGAACAGAATTTTACGGATGTGGCCTTAACGGTCGGTTATCGTCCAAACACGACCTTTCAAGGCGTTCAGTCTCATTCTCGGGGCGGTTTAAATGCATTAGGTTTCTGGAGTGCCGACCAGCAGCTCCCAAGTAGCTTTCCTAAAAGTGCTGGGACCTTTGATGCATTAAACCCGGCTCAACGGGCAGCTTATGCGCGACTACTACCGAATACGTGGGGTTTGAATACTGTTTCGGTAATGCCCGATATTCGGTTTGCGCTCAATACCGGGCGCCGGTTCGACATTGGCAATGTACGCGTCAGTAACCTGACCAGCATTAACTATGCCGTTACAAACCAGTTTGCCAACATTGATTTCAAACTGTATGATAATGGTACAGTTGCCAACTCGGTCGCATCGCAATACAATGATGCTAACTATGCACGTGGCACTCGTTTGGGTATCCTACACAACTGGTCAGCTCGTTTTTCGCCAGGTTTCAATTTAGAGTGGAAAACACTCTTTAATCAACTTAGTACAACCGAAACCGTTATTCGTACGGGGCAGGATATCGCCAACAACAACGATGTACAGAGTTTCTCGGAGCGGTTTGAAAACCGGAGCATATTAACGACACAGTTAGCCGGCGAGCATACCATCAGTGAGCTGACTAAGATTAACTGGGTTGGTAGCTTCGGGTATACCGGACGTTGGGAGCCAGACTGGAAACGGGCTCGTTACACACGACAATTGGCTTCAACCGGGCCATACACAATCGTAGCTCCCAATGACCCAACGCCAAGTGAGGTAGGTCGCTTCTATTCAAAATTACATGAATACGTCGTGTCGGCCGTTGCTAATGGTGAGCATACATTTGGTAATCCAACGGATCGTGAACCCAATCGTATTCGGTTCGGGGTCTATGGCGAACGCAAAAATCGGGATTATGCCGCTCGTTTTTATGGCTATTTATCCCCTTCCTTAACTGCCCGGCAGCGGAGTGTCGGTACGGCTTTTTCGCCTGAATATGTGAATGGCCAGGGTGGGGAGAATGGTGGTTTTACCATTCTGGATGGAACAAGAGATCTGGATTCGTACCGGGGCATCAATAGTTATGCAGCGGGTTATGTCAGTGGTGATGTCTATTTCGGCCCAAAGGCGAACCTAACGGTTGGCTTTCGGGGTGAGTATAACGACCAGAGTATACGGGCAACCGTTCAGGGCGTCGATAAACTGTTAGCATCGAACAAAATTTTTAGCCCGCTACCTTCCGTTAATTTCACGTACAAGCTAAGCGAACGGACAAATCTTCGTCTTGCTTACTCATCGTCGGTTAACCGTCCGGAAATTAGAGAGTTAGCCCCTTTCCGTTACTACGACTTTAATCTGCTGGCCGATATTCAGGGAAATACCACACTAACGACCGCAAAAATCCAGAATATCGATGCGAAATGGGAGTTTTACCCATCGCCCAATGAACTGATCTCGGTTACGGGTTTCTATAAGCATTTCAAAAATCCGATTGAAGCGTTATTGCTGGTTCAAACCAATACGCTGGCCTATACCTACTTCAATAGCCAGTCGGCTCAGAACTACGGTGTCGAAATTGAAGTACGCAAAGGATTCACAAATTCGTCCAGCCTCTTCCTGCAAAACCTGTCGGTTGTTGGTAATCTATCGCTCATCAAAAGTAAGGTCACTGTTGGGGACGTTATTACTGCTCCCGACTTGAGCGGACAGATTAATCCCTACAGAAATGCTACTGATTCTGAGCGCCCCCTGGCTGGTCAGTCGCCTTACCTGATCAACCTGGGGGCCTACTATACTGCTCCAAACTCGGGCTGGCAGGGCAACATTCTGTATAACGTATTTGGCCAGCGAATTTTTACAGTTGGTAACATTCAGAATCCGACGATTTATGAGATGCCACGCCATGTGGTTGACATAAACGTAACGAAGCAAGTTGGCAAGAAAATCGAATTGCGATTGGGTATTCAGGATATCTTAAATCAACCCGTTCGTTTTGCTCAGGATTTCAATCGTGACGGTAAAATTGGTAGTGACGTAACCTCACAAACTGCTAATGCCGATCAGAATATCCGTCGGTTTAAACGAGGTAGCTACTACACGCTCACTGCTGTTTACACATTTGGTCGTCGAACAATAATCCCTTAACCAACACGAATCACCAACAATCAACGAGTTAATTAACCCAATCAATTATGAAATTTCTCAAAAACTGGCAGTATTCATTGCTGCTTTTGTTAGGGCTTACAGTAACGTTCACCGCGTGTAAAAACGACGATGAGCCAGCGGCCGTGTTGAGTGTCACAGGCATTAATCCAACGTCGGCTCCAGTTAGTAGCACTATTACCATTACAGGAACACTGTTCAACTCAACACCAGCCAGCAATACTGTAACCTTCACGGGTAATGCAGTGGCTACAGTTGTTTCGGCAACACCAACCCAATTAGTAGTAACGGTTCCAGCCGGCGCACAAAACGGAACGATTACGGTTACAACGGGTGGCCAGACCGCAACCAGTTCGCAGGCATTTTCGCTGAGCGCCCGTACGGTAGTGACTGTAACAGGCAGCCTTACTGCAAACACAAATTGGACCTCTGATAATATTTATTTGTTGAAAGGCTTTGTGATTGTCGATAACAACTCAACGCTGAACATCCAGGCCGGAACCATCATCAAAGGGGCTGGTAAAGCGGATGATCCGTCTGGGCAACAGCGCGGAGCTACGCTTATCATTCGCCCAGGCTCTAAAATCAATGCCGTAGGTACGGCCTCGGCGCCAATCGTTTTCACATCGAATCAACCCGCTGGTTCACGCAATTATGGTGACTGGGGTGGTATTGCCATCTTCGGTAAAGCACCGATCAACCAGCCGAGTGCAACCACATTTGAAGGTGGTCTTCCAGGAACGGTTGGTACGTTTAGTGATGCCGCCGACAATTCAGGTACGATGCAGTATGTACGGGTTGAGTTCGGTGGTATCGCTCTGCTGGCTAACAGTGAAATTAACGGTATATCGCTCTATGGCGTAGGATCGGGTACCACATTGGATCATATTCAGGTTTCCTACTCTGGCGACGATTCATACGAATGGTTTGGTGGTACGGTAAATGCTAAATATCTAATTGCTTACCGTGGTTTCGATGACGATTGGGATACTGACTGGGGTTTTTCAGGAAAAGTACAATATGGTTTGTCACTCCGTGATCCGAACGTAGCTGACCAGTCAGGTTCGAACGGTTTCGAGTCGGATAATTTTAACCCCGGCGCACCCGCTACGGGTCCTAATGCTGGTCTGCCATTAACGGCTGCAGTCTTTGCAAACATGAGTAACTTCCTGACGAGTGGCACACCACCAACCGGAAATACATCGGGCGGTAGTGGTCCTTACCAGTCGGCGATGCACCTACGTCGGAATACGAGCATTAGCATTTTCAATTCGGTCATGGTTGGTTATCCAGAAGGTCTGCGTTTAGATGCTCAGACAGGAACGACCAATACGCTGGATAATGCAACGAGTGGCGCATTACAATTGCATGGTGTTGTAATTGCTAATTCAACGACTCCCGTTCGCGGAGCACAAGCTATCACCGACGCTCAGGCGACAACGTTCTTCAATACAGCCGCTTATAAGAATCAGATCATTCCTAGCGCTAGCCTGGCTACTCTATTGTTGAACGCTCAAACGTTCAACCTGAGCGGTACGCCAAACTTCTTACCACAGACAGGATCACCGTTGCTAACGGGCGCCATCTGGGATGGTAAAGGAGCTGATGCTTTATTCACGAAAGAAACCTTCATTGGTGCCTTTGGTACCACAGATTGGACGCAAGGCTGGGCTAATTGGAACCCCCAGACCACGTCTTATAACTAAGCAGTTAAGTTAATTTTCATATTGGTGTCGCACGAAAGGGCCGGGGCTTTGCACCGGCTTTTTTCTTGTTATAACCGTATCGAATTCTTCAACGCTGATTCTACTATTGGATAAAAAGACAAAGTACAGCCAAAGGTGCCAGATGAAGCCGTATATAGTAATACGTAAGGACGTAAACAACTACACAGGTTAAGGGTATTTCATCTGATGAGTGACTTCTATAAAAATGAATACACTGACTTTTAGACTGTTGCATGCCTGATCTATGATAGATAATAACGAATTTTATTCGGAGAATTGATCTGATTCATTGTATAACATACCCAAAAGTTCGTACGTTTGCATGAATTACTTACTATTATCCATCAAAATAGGATAGATAGTATATAAATAAGCCATTTATTGTGTTACTTGGAAACTCAATACTCGTCTAACAGCCAATTAATCCTATTGAACTCTGAGACAGAGTAGTTAAGCGATTGAGTAATCAGTTGATCACCTACAGGATAGTTGATGGTAAAGTAGATTGACGCAATTTTGGTATCGAGCACTGAAAACGCCAAACCTTTAGCGCTTACCAAGTTGTATTAATCTAGTAAAGGTCATACAGTTATCCAGGTAACATTGTCAAACCCTAAAGTCACCGTAACAGATGATTTCAAAAAAAGCTAAGTACGCTATTAAAGCCCTTAAGGTTTTAACCGAAGAGTATGGGAAAGGCCCTGTGCTGATCTCCTATGTTTCTGCTAAAGAGAATATACCTAAGAAATTTCTGGAAGCTATCCTGCTTGAACTCCGTAACCATGGAATTCTTCAGAGTCAGAAAGGCAAAGGAGGAGGGTATCTATTGCGTATTGATCCAAGCCGGGTTAATCTGGCCCAGGTCTTGCGGGTTATTGATGGACCGATTGCGCCAACGCCTTGTGTATCATTTAATTTCTACGTGAAATGCGATGATTGTAACGATGAAGTAACTTGTGCGCTAAAGCCAATTATGGAACGGGTTCGGGATGCAAACCTGGACGTTTATGAAAATACAACGTTGCTGACGTTCCAGAAAACAGAGTCAAATCCAACAAAAGAAATTTCCATTGGCGCAGAAAATGGTGAGCTCGCTGAAGTGTCGGGTAACCGGATCTCTGCTTAATATTATTGTTCTATAAAACCGTCGGGTTATATAAGGGTAAAGATCTGGCCTCTTTATCCATATATAACCCGATAAGTTTTAATACCTTTAGCTCGGCTGGTGTTCTTTACGGAGCAGATCGTTTACCGTTTTGACCGGGTTGAACGTTATCAACGGGACCTCCACAAAAATAGTATTCCAGTCGGCCATTGCACCGTTCCAAAGGCCGGGCAACTCCTGAGCTTTGAGGTCTTTCCCATCTTTCGATTTCGCCGTAATAAATCCGGTGAGAGGATCGCGATAATTTGTCAGATCATACTTCCGGCCATGATGGTCTTTCAGGCCGCAAATTAAATCTACTGGATTAAAATGCGTTGCTTCGTCGAAGATGGCTTTCTGATCACCATCGGCCAAATCGATTTGAGCTGATTCTACCACTTGCAGGGATACGGAACCATCCTGGTTTTTGGCCCAGAAAGGTCCTCCACCGGGTTCACCTACATTCTTGACCATACCGCAAACCCGTACCGGACGATCTAATTTCTTCCGGAAGTAAGCCAGTTTTCCCTCTTTCGAGAGACTGTCGAAGCCATCGGGCGGGAGTGTGAATAACGTCCGGCGGAACAGTTCGTCGGCTTCGGCCAGATAGCCTTCGCTCACATCGCTGGACTGGCTTTCCAATAGACCCTGCAAACGGGCAATCTGTTGCTGGGCGTCGAGAAGGACAGCAGCCAATACTTTCTTATAGGTAATCGTCTGTTCTTTAATATCATCCGGAACAACATTGTCGATATTCTTAATGAAAACGATATCGGCATCAATGTCGTTAAGATTCTCAATCAAGGCACCATGACCCGCTGGCCGGAAAAGCAGTGAACCATCGGCATTACGGAACGGTGAATTGTCAGGATTGACGGAGATGGTGTCCGTCGATTTTTTCTGCTCCGAAAAGCTAATATCGAACGTTACCCCAAGCCAGGCTTCATAGTCCGCTTTTTGTTCTTCGATCAGTTTCTCAAAACGGTCGCGGTGTTCGGGCGAAACCGTAAAGTGTATCTTAACCAGCCCATCCGAATTCGCATATGCGGCTCCTTCAACGAGATGCTCTTCAACGGGAGTCCGTGGGCCATCCATATAGCGGTGAAATTTCAATAGACCTTTGGGCAGACTGCCGTATTCCAGCCCTTCTTCCGTCAGTAGAAATCGCAACACTGTTTGCCGTTCATTGGCGGCCACGGCTTTATCCAGATCCTGACCTTTGGCAGCCATGGCCGCTTTCAGATCTTCATAAAAGGCGAAGTCGGTCAATCGGGCAAATACTTCATCCGTTGATTTATCGGATTTCCCATCAAGTGCTGCAAACAGCGACTTGAACATACGCGTAGCGGCTCCGGAAGCGGGTACGAATTTAACCAGATCGCGTTCGTGAGCCGCAGCATCGAAACGATGAATGTAATCCGGCAACTGATCTTCATTAATCCGTACAATGCCATCGCCTATTGTAGCCGCTTTGATGACGTTGAGGTAGGGAAAACCATTTACAAAGTACTGTATCTGCTTGTCGATCTGCTCAGGGGTAACGCCCTGCGCCAGAATCTGGTCGTGATCTTGCTTGGAAAATTGCATAAGGTAATGGAAATAATAGCGTTAGGAACGGGCGGCAAATTGGCTATTTCGACAATGTGACGCAAATCAAATTTTAAGGAAGTCTGCCAATTTAGTAATTGGCCAATTAAGTAAACCTGAAATTGAGGTCAGTTATCAAATCGGAAATTTAGTAAAGAGACATTTTTTTAATTAGCCAGTTACCTTTGTTCCCAAACTTATGCTACAACTATGAAACTGATAGCTTTCGATGCGGACGACACACTTTGGGTAAATGAGCCCAACTATGTCAATGTTAAGGAAAAACTATGCGAACTGCTGTCGCATCATATTGATCAAACAACACTGTCGCAGCGGTTTTATGACGCACAAATGCGTAACCTTCGGGTGTTTGGTTATGGAGCCAAGAGCTTTATTCTTTCCATGATTGAGACTGCCATTGAGTTGACCAACGGAGCCATTACCGGATCAGAAATTCAGCAAATCATTGACGTTGGAAGAGAGTTAGTGGAATTTCCAATTGAAGTGTTCGACGGGATTCATGAAGTGCTGGAAACGCTTTCCCAACAGTTCGATTTAATGGTGTTGACAAAAGGGGATCTGTTCGATCAGGAGAGTAAAATTGCCCGCTCCGGCTTAGGACATTATTTTAAGCACGTCGAAATTGTCAGCGAAAAGAACGAGCAGGCCTATCTGGGAATACTCAAAAAATACAATCTTCAACCCAGCGAGTTTATCATGATCGGTAATTCACTGAAATCAGATATACTTCCTGTGGTGCATATTGGTGCACGAGCGATACACATCCCCTATGCCATTACGTGGGAGCATGAACGGGTAGGAGAGGAGCATCTGGAAGGGAAATCCTTTACAACGGTCGACAACGCCCGCGAACTTGTAGGTTTATTAGAGAAAGCTAAAACTAGAGAGATAGCGTAAAATCATCGGCATCCAGATTGGCCGGAAACTTTTCGCGAAAGGCGCGCAGGTCATCTAATGATAAATGCTGCTGATGACTGATTTCTGTGTCTGCCTGCCGGAATAGAACGTCACCTTTAAAATCAATAACAGCCGAGTCGCCGGAGTAGGGATGCTGATTGCCGTCGTTACCAACCCGATTGACGCCAATCACATAACTTAGATTTTCGATCGCCCGTGCCTGGAGGAGTGTATTCCAGGCATTACGCCGGGGAGCTGGCCAGTTGGCAACGTAGAGTAACAGATCGTAGTCAAAATCGGTCGATACCAGGCTACGATTGCGGCTCCAGACCGGGAAACGAAGGTCATAGCAGATAAGCGGACAAATTCGCCAGCCTTTCCATTCTTTGATAATTCGCCGGGTTCCGGCGGTGTAAACACCATCTTCGCCCGCCATACGGAAGAGATGGCGTTTGTCATAGGTATCAAACTGTCCATCGGGTTGCATCCAGATGAGCCGATTGAAATAATTACCCTTTTCCTGAATGACATAACTCCCCGTAACAACGGCCCCGGTTTGGGCCGCCATCTGCTTCAGCCACCGAAAGGTGGTGAGGTTCATTGGCTCCGCTACAGCACGTGCATCCATCGTAAAGCCAGTGGTGAACATTTCGGGCAGAACGATGAGATCCGTCGATTCTGGCAGAGAAAAAATACGCTCCTCCAGCATAGCCCGATTAGCCACAGGATCATGCCAGTACAAATTAGGTTGGAGGAGGGTGATGTGCACAGGAGATGAATAATATGGAATGAACAATGCAGAATGACATGAACTATTACTTATTCATTCTACAGTCCTCATTACTTGGGAAACTTCATTCGATACTCTGCGTCTGTCTTGCCTTTGGTAATGTCGGCCAGCTTTTTCTTGATAAGCTGACGGCGCAACGTAGGTAAATAGTCCGTAAAGAGTTTTCCTTCCAGGTGATCGTATTCGTGTTGAATAATACGAGCGGCCATGCCTTCATACTCTTCTTCGTGCTCGTTCCAGTCGGTGTCGAAATAACGGATTACAATGATCTCTGGCCGGAAGACTTCGCCCCGAATGCCGGGAATGCTCAGGCAACCTTCCTCAAAACCCCAGTCATCACCAGCCTCTTCAATGATTTCGGGATTGATAAAGACTTTCTTGAAACCAACCAGACTTTGATCGATGTCTTCCTCTGGCTCGTCTTCGTTCAACGGTTCACCATCCACTACAAACATGCGAATGCTCTGGCCAATCTGTGGTGCCGCCAATCCGACACCCGAGGCCGCATACATGGTTTCGAACATATTTTCACTCAACGTCTTGACGTCAAGGCTACCGGGCTCAATGTTCTTAGCCCTTTTTCGCAGCACTGGGTCGCCGTAGGCAATTATTGGGAGAATCATAATTCAGTTTCCAGTATCCAGTACGTAATTTCTGCTCAACAACTGAAGGCAGAAAACTATATACTCGATACTATTTTTTGCTTTCCATATATGATTGGAGAATGATAGCCGCACTGACTTTGTCGATGTTGCCCTTCTCGCGTCGATCTTTTTTACTGCTTCCGCTGGCAATCATGGCTTGCAGGGCCATGGCGGATGTAAAGCGTTCATCATGCCAATAAACCGGAATCTCGGGCAAAGCGTTCTGCAAATGCGTGACGAACTTGCGGACACGGGGTGTATTATCCGTATCGGTTCCGTCTAATCGTTTAGGTAGCCCAACAACAAAAGCGTCTACGGGTTCTCGTTGAACATACGCTCTGAGGTATTTTAACAGCTCATGAGAGGGTACCGTTTCCAGCGCCGAAGCAATGATTTGCAACGGATCGGTTACGGCAATGCCGGTTCGTTTTGCGCCATAATCGATTGCCAGGAGTCGTGCCATATCAGATACAAAGGTATAACATTGAGAACAGTTTGGCGTCTTTTTGTGGTGTAAACGGAATTACGGTCTGCCCCGAATCGATTGATAGCTGCTTTGGAGACCGAAATACGAGGTAGAATAAACAAATACCCTCAGACGATAGCGTCGGGTTGGATTCCTGAATCCGGCCCGACGCTATCGTCTGAGGGTAGCTTTGAGAAGTTTATAAACCAGTCTTAAACGGATTCAATTGTAGAGTTGGCAAACGTTGTCGGTTGGCTGGCACTTGTCTGGATGTTGGTTAGGCGCTCATGAATTGGTCCAGATTTATCTTTAAGGAAACCGCCCGAGCCTTTCGTGAAAAAGGCCTTTATTTCGGCCATAATTGACAAGGCAATCTCATCGGGAGTCTCTGCGCCCAGATCGAGGCCGATAGGCGCATGGACCCTATTGAGAGCTACTTCTGAGAAATTCAAACCATCTTTCTCAAATTCAGCCTGCATTTTATCAAATCGTTTGCGTGGCCCTAAAATACCAATATAGGGCACATCGGTCGCCAACAAAGCCTGTAAAACAGCTCGGTCGTAATTGAAATTATGGGACATCAGGACGGCTGCTGTTCGGCTCGTAATGGTGATCTGATCAAGAACGGCCTGACGGTCGGCATAAAGAACGCAGGTCGCGATCGGAAAACGCTTTGGCGACAAATGCGCAATGCAATCGTCGGTAACGGTAACCTGCCAGCCAAGATCACGGGCAAGTTTGGCCACCGGAATGACATCATACCCAGCTCCGAAAATAACTAACTCAATACCAGGATCAATTCGCTCAATAAACACCTCGGCACTTCCTGATTCGACAAAATAGGTCTGCGTGAGTGGCTTGCCGGTTTTGAACGTAAGCTGCATGTCATCCTGCAACCAGTCGGGCAAAAGACTTGCTGATTGATCGGTCAGAACAAACCGATTGCCCGGAATAAAACCTGTTGCCTCGTCGCTTTTCAGAATCGTAGCCAATACACGTACATCCCGTTTCTGGATAAACTCATGTAATAAGGCCACAGGATTCTTTGGATCGGCCGGATCAATTGGTTCGATCAGAATGTCAATGATACCGTTGCAGCCTAATCCTACGCCGAAGCTATTGGCTCCATCGTCCATTGTGTCGTATGTAACAACGATCGGTACGCCATCGAGCATGACCTGCCGGGCTTTTCGGAGTGCATCGCCTTCCAGGCAGCCACCGCTGATGGCCCCTTCCCAGCGGCCATCATCAGTGATGAGCATCCGTGCTCCTGGCCGACGATACGACGAGCCTTCAACCCACACCACAGTTGCCAGAGCTACCTTGCGCTGTGAGAAGTCAATTTGCTCAAAAACCTCAACGATGCGGGCTATTTCTTTCATGCTATAATCGATATACGGCCTCGTGGTTTTCGGGATTCGGTCCTATAAACTCGTTCAGGAGCCGTTCCGTGCTGAACAGCCCAATCAAATAGTTTAAACCATAAACCGTGGCCGCTGTTTATACTTTCGCTAAATCAAAGGGTAGTCGTCGGATGCGTTTGCCTGTAGCGGCAAAAACTGCGTTGGCTAAAGCCGGAGCCAAAGGCGGTAATCCGGGCTCACCAACACCTTTGATCTTGGGTCCTCCTTCGGCTAAAATAAGCACTTCGACTTCAGGCATCTCGTTAATTCGAAGCATCCGGTTTTTGTCGAAATTAGCCTGAACTGCACGACCTTGTTCAAATGTAATTCCATCTTTAGTCGCAGCTGTTAGGGCCATGGCAATAGCGCCTTCAACCTGCGCTTTGACCGTGTCTGGATTAACAACCGTACCAAGGTCAATGACACAATAGACTTTGTCGACTTTTACGCCACCATTTTCTGTTTTGGAAACTTCGACCACCTGACCCGCTAAACCGGCAAAGAACTCCCATTGTGCCACTCCCCGACCTTTTCCGGCGGGCAGCGGTTTATCCCAGCCCGAGAATTCTTTTAGTTTGGTCAATACCCGCTTGGTGTCTGATTCTTTCGTTAACATGGCCAGCCGGAACGCTATCGGGTCCTGGCCTGCTTTATGAGCCATTTCGTCCAGAAAACACTCGTGCGAGAAGGCCAGCGTCGAACTCGTCACCGAACGCCAGTAGGTGAGCGGAATGTGAACCTCAGCATGCACATAACGTGTGTTCACATTCGGAATCTCGTATTTCTGCTCGTTCGTACCTTCAAGCATGGTGCCATCGGGCTTGGCTTTATCATATTTGCCCGTTTCGCCCATCGTTGCATCAATGGAGGGCGAAATGACCTTATGTTGAAGAGCCACCGCCTGCCCATCACTCGACAATGCTCCGCGCAAAGCCGAATAGGTCATCGGGCGAAAAGGACCGAGCGTTGTATCATCTTCACGCGTCCAAACGACCTTAACCGGCTTCCCAATTGTTTTGGAAAGCAAAGCTGCTTCGCTGGCAAAGTCCTGGGTTAGCCGCCGGCCAAAGCCTCCGCCATTGAACAGCACGTGCACTTTTACGTTACTGGCGGGCACCTTAAGCACCCTGGCAACTTCGTCGATAACCAGGTCACCACCCTGCGATGAAACCCATAGCTCAACCTTGTCGCCGGGCTGATAATGGGCCAGAGCATTCATTGGCTCCATTGTCGAATGACTGACAATGGGTGTTTCATAGAGTGCTTCCAGCTTAACCGGAGCCTCGGAGTAGGCTTTATCGAAGTCGCCCAGACTATGGCCGACAACACCATCGGTTTTGGCTAGTTCACGGAGCGAATTGTCAAAATCAGTTGAATTGAATGTGTCGTGTCCTTGATGATCCCACTTAACTTTAAGTGCTTTTCTTCCTTTTAAGGCAGCCCAGTAATTTGTGGCAATAACAGCTACGCCTTCATATCGGTTTTTGCCAACGACCCTTTCCACCTTCACGGCTTGCTGCACGCCTTTGACTTTCAATGCCTGAGTGGCATCAAAGCTAACCAGTTTGCTGCCAAGCACCGGGCAACGTTCGATCGATGCATATACCATTCCCGGCGTTTTAGCATCGATACCAAACTGTGCCTGTCCCGTAACTTTGAGAGGTGTATCAGGGCGCGGTGCCGATTTGCCCAGAATTTTAAAATCCTTTGGATCTTTTAACGCCGGTGTTTTCGGAACGTCGAGTTTTGACGCTATTTCCGCCAATTCGCCATACGACGTTTTTTTGCCCGATGGTCGATGGATGATTTTCGCGTCTTCCGCGTAGCATTCCTCGATCGGTACATTCCATTGCTGACTAGCGGCTTTAATAAGCATTTCGCGGGCCGAGGCCCCTACTTTACGCATCTGCGTATAGCCGCCCCGGATGGAACCGCTACCACCCACTGCCTGCGACCATAAACCACCGAATTTGCTTTCGCCACCAGTTTGTTTGATCACAACCTTATCCAGCGAAACTTCCAGTTCTTCGGCAATGAGCGCTGGAACCGACTGGAATGTTCCCTGACCAATTTCGGGTCGGGGATTCATGAACGTAATTCGCCCCGATTTTTCGATAATGATAAACGGAGTCAGTTCGACCGATTCAAGCAGGGTTACTCCAGGCTGGGCCAATCCTGGCCGGGCGCTAAGATTCAATACAGGACCTGCAGTGGCTTCAGTTGATGAGAGCCCTAAGGCAAAGGCCGTACCCGTCAAACCGACTGCTTTCAGAAAGCCCCGGCGGTCAATGGCTGTTTGAGTTGGTTTCGCGCTCATCGTTTGCCGATTTTAGGAGTTGACTTAGGTACTTTCGGGGCCGACGCCATATCGGCAGAAGCGGTGTGAATAGCCTGCCTGATGCGATTATAGGTACCACAACGGCAAATGTTACCCTGCATAGCCGCGTCGATATCGTCGTCGGTGGGTTTGGGCGTATGTTTCAACAAGGCAACCGCCGACATGATCTGTCCTGACTGACAATAGCCGCACTGTGGTACCTGATGCTCAATCCAGGCTTTCTGAATAGGATGGTCGCCATTTTTAGAGATGCCTTCGATGGTTGTTATCTTATGACCTACCGCTGCCGAAACGGGTAAACTACAGGAGCGAGTGGGGCTACCATCCAGATGAACGGTACAGGCACCACACTGCGCTATACCGCAGCCGAATTTAGTGCCGGTTAACCCGACCACATCGCGGATGGCCCATAACAGGGGCATGTCGGCATCGACATCCAGAGTATGGGGCTGATTATTGATGGTCAATTTTACAGAAGACATAACCTAAACAGAATAGGATAAAGAGCGATTTCTGCCCGCTATGTTGCGCTGACGGGCAAAAAAACGCAACGAAAGTTAAGCAATTAAGCCCGAAGAACCACCTTGCTTCTTAATTACTTAGTTGATACGATGGGGCCAGCATTTACCGTTACAACGCCAGTTTCGGTGAGTGCTTTGGCCTCGGCATCGGGCACATGCCATGAATGATCAAAATAGCCGGATACAATCGGCGTTTTACTGGATTCTTTAAACAAAACGAAGTCTTTGAAGCCATTGATTGCATCAAGAGCCCGATTGGTGAAATAATTTGGGGTTTCAGTGCCTGCCCACCACGGTTGTCCGGAACTGATGGCTACATAGTGATTATTCATCGGGAAGATGTAAAATAAGCCGTAATCACTGGCCGCTGACGATAGCTGCATGGGCAATCGATCGCTGTATTGGTTCACCAGCTTGTTGGTTTCTTTGGTGCCAAATAGAATCAGATTTGAACTTTCCAGATCGCTTGGCCGAACATCTTTATCGGCCACAACATGCGGAAATACCATAATACGCCCTAGAAACTCCCCTCGATAGGTAGCCCAGTTGGCCGCCTGAGTCGCAATTTCCTGTCGTGTTTTCAGTACATCGGCCGATGGGTTATCGGCTGTGCCATAAACATACAGATGCCGACCGGCAATTGCGGCACTGATAGGCCCTTCTGCCCCTGCGTGTTTAGCTGTAGGCGTGGGTTGGTAAATACCCGCTTCCCAGCCTCCTTCACGTTTGACGAGGGTAAGCGAGTCACTTACCTGAGCACTTATAGCTTTACCATCAATAACGACATCGACTGGCCGTTTCGCTTTGAAGCTAGGATGCCCTGTCAGCTTAAGTGTTAATGCCCCCAGATTTGTCGTCGTGATATCGATGTGGTTGGCTCCAGAAAATTTTGCGTCGACATTGGCTAGCATACCAGGTGTTAGCTGGTCAATTCGAACCCAATAAGCTGATGGATATTTGTATTGCCGGGTCGTAAAGCGTACTCGCTCAGGAAAACGGTTCCGCTTAAACTGATTGAACCAGCCGAAGATAAACTCGTTCTCATAGGCCTGTACCCAACTGTCGTGTTTAACGCCGGGATATTCTTTATAGGTTACGTTGACGCCTAAATCCTGGAAACGTTTCACCCATTGCCGGGTGCCTTCTGGTTTCACCGCCGGATCGGCATCCCCCTGAAATAGATGCACCGGGAAATTGGTTGCATTCGCTGCCAGGTCGTCGGTGCCTCTGGGAGGGGCCGGGCAAACCGGCGCAATAGCCGCCCAAATATCAGGACGACTTAGCCCAATCCAGAGCGTACCGCCCCCGCCCATCGACAGGCCAGTTAGGTAGGTGCGGTCTTCATCGATGTTAAAGCGTTTTTTGACATCCGCTACGACGTCATAAACATCTTTTTCGGGAATTCCCTGATAGCCAGCGGTGCCACGCGCAAAAGGGGAGGCAACAATATAATTCACGTCGGCCCATTCCGGGAAATAGCGGGTGGCTTCGATATCGGTTTCGCCCTGTGCGTTACTCTTGCCAAATACGCGCCGGAGCGACAGCCGATGATTCGAGCCTGCACCGTGGAGCATGATAACAAGCGGGTATTTTTTCCTGGGGTTATAATTCTTGGGGACATATAATCCATAAGGCTGTTCAGTATCATCAACATCCGAAAAGAAGGTTACTACCTGAGGGCCAGCGGGCAGTTTTTGGCTGTAGGACGTTCGTGGTAAAGCCAATGTAGCTGCCAGCGAGAGCATTGTCAAAGACCGAATGAATGGCATTAGGAAGGCGATTTAGGAGAAAACAATTGCAAAGGGTACAAGGAGAATAGCTGATTTCTATTGATTAAACCAGAAATTACAGGTAATTATACATGATTGTCTTATTATGTCATAATAACATAAAGGGAAATTTATATTTTTACATGACCTATTCTGAACAGCTGAATGCCTTTTATAAAATGGTGTCCGATGAATGCGTACAGGGTGTATCGCTCGACTGCGTAATCTTTGGTTTTCATGATACACGCCTGAAAGTGCTGCTCTTACGATGGAAAAACACTCAGGAATGGTGTTTGCCCGGCGGCTTCATTTATAAAACAGAATCCGTCGATGTGGCGGCCGAACGAGTGTTACGTGAGCGGACCGGTTTAGATCAGTTGTTTTTACAACAATTTCATCTGTTTGGTGATGCTGTCCGATATAACCGGGAGGATACCTGGCAAAGGCAGAAAATGCCAATGCCTTTTGAGAGTGGTGGATGGCCCGAGCGTACACTATCAATTGGTTATTATGCAGTGGTCGATCAGACAAAGGTGATGCCAACGGCTGATTTTATGACGGATGAATGCCGTTGGTGGGAAGTAAGCGATTTGCCTTCCCTGCTCTATGATCACCAGCATATTGTGGAAGTAGCATTGCAAACGCTTCGGCTACAGCTTAGCTGGCAGCCAATTGGCCTGAACCTGATGCCAGAAAAATTTACGATTCCTGAATTGCAACGGCTCTATGAAGCTGTACTGGGAAGATTGCTGGATGCCCGAAATTTTCACAAAAAAATCATGGGGCTACATATACTAACCCGATTAGATGAACGCCGAACCGGTAAAGCGCATAAATCGCCCTATCTATACCAGTTTGATCGGGAAAATTACCAGAAAGCCCTTATCAGTGGTAATTTGAGCTTTGTTTAGCCGGCTACTTAATAAGCCTCCGGATACCTGATCTCCTCATCATGGCTCAAATGAATTATTGCCCTCAGTGTGCCAGCCCCTTAGTTTCGGGAATGGCTGGCGGGCGAGAACGCCTTATCTGCTCCAAACCTTGTGGTTACGTACACTGGAACAATCCACTGCCTGTTGTTGGCGCTATTGTTGAATATGATAATGATACCGTTATCCTTATTCAGAATAAAGGCTGGCCTGCCGAATGGTTCGGACTGGTAACGGGATTTCTCGAAAAAGATGAAGAACCCGATGAAGCCATACTGAGGGAGTTGAAAGAAGAGTTAGAATTGGACGGGCAGGTGATTGACCGGGTAGGAATTTATACATTTCATCAGCGAAATGAACTCATTATAACGTACCACGTTCGGGCAACGGGCGAAATCAGGATGGATGAAGATGAGTTACAGGCCTATAAAATCGTATCCATCAGCGAGCTTCAACCTTGGCCTTTTGGTACAGGAAAAGCCGTAAAAGAATGGTTGGCCAACAGGTGATCATTATTCAGCAATCCAGTTTTATGCCAACATAAAGGCTGTTCCAGCGGTTGTCTCTATGGATACAACTCGCAATACTATGGAAACAACCGCGCCAAAAGAACGCGAAATCGGGATCGGAGTCATTGGAATGGGTGGTTTTGGCCTGTTTGCCGTTCAGCAATTTGTACAGACACCACACACTAGACTGGTAGCTATTGCCGGGTCGAAACGCGAAGAAGCTATTCGGACGGCCAAACGCTTCGGTGCTGAGCAATTAGCCAGTCTTGAGGAGTTAGTCAATCATCCGGATGTCGATGTCGTCTACATCGCTACACCGCCCTTTCTGCACTATGAGCAGGCCATGCTGGCGCTGAATGCCGGTAAACACGTTATCTGCGAAAAGCCACTGGCAATGAATCCCGAACAAGGCCGGGAGATGATCGAGACCGCCCGGCAAAAGGGCTTGCTGATGGTTACGAACCTGATGCAGCGGTACAACCCCATGTTTGCCCGAATCAAACACCTGATCGATAAAAAACTGCTCGGTGAATTTCTGCACGGCTATTTTGAAAACTACGCTGGCGATGAAGGGCTCTCGCCCGAACACTGGTTCTGGGATCGTAGTAAAAGCGGAGGTATTTTCATTGAACACGGGGTTCACTTCTTCGATATGTTCGCAGGCTGGCTTGGTGAAGGAACAGTTAAAGCCGCCCAGATAGTGAAGCGGCCAGATAGCAATGATATTGAGGATCAGGTGCAGGCAACTGTTGAGTATGGCGATGATGTTACGGGCCGAAAGCTGGTCAATTTTTATCATGGTTTCACACAAACCGGCCGGATGGATCGCCAGGAAATGCGGTTGCTTTTTGAACGCGGTGACGTTACCCTTTTTGAATGGGTACCTACCCGGATGGTTTTACGATGTGTTGCCGATGAAGAAACAACCCGTGCCCTGATGGACCTTTTCCCGGGTGCCCAGCTAAACGTGACTGCCAACATTGGCGGTAAGGATCAGCCTTTACGCGGACGTCACAAAGAATTTGAGGCTTATCAGCAAATCGAGATACGATTCGGTTTTGAGACTGAAAAGCAGCACCTCTACAGTGAATTGCTCCGGCTCATGTTTCGGGATCAGGCTGGCGCTATTCACTACCCGGATAAACACCGGATCATCCGGGAGGAAAATGGATTACAATCGCTGCAAACAGCCGCTGATGCCGATCAGTTAGCCCGGCAGTAATCGCATTCCTGTGCACACGTTTGCATATTTATAAAAAAATTTAAAAATATGGCCAACTGAACGGCACATAGCATGCGAACTCCCTGATTTTTTGCGACATTTGCGGAGTCTTACTAATCCCTTCGCATAGCGCATGATCTCGGAGTCACAACTATTCGACAATCCAGACGGGCAATTGCCAGGCGAGCCCACGCTGGGCGAATCTACGCTCGGCCTATCCGCCACCGGTGGTCCGATC
Organism: Spirosoma aureum; assembly: GCF_011604685.1. Taxonomy (NCBI): domain Bacteria; kingdom Pseudomonadati; phylum Bacteroidota; class Cytophagia; order Cytophagales; family Cytophagaceae; genus Spirosoma; species Spirosoma aureum. Next base: position 339,170 of record NZ_CP050063.1, on the reverse strand, counting down.
CAGTCGGCCATCACTTATGAAAAAATTCCTACGCACATCTACGCTGACGCAAAAGATGCGTCTAGGGCGGTAGCACAGGAAATCGCCGAGCTGATTCGGCAGAAACAACGTGAGGGCAAACCTTGCGTATTAGGGCTGGCAACTGGCTCATCGCCTAAAACGGTTTATGCCGAACTGATTCGGATGCACCGCGAAGAAGGCCTGAGTTTCCACAATGTTATTTCGTTCAACCTGGACGAATACTACCCAATGGAGCCTGATTCGCTGCAAAGTTATTGGCGATTCATGCGGGAGCAACTGTTCGACCATGTCGACATTCCTCAGGGAAATTACCATGTTCCCGACGGAACGCTGTCAGTCGATAAAGTTGCCGAATTTACGAAGCAGTACGAAGCCGCCATTGAAGCCGCTGGCGGCCTTGATTTTCAGTTGCTTGGTATTGGTGGTAACGGCCATATCGGATTTAACGAACCGGGCTCACTGATCAACTCGCATACCCGGCTGATGATGCTCGATAACTCGACTCGGGCTGCTGCTGCTGCCGATTTCGGTGGGCTTCCTAAAACTCCGCGTAAGGCCATCACTATGGGCGTTTCCAGTATTTTAGGAGCCCGTCGTGTCGTTCTGCTGGCCTGGGGTGAGCGGAAAGCGCCTGTTATTCGTGGTGCGGTCGAAGGCCTTGTTACTGAGCTTAATCCGGCGTCGTATTTACAAACGCATCCAAACGCGTTGTTTGTAATTGACCAGGCAGCTGCTTCGGAGTTGACCCGTATAAAAACACCCTGGCTGGTAGATTCAGTCATATGGGACAACAATATGAAGAAGAAGGCGGTCACCTACCTGTCGGTAGCACTTGGCAAGCCAATTCTGAAATTGACTGACCGTGATTATAATGACAACGGTATGAGCGATCTGCTGGCTCAATACGGACAGTCGTATGACATCAATATTGACGTTTTCAACCAGCTTCAGCACACCATTACGGGCTGGCCAGGCGGCAAACCGAATGCTGACGATACCAACCGGCCTGAGCGTGCTCAACCGGCTAAAAAACGCTGCCTGATCTTTAGCCCCCATCCCGACGACGACATAATTTCGATGGGTGGTACATTCCAGCGTCTTGTCGATCAGGGCCATGAAGTACACATAGGGTATCAAACCTCTGGCAATATTGCCGTGGCTGATGATGAAGCATTACGCTTTGCCGATTACGTAGTTGATTTCAATACGAAGTTTGGTATTGACAGCCCCGAAGCTACCCGGATTTTCCAGGACGCTGCCGCTTCGTTGCGAGAGAAGAAGGATAGTGAAATGGACACCGTTGAAGTACGGTATGTGAAGGGGCTGATTCGGATGGGTGAAGCCAAATCGACCTGCCGCTTTGTCGGTATTCCGGTTTCGAATGCTCATTTCATGAATATGCCCTTCTACGAAACAGGGAAAGTAGCTAAAAAGCCCCTGAGCGAAGAAGATATCAGGATTACAATGTCCCTGATCGAAGAAGTTAAGCCACATCAGATCTATGCGGCTGGTGACCTTGCCGATCCGCATGGTACGCATAAAGTCTGTTTAGATGCTGTTCTGGAAGCCGTTCGTCGGTTGAAACAGGCCGACTTTATGAAAGACTGCTGGATATGGCTTTATCGTGGTGCCTGGGCTGAGTGGGATATTCACGAAATAGAGATGGCCGTACCAATGTCACCCGATCAGGTGACGAAAAAGAGATTAGGTATCTTTAAGCACCAGTCTCAGAAAGACGGCGTGGTCTATCAGGGCACCGATTCACGGGAGTTCTGGCAGCGTGCCGAAGAGCGTAACCGGGGAACAGCTGAACTCTATAACCGATTAGGTTTAGCCGAATATGAAGCCATGGAAGCGTTTGTGCGCTGGCGGTTCTAAAAAATAGTTGTTACTAAAAAAGCCCTGTATGTTACTCTTGCAGGGCTTTTTTGTAGTCAGCGCTTCAGGCGTTCACCAGCGTTGATTCCGAGCGGAGAACACGTTGTTCCCGAACTTTGGTGACCTCCCACTGTAGCCCCAGAACCGTTAGGGTGTAAACGCCGGAAACAACTAGAGGCAAGACTGTAAAGCGATAATTAGGAAGTAGATACCAGCAGGCAACTACGAGTAAAGCCCGGATTAAGGCGTGCAACTGGCATACTTTACTATCATAAATCCAGCCAATGATGGGCCAGTGGATGCTCATCCCGATGGCGAGGCAAAGCGGTGCCAATGATTTATCGAGACTACTGGCCGGAACGGTAATGGCCCAGCTCAGCATCATCGAAAAAAGTGCATAGGGTATAAGACTTGATAAAGGCGTTTTCACCATCAGGTTTGATTTGAACGGCTTTTGTAGAGCCATCCCCAGCGGAAACAATAAACCACTTGTGCAAAAAGCCAGCAGCATCCAGTAACCGGGTTTTAAATAAAAGCCCGCTATACCCAGAATAGCCCAGTAAATAGTGCCGGCTACAGGTAACGAGAGCCCTGCATTGGCATCCACAAAATAATTCCGTTTCTGATTCGTAAGTGCCTGATCGAAATCCATGATTAGAAGGTTGATAGTGGTTATTAAGAGGATGAGCCAAAAGTAGTTACGCTAAAGCCGGAGTCAGCGCAGAATCTGATGAAGCACGAAAAATGCTGTATAGACTTCCGGCTAAAGCCGACGAAATACCTGTGTGGCAAATTTGATTTTGCTTCGGGAATTGGTCCATAGTCATTAAAATGTCAAATAATTGTTTATTGTAATATAGATTTTAGATATAATTGCACTGATATATAATAGTTGTATTATAATTGGCCCTTTGTCAACAAGATGACGCGACAAAATAAGCAGAGAACGCTCCGACTATTTGCACTCCATGAGTTTATTCAGGATCACTTCACGAAGTCTGACTGGATCAAAGTAGCCTACCTGACCGACAGCCTTGAACTGATCGAAGATCATCCCCGATTGTTGCGCAGTCTGGATTTTAAAGATGATGATTATGAGGGAAATAGCCTTCAGGTTTTATCAAAATTAATCAGCGAAAGCAGCAGCAATCTGTATGAAATTGAGCGCTTCGTCGAAACAAAAAAAGCAACGATGAATCGATCGATCCGGGAAGCACCTGATTTTATTTCTACCGTTCAGGCCGTTGCTCCCGAACGCGTTATTACGTTTGCGCCGGATGTTTTTCGTATTCCGGATAAAGTCGTTGAGTCGAATGTGCTTTCTGTGATGATGCCGTTCGAGGGCAGATTTGCCGGAACCTACGCGGCTATTCGCACCGTGTGTGCTAAACTTGGTATCGAGTGTAAACGAGCTGACGACATTTGGGATAACAGCATTTTAATTCAGGATGTATTCGACTTAATTTATACCTCAAAAGCTGTTATCACCGATTTTACGGATCGAAATCCGAACGTCTTTTACGAAACGGGAGTCGCGCACACACTTGGTAAGATTGTGATTCCTATTACACAATCCGTCGGCGACATTCCGTTCGATTTACGTCATCATCGGGCATTGACCTATCTACCCAATGCTGAAGGTTTATTGAAATTAGAGACGGATTTAGAAAAAAAGCTGGCGAAAGTATTCCGTTAAACTTTTAGCCCTACTTGTTGTATCTTCGGGAAACCCTTCGCTTCGGCGATCCGCCCCGGCTTTTTATGCAATCATTTGTCTCAACAAGTACGGCTAAGTTCCAGAGTATTCCGGTTGCATCCGGACGGTTGCTCTCGCTCGATTTCTTTCGGGGCCTGACTGTCGCAGCCATGATTCTGGTCAACAATCCTGGCGACTGGGGCCACATCTATGCCCCGTTGGAACATGCGCCCTGGCATGGCTGGACACCCACCGACCTTATTTTTCCGTTCTTCCTGTTTATTGTTGGTGTATCGATAACGTTTGCCCTGGGGCGGCCCGATGGGGCCAGGGAAGGAGTGATCATTAAGATCGTAAAGCGAAGTGCAACGCTTTTTCTGCTGGGCCTGTTTTTGAATTTTTTCCCCAGGTTTGACATCTCGATCGTACGAATTCCCGGCGTATTGCAGCGCATTGCTCTGGTGTATCTGGCCTGTTCACTTATTTTCCTGAAAACAACGCCACGGCAGCAAATCACACTTCTCGTTATACTCCTCATAGGATATTGTCTTTTGCTTACAGTCATTCCGGTTCCGGGTGTTGGGTATGCCAACCTTGAGCCCGAAACAAATCTGGCGGCCTGGTTCGATCGGACGTTTATTACGCCGGCTCACGTTTACAAACCCGCTAAAGTCTGGGATCCGGAAGGGCTGCTGAGTACGTTACCTGCTATTGGTACGGGTTTACTGGGCTTGCTGACCGGGACCTGGCTACGTTCCAATCGTTCGGCTGCGGAGAAAATAGCCTGGCTTTTTACCGCCGGCTGTCTAAGCACGCTAGCTGGGTTGATCTGGAATGGATTTTTTCCAATTAACAAAGCCCTATGGACCAGTTCGTTCGTGCTGGTGGCAGGTGGTTTGGCCATGCTCGGGTTGGCGCTAAGTTATTGGCTGATCGATGTTAAAGGCTATCGGCGGGGTGTGCTCCCTTTTGTGGCGTTTGGGGTGAATGCGATCACTGTATTCTTCCTGTCAGGGCTGATTCCGCGGATCATGAACATGATTCATGTTGCTCAGGCTGATGGTACCGAAGTGGGGCTGAAAGAATACCTCTATCGATCATTCATTGTCCCTCTTTTTGGCAATCCTGTCAATGCGTCGCTGGCGGGTGCTCTGACGTTCGTGCTGATCTGGTTTGGGATTTTGTGGTGGATGTATCGAAAAAATGTTATTATTAAGGTGTGAATCAGCACACTACTGATCTTAAATATCAAATTGAACGCATTCTGCTGTGGGAGCCATCGTCGCACTGGCGATCGCAGGATTTTGTACGCTTGAGTGAGCATGTGTTTACCTATACGCAGCGACAAGTAGATGCGCAGCATTTAGAGGCATTCTGGCGAACCTCTGCTATAAAATCACCTGACTTGCTGGATACGCTCGCCCGTTTTGTTGATTACATCGATTGGGATGACTTTTGTGTCCGTAATTTTTATGGTGTCGTTGAAGTTGATGAAGAAACCCAACTGACGCATCCGCCGATGTGGGAAATCCCGATGCGATGGGTAATTATTATTTGCTGGTTTTCTGTTATCGTGTCAATAGCAGTGGCAATTTTGTTAGTATGGAAGCGATAGACGTTTCAACTCTCCTCAGCGTTATTATCCCATAATTCAGTTTCAGATCTATTAACCCAACCCAAACGACCGAATGGTACGTTTTTCGCTCACACTGAGCGCATTGTTCAGTGTTACGCTGGTGCTGGCGCAATCTGCGCCCAAATCATCAGCAGTTAAAGTGGCTACTACAACGCTTAGTAGTCTAATTCCGACTGATCCGGCAGTAAAAGTGGGTAAATTGCCCAACGGCCTGACGTATTATATCCGGAAAAATGCCGAACCGAAAAATAGGGCTGAACTGCGGCTGGTTATCCGGGCGGGTTCGGTACTGGAAAATGACAATCAACAGGGGCTGGCGCACTTCATGGAACATATGGAGTTTAACGGCACAAAGAATTTCCCGAAAAACGAGCTGGTTAATTTCCTGCAATCTGCCGGCGTTCGTTTTGGAGCCGATTTAAATGCCTATACGGGCTTCGACGAAACGGTCTATCAGTTACCCGTTCCGACTGATTCGGTCAAGGTATTTCGGCAAGCATTCCAGATTCTGGAAGACTGGGCTCATAATGCCACCATCGACCCAACTGAAGTAGACAAGGAGCGCGGTGTTATTCTGGAAGAACGACGACTCGGGCGCGGGGCAGGTCAGCGACTGCGCGATCAATACTTTCCGATACTGCTCAATAACTCGCAGTATGCCAGGCGATTGCCAATTGGCACCGAGCAGGTGCTGACTACGTTTAAGACCGAAACGCTGCGGCAGTTTTATCAGGATTGGTATCGGCCCGATCTGATGGCAGTCATTGCCGTTGGCGATTTCGATACGAAAGAAGTAGAAGGGATCATTCGCGAGAAGTTCGGGCGAATTCCGGCGGTTAAAACGCCCAAACCTCGTACAGAATACGAAATTCCTCCCCACAAAGACACGAAAGTTGTCATTCTGACGGACCCCGAACAACCGAACACGGTGGTACAGGTTATTTACAAACGACCTGAAATCAAAGAAAAAACTCTGAATGATCTGCGGGAAAGCATCAAGCGTGGTTTGTTCAATACCATGCTTGGCAACCGGATTCAGGAGCTGACTCAGCGTGCCGACCCACCATTTCTGGGTGGATACAGTAATTACAGCGATTTTCTGGGGAATCTGGACGCATTTACGTCCATTGCCGTTGCCAAAGAAGGAAACGTAGAAAAGGCCATTCGGGCCGTGCTCGACGAGAATGCCCGCGTAAAACAGTTTGGCTTTACATCGACCGAATTGGATCGGGCCAAGCGGGAGTTCATGACAAATGTGGAACAGGCCTACAGTGAACGCGACAAAACCCGATCGGCCAATTATGTTAATGAATACGTTCAGAATTTTACGGACAAAGAACCATACACGAGTATTGAGTTTTATTACAATTTTCTCAAGAAAGAACAGGATGGTATCAAATTGGCCGAAGTGAATACACTGGTCGACCAATTTATTCATAATGATAACCGGGCGGTTATTGTTCTGGCTCCTGAAAAAGACAAAGCAAAATTGCCTACCGTTGAGCAGATCCTGGGCTACGTAGACAATGCGGGTAAGGGCCTGACCGCTTATGAAGACAAAACACTTGACAGCCCCTTGTTAGCAAAGCTGCCAACTGGTTCGCCGGTGGTGAACGAAAAACAAATCAAGGATATTGGCGTGACTGAGTGGCGACTTAAAAACGGAGTTCGGGTAGTACTGAAGCCGACCAATTTTAAAAACGACCAGATTCTGTTTTCGGGTAGTAGTTTCGGTGGCACGTCGCTCTATGATCTGACTGATTTCATGTCGGCCCGGTTTTCGTCTACGCTCGTGGCTATGGGCGGGACTGGCGACTATAACCAGATTCAGTTGGGCAAGTTTCTGTCAGGCAAACAGGTAAGCGTTTTTCCATTTGTGGGCGAATTGAGCGAAGGCATTAATGGTAGCGCAGCTCCCAAAGATCTGGAAACCGCACTTCAACTGCTTTATAGCTATTTTACCCAGCCTCGGAAGGATGTTGATGTCGTAAAAGGGTTCCTGTCGAACCAGCGAAGCGCTTTGCAGAACCAGATCAATACGCCAACGCCAGCACGTGTATTTCAGGACACGGTACAGGTAACGCTAGGGGCCAACAACCCCCGGCGGCAACCGCTTAAACCCGAAGATCTTGACAAAATAGATCTGGACAGAGCGGTGAAAATCTATCAGGAGCGGTTTGCCAATGGGGGCGATTTTATATTCTATTTTGTCGGTAATTTTAAAGAAGATCAGCTAAAGCCGTTGGTTGAGAAGTACCTCGGGGGTTTGCCAGCGACCGAAGCAACCGAGAAATTTAAAGACCTGGGTATTCGTATTCCATCGGGGCAGATCAGCAAGACTGTTTATCGGGGAGTCGATCCGAAAGCTTCCGTTCAACTGGTATATAGTGGCGATTTAAACTGGTCGTCGGAAACGACAACGCAATTGGACGCGCTGGCCGAAGTACTCGAAATCAAACTCATCGAAAAATTACGGGAAGAGGAAAGCGGTGTTTATGGTGTTGGGGCCAGTGCGGCCTACAGTAAATACCCAGTATCGCGGTATACGTTCCGGATTAGCTTCGGTTGCGCACCGCAAAACGTCGAAAAGCTCATTGCTAAAACGCAGGAGTTGATCAATGATCTGAAGGAGAAAGGGGCATTGCCCGCCGATATTGCCAAATTTAAGGCCGAAACCCGCCGTGAAACCGAAGTGCAGTTGAAAGATAACCAGTTCTGGCTTGGCTATCTCCAAAACCAATACTACAATGGCGACGCTCCGGATGAGGTATTGCATGAAAATGAACAACTGGATAAAGTAACCGTCGAAAGTACCAAAGCCGCAGCCAATCTATGCTTCGGGCCGAACTTTATTCGGTTAGTGCTTTTGCCGGAAAAGAAGCAGTAATCAAACAGGAGAAATAATCGATAGTCGTTGGCGAACGGTGCTTTAATCGGGTATCGTTGGCTGACGACTTTTTTGATTTCAGGTGCCCGGCCGAGTAAATTAGAATGCCATAAAACGCATAGAACCGATTCAGAAACAGGGTCCTGCTTTCACCATTTACTAAATTTCGGCTTTCGAATTTCTGGCGAAATAAAGATATTATTCAAGTAATTGATTATCGGAAATCACCGTTGGCTAAGCCGTTGATTCTATATAAATAAGAACTTATTACATTCACAAACTGGTTTGTATGCCCTTTTTTTCTAGCTCAACGCCCATGAGCGCTGTTTGGGAAATGATTCTTAGAGTTTGATTTATCAAAGAAATGCAGAGTAAGATTTTTAGGGATTAAATTACCCTTTACTCAATATGTTCGTTTACATTAATTACAGTTTATAACTTTCTGATAAACAATAAGTGCCTGATTAATCGGCAGTTGATCGTCACGATCAACTATGGAGGCCATTGATCGATTTAAATAATTACTGACGTTGAGCTGAATAAGCCTTGCCTTAATCAATGATTCATTCGTCAGACAGTGCGTAGTATGCAGTATTAACTTATCAGGATACAACCATTATTGCCAGAAAATAGACTTAAATATTCCTTGTTCACCTTTAACTATTCCTGTCAAATGATTTACAACATTACTCGCTCAATTTGTATACTGGCACTTTTTCTCGTTATGAGTTGTCAGGATCACATTATTCCCGCTCCCCCCGCTCCCGCGTTAACACCCCGAACATTAGCCACCAATCTGGTTGCTCCAATTAGTGTTGAGACGGATGCCAGCGGACGAGTTTTTGTGGCTGAGCAGGGCACTGGTCATAATGACGGTAGTGTATCCGAGATCACACAAGATGGTGTACGGCATCCAATTATTACCAACATTTATTCGGTAACCAACACGGAGGGGGATCTTGATGCCGTCGATCATTTGCTGGTCGTTGAGGGAACGCTTTATTTTTTGAATCCGAAGGGGCTTTATAAGTTTGATCTCTCCACTTACAAAACAGGCGCATCGCCCATTATGGCTTCCAGTCTGATCCCTGAAGACATTCGCAAATTTGTGCTCGCCTATAATTTTACGAACGACACCGGTGAGTCACACCTATACAATTTGACCCAAGGTCCTGATGGTGCCCTGTACATTACCGACGCAGCAGCCAATGCCATCATCCGCCGATCAAAAACCGGCGAATTGAGTGTAGTTACTGAAGTTCCGGGCATTGTAAATCCAAATCCGGCGGGCCCACCTCCAGGCCCACCCTTCATTCAGGCTGTACCAACCAGCATTACGCACGATGGTCGCCAGTTTCTGATCACTACATTGCTGGGCTTCCCTTTCCCGGCTGGGCGGTCAATCGTTTATCAAATGGACCTTTCTGGAAAACTCACAATTTATCAGCAAACGTTCAACAGCCTGGTCGATGTAGAGAACGATGGCAATGGCAAACCGCTGGTGCTTGAGTTCGCTCTATTTGGACCAATGGGCTTTACGCCAAATACAGGCCGATTGTTACGGGCAAATGGAACGAGCAGTACGGTTTTACTCGATAAACTGAACATGCCGACAGATCTGAAAATAAGCAATACCCATACCGCTTACATAACAAGCATGGGTGATGGAGCGCTGTTGAAAATTACGTTCTAAAAATGTAGCTTTTACCGGTTTCCGGCATTCGGGGTTAGCGTTGGTTTCAGTCAGGCCATTGCTAACCCCTAATTCGTTTTATGTTGGCGTTCAATATAAAATGAATTTTGTTTGAATAAGCGGCTCAATCTCACAGTGATAAATTAGAAAATACCTAAAATGCCGGTATCGATTAACTTATAGTTTTGCCGAATTGAAGACATCTTGAAATTGTCACAGTAAAAACTAATCAACTAGCTCATATTGTAAAGGAGGAATGGTATACCTTTGCCAGACAACTTTAGGGGTGTCTGTCCCGAAACAGGATAGACTGAGAGAATACCCTCATTACCTGATGCCGTTTATACTGCCGTAGGGAAAAGTTAGCGTCTAGTCGTTCGCTCTCCTCTAAAGTTGCTGATTATTACCTTATTAACAGCAACATGTCTCAGGAAGCCCAACTGATCTGGACCGACGTCGAGCAAATTCGCGCTCAGGCTCCGCTTGTCCACAATATTACCAACTTCGTAGTGATGAATAATACTGCCAATGCACTGCTGGCGTTGGGGGCATCGCCCGCTATGGTTCATGCGCCGGAAGAAGTAGAGGATTTTGTGTCTATTTCAAACGCTCTGGTCGTTAATATCGGTACACTCGATGCTACGTTTGTGGCAGGAATGAAGCTCGCCATGCATCGGGCGAAAGCATTAGGTAAACCCATCGTGTTCGATCCGGTCGGGGTTGGCGCAACGGCCTATCGGAACAGGGTTAGCGAAGAGTTATTGGAGTTAGCCGCTCCTACAATCATTCGGGGAAATGCTTCTGAAATTATGGCACTCGCTGGCCTGAACGCACAAACCAAAGGTGTTGATAGTCTTTATGGCTCAGAGGCTGCCGTTGAGGCTGCCCAGCGGCTAAGTTTGGTATGGGGCTCGGTGGTGGTCATTAGTGGGGCTACCGATTATGTAATTCTGGGTGAACGGGTTGCTACTATCAAAAATGGGCATCCACTTATGACGAAAGTAACGGGCATGGGCTGCACCGCCACCGCTTTGACCGGCGCGTTTTCAGCCATAAATGCCGATTATTTCCAGGCAGCTACGCATGCTATGGCTGTTATGGGTATTGCTGGTGAAATTGCCGTTGAAAAGGATCCGGCTCCTGGTAGCCTACAGGTCAACTTTCTTAATTCGCTTTATGAATTATTAGAAGCGGCTATAACAAATCGGCTTCAGCTAACGCAATCGTGAGCGGACTCTATTTAGTGACTGATAGCGAAGTCGCCCAGGCAGCAGGTCATACATTGCCTTTTGTGGTTGAAGAAGCCTGCCGGGCAGGAGTGAAGTGGGTGCAACTACGCGAAAAGGCGTTATCCACCCGCACTTTTATTGCACTTGGCGTTAAGTTGAAACGCATTACTCAGGCTCACGGTGCCCGGCTGATCGTCAATGATCGGGCCGATGTTGCGCTAGCCATTGATGCCGACGGCGTTCACGTCGGTCAGGACGATATACCGTATCAACTGGTCCGATCGCTGATTGGCCCTGATAAAATCATTGGGCTGTCTATCAATAGTTTAATTGAATTACAGGCTGCGGCTGGTGCAGATGTAGACTATTTCGGCATTGCAACCATATTTCCAACCGGAACCAAGCAGGATACCTCCAGTTTACTTGGATTGGAGGGGCTTCGGCAAATTTGCACCCAGACAAATTTGCTAACATTCGCAATAGGTGGTATAAAAGCCAGCAACATTCAGGACGTCATTCGGGCCGGTGCATCGGGAGTAGCAGTTGTATCAGCTATTTGTGGCCATCCGTCACCGTACGAAGCCACCCGCGAACTGATCCAACTTATTAGTATTTAGAGTTTTGTAAAAATGAAAAGATACATCAGGGCTTTAACGATTGCCGGTTCTGACAGTGGGGGAGGAGCTGGCATTCAGGCCGACCTTAAAACGTTTTCGGCACTCGGCTGCTACGGTATGTCGGTGCTAACAGCGCTCACCGCTCAGAATACAAAAGCGGTAACGGAAATACTATCCGTTCCGCCCGCCTTTATCGCCGAGCAATTGAAAGCTGTTTTGAATGATATTGGTACCGATGCCGTTAAAATCGGGATGCTTCACTCACCGGAAGTTATTGAGCAGGTCGCCAGAACGTTAACGGAATTTGGCGTAACAACTATTGTGCTCGATCCCGTAATGGTAGCCAAAAGTGGCGATAAACTCTTGCAGGATGAAGCTATCGATGCCCTGAAAACTTACCTTCTGCCTATGGCGATGGTGATTACCCCCAATCTACCTGAAGCCAGTGTACTATTGGGTAGACCAGTAGAAACAGCAGCAGATATGCTACCGGCCGCTGTTGAGCTGGCAAAGCTATGTACAGGAGCCATTCTGGTAAAAGGCGGCCATTTGAATACCGCTGAGAGTACAGACTTGCTTTATATTTCTGCCGAAGAACAGCATTGGTTTCCAACAGAGCGGATAAAAACAGAAAATTCGCACGGAACAGGCTGCACACTTTCGTCGGCCATTGCTGCCGGATTAGCCAAAGGATTGTCTATCGTAGAAGCAGTAGCTGCCGCCAAAGTATATCTGACGCAGGCACTTCAGGCTGGAGCCGTTTATCGTCTGGGACATGGACACGGGCCCGTTCATCATTTTTTTAACGTTTGGCAATAGACGCGAATGAAATTTACGGAACAGCTTTGGGAGGATATTAAGCCTGTTTATGATGCCATACTTCAACATGGCTTTGTAGCAGAACTGATGGCAGGTAACTTGCCGGCCGCCACATTTCAGTATTATATTCAACAGGATGCGCTCTACCTGGCCGATTTCAGTCGAGCGCTAAATCAATTGGCTGCGCGTTCGGTCAGGCCGGACGATATGTTGCAATTCACACAGTTTGCTCAGAATGCCATTCTGGTTGAACGGGCTTTGCATGAGACGTATTTTGTGTTGTATGCTATTCAGCCAGAAACGAAAAAAATGCCATCCTGCTTTGCCTATACGAACTACCTGCTGGCAACCACCTCGCTCCAGTCCCTTGCAGTAGGAGCGGCTGCCGTTCTGCCCTGCTTCTGGATTTATCGGCAGGTGGGCAAATTCATCTACCAGCGCGCCATTCAGGAAAATCCATACCGGGCCTGGATCGACACCTATGCCGGTGATGCATTCGATCAGTCGGTCACACAAATGCTTGCCTTAACCGATCAGTTTGCCGAATTAGCGAGCCCATCGGAACTGGTTGCTATGCGGGAGGCTTTTCGCTTATCGAGTCGGCTGGAATGGTACTTCTGGAATGATGCTTATACTCAGAATCGGTGGCTTGTTTGAGTGACTCGTCCTAAATTGTGTTGATCGTTTATTGGCTATCCATCTTTTTATTAACCAGTAATTTAAACTCTATTTTCAGCATTCACCAGACTAGATACCTGCTTTGGTGGATAGTAAGTTCCCATCTCCACTTTAGCTTTTTTTTCGTTGTGTGCCTGATCCGGTACCAGTATAGCGCAACCGCGACGACAGACCGTTTGATGTGGTGGCTTATAGTTGTAAAGGAAAACAGCTTGATCAAGCATCGGTCACCAACGGGATGTACAGACATTCGCACTGGGTAAACCAACAGATGATGTGCGATACCCACAACTGCTCGGGTCTTTTCACTATTAACTCTTCGATCAGGTTAGGATATTTTACGGCAATGATGATCTGAAAGGTAGGCTTTATTGCCTAGTTATCCATCTGATTGATAGTATTTTAGCTGTTTTTGGCTTAAAGAGGGCATCCCGTCCCGTCCTCATTTCCCTTTCCAAGGGCTTGTTTACCAGCATACTGTATTGCTTTCGTCCTCCAATAGGCAGATAATCCTGCCGTAGTTGCTCAGCATAAACCGGATGGCCTGGTAACGGGCGGGGCACGGCGGCCACGATCTGGCGCATGACAGGTTTAGACTGTTTCATGTGTAGTCTAACCAGTCTGCCCATAAATTGGTTATTTATGGTCAATGTTTTTCTATACAACAATCAATTAAATGGCTGACGTAGAATGACTTGCAAATAGTCTAATTAACTCATCTTGACTCAAATCAAGTGCCTTCAAACGCCGTTGCACTTGTCGTAAACCGGCTTCCTTGGCTTTTTGAGCCGTGTCTATAACCTGAGCTTTCTTATAAGGCTCCATCTTGGTAATCATGTTCCAAATAATCACCGCCAGCTTGCGGGCGGTGGCCGTAATGGCAGCGACTCGACCTTTCTTGTAGGCAATTCGCTTGAAGAAGCCGCTTAACTGGTGATTGGCCTGATTGCCAATCGAGTTGGCCGCCTGCCGTAAGGCAATAGCGATAGGAGATTTGCCCGAGGGCGTACGATGAGAAAGGATGCGACCACCACTGATTTTATTATTGGGTACTAACCTTAGCCAACTGGCGAAGCTTTTGGCGGTGGCAAACTTATGAATATCATTTCCTAACGTGGTTAATAAGCACAGAACGGTACTATGTCCCATGCCAGGGATGGCAAACAAGTCGGTTTGAAAATAACTCAGCGCAATCTGGGAGACATCAAAGGCAGGCGTGTTCTTGTTGGTTTTCTTTCGAGTGGCGACTTGGCCAGGTTCGGCTGATGTTGAAATAGACTCCTTCACCGAACGACGTAAAGCCTTTTCAATGACTCCGTCACACTCTAGCAGCGCTTTCTGGTAGAGTTTATAAAATTCTAAAGCCGCCTTCAATTCAAACAACTGTTCCGCTCGCCACCAACCCTGTAGCGATTGGGCGATCTCCTCTTTAGTTTTTTTCATGCGAATGTCCACCAAGGAGGCTAATTCATGCGGATCGCGATTGCCATTCAGAATCGCTTCGATGATGGCCAAGCCGGATTTACCAGTGATGTCCCGAATGGCTATGTCCAGGCGAACATTCATCAATCGGAGTGCTTTCTGCATTTTACGGGTATAGGTGGCTAATTGTTCGATTAAGTGCTGGCGATGATAGTAGTAGGTGCGCAGTTCCTGGAGCGTATCGCTCAGCAAAAAACAACCTGACAATAATCCCAACGAATGGAGCCGCTGAATCCACAGACAATCAATCACGTCTGTTTTGCGGCCCTGTACATTCTTCGTTTGGCTACCGCCTACTAGTAGCACGGCAAAGCCTGCTTGCTGTAAAGCATTGAACAGGGTTTGCCAGTAACTACCCGTGCTTTCCATGGCCACCGTCGTAATACCATACTGCCGTAGATGATCGATGAGAAGTTGGTGGTCACACGTGTAAACCCCAAATGACTGGACGTTTTCCTTATTCTGATCGACGGCTACCCAATGGTTACGGGAGCCGATCCGGGGCGCCCTTTAGGTTTGTGAGCTGGTAAAATTCCAAGATTTGGTCTTTTGCCAGTAATCAACCAGAGTGGGGTACGCTAACGGGCCGCCAAGGAACCAGACCTATGCACCGATTCAGTCCCCACTCTGTTTTAATTGCCTAAGACTCGAATAGAAAATAGGGTTCGCGGCCCACGAAAGGGTTCGAGTAAAAGCAATTTGTTGATTACTCACCAAAACTAAACAGCAACATGGACTTTCGCTATTTCATTGGTATTGACATTGCCAAGGACACACTGGATTGGGCCGTGTTTACTCAGCAACACGGCATCGTGCTGAGCGACCACACTGACAACTCAAAGGCATCAAGGAGGCTCTAGCTCAGTTAAAAGCACTACCAGGCTGGAACTCAGCCCAGGCCGTGTTTTGTATGGAGCATACCGGAATTTATAATGCTCATCTGTTAGAGCTGCTCAATGACTTGAAGCTATCTATCTGGTTGGAGTCATCTCTTCAAATCAAGCAGGCGGGTGGGATGCAACGGGGCAAAACGGATAAAGTCGACGCTCAGCGAATCGCTCAATATGCCTATCGCTTCCGTGATCAGGTCCGACTGTGGACGCCACCTCGCCAGGTGCTGCAGAAATTGGCCTTTTTAAGCGCAACTCGTCAACGACTTAATCAGGCTTACAACTTACTGGCAGTTCCAGTTACCGAGCAGGAAACGTTCATCAGCAAGTCGCTCCAGAAGACCCTTAAAGGCAATGTTAAAAAGTCTTTATCCGCTCTCAAGGAAGAACAAAAAGCGATTGAGGTGCAGATTCATAACCTGATCCAAGCGGATGCTCACCTGAAAGAGTTGTTTGATTTGATGGTCTCTGTACCCGGCGTTGGCCCCGTCATTGCTACTGAATTACTGTTGGCCACCAACGAAATGCAGGCGATCAATGATCCCAAAAAATTGGCTTGTCATGCGGGTGTAGCTCCTTTTGAGTATCGCTCCGGCAGTAGCATCCGAGGCCGCACAAAGGTGAGTCATCAGGCTCGTAAACGGCTGAAAGCCTTGGTCCACTTGGGTACTATGTCGGCGATTCAGATAGCGGGAGACCTTCAAGACTACTACGTTCGCAAGATCAATGAAGGCAAGCCGCCGATGCTAGTCATTAATGCCGCCCGTAACAAGTTGATTCACCGCGTTTGTGCTGTTGTGCGCCGGGGTGAAAAATATGACAAAAATTATGCACCAGCCCTTGCTTAACCCATAGAAATCGGTGCGATCAATTCCGGCAGCATGAGGATTGACGATTGGCAAGTCTACAGTTGGCTTTCCCATGGTTTTGGCTGATTAAAAGCACAAACTGACTTCAGGGAATGGATGAGTGAATCAAGATTTTACTATACGGGATTCTCGCTGAGAGATCACCAGTGAATTCAACAAGTACCTCTTTAGGAGGCATTATCCATTCCAGCCCAGATTTCAGGAAGGACTGATACGTACCATTTATAGGTTGATGAGCTTGGTTCTGAAGTCAAAACAAGGTAAGTAAAAAGCATCAAGCTGCCTACTCCAGTTGTCCTGGGTATTCAATGGTACCCGCACAATCGAGCGATTTCAGGACAAGTCAATAGTGGAGGTTAGTAAACTGTTTTCGTATTGCTCCGATGCATTAGAAGTATATTAGGGAAAAATCGCATTATTTTGTGGCGTGAAAGATATTGGAGCATCTGATCAGGAAGATCGACTCTATTGGAATCGTTTCAGGAATGGTGAGGAGGTCGCTTTCGCCTGGATCTATCAACGCTATGTTCGCGTGTTGTATAGTTATGGCATGAAAATTAACCGCGATTCGACCGTGGTTGAAGATGCCATCCAGGATATGTTTACTGATCTATGGCGTACCCGTTCTCAACTGGCTGAAGCCAAGTCCGTTCGATTTTACTTATTCCGTTCATTGCGACGTAAAATTCATCGATCGCTCCGTCCCGAAGAGGAATTCACCCAGCCATTTAATCCAGAAACCGACTATAGGCAACCTGCGCTAGCCTCGGTTGAAGCAGATATAATTTCCGAGGAAGAAATTGAGATACAAACCGCTCAGCTTAAATCCTGGCTGACCTGTTTACCTGCTCGCCAATATGAGGCTCTACTTCTACGCTATTACCAGGATTTTAGTTATGCCGAGATAGCTGCCATCATGAATATTAGCGAACAGGGAGCTCGTAATATGATCCAAAAATCATTGCATACCCTGCGACGACTAGCACTCATGGTTTGCCTTTTAGGGATTAGCTGGGGGCTTAAATTTTTTTTTAGTTAAATAGGTTTAAAACGAGTTAAAGCAGTCTCTTTCTTAGTGGGTTGAAATAATACAATAATCTCGCTAAAAAGAACTGTTTTAATGTACCAGAATTTTTCGACTGATGATTTTTTGCAGGATCCTGCTTTTCGTAAGTGGGTGCTGCAGGGAACGCCCAGTGACGATGCTTTCTGGGCGGACGTATTGCTAAACTTTCCCCATCAACGGGTTACTATTCGGCAGGCACGGGAATTTCTACTTACTTTACACGACCAGGCCGAGGCCGATTTCCCATCGGAACAGCAAGTTGATTCGATCTACAAACAAATTTTAGAAAATAGCCAGGAAACGCCTGTTCGACCGTTACATCGATGGTCGGGTTGGTGGGTAGCTGCCTCCGTTGGTCTACTGATTGCTATAGGTGGCTGGTGGTTTATGCAGAAAAATACCCCCCGAATCGCCTATTTTGATGCATCAAGGCCGCTTGATTCCAGGCTGTTTGAACAGGTCATTAATACGTCTGCCACCGTTCAGATAGTCAACTTGCCTGATGGAAGCCAGGCGTCACTGGAACCCCGTTCACAACTTCAGTATCGAAAAGCATTTGCCGATACCATCAGAGAGGTTTTCCTGGTTGGAGAAGCTTTTTTTGAGGTACAAAAAAATCCCGATAAACCCTTTCTGGTTCGTGCGAATGCAATTACGACAAAAGTATTGGGCACCAGTTTTCGCGTGAGCGCCTATGAACAGGATCAGCAAATCAAGGTGATGGTGAAAACGGGGCGAGTATCTGTTTTCCCGACCCAAAGCCAAAAACATCCTGACCCTGAACAGGACGGACTCATTCTGACTCCTAATCAGCAAGCCGATTTTACGAAGACGGACGCTCATTTTACCCGCTCGCTCATCGACAAACCAATCCCGATTATTCCGCAAACCGAGTTGCTGCAGTTCTCATTTCGGAATGCACGCCTGCCTGAGATTTTTCAGGCCATTGAAAAAACGTATGGGGTAGAGCTCATCTTCGACGAACAACAGTTGAGCAATTGCCGACTGACAACCTCGCTCGAAAACGAAAACCTATTTGAAAAAATGGATATACTCTGCGAAGCGATTGGAGCCACTTATAAACTAGTAGATGCCCAAATTATTATCAACAGTAAAGGCTGTGACTAATCCAATTATGAACGCATGTAAAAACCACCTGCCTATGGCACTATAGCTCAATTAGTTTATGCATTAAAAAAACCGGTAACGGTTCCAGCGTTACCGGCTTCTAAATGACCTTCTCTACTAACACAAGCAGTATCCCGTTCCAGCGGGTGTGAAGGTTCGTTTTTGTGTCTTTCACTTACAAAAACCTGTCAAATCAATGAAAAAAACAGTACGAATCAAAAAAAAACTGATTCACCTCATGAAACTATCGCTCCTGCATATTTCGATAGCGATCATGTTCGCAGGGGTGTCTTTGGCTCGGGAAGTTACAGCCCAGGAACTCTTGGATCGAAAAATAAACATACGGATCACTAACCAGGACTTTATCAGTGTCCTGAGCAGTATTGAGAAGCAGGCGGATGTAAAGTTTACCTACCGACCAAAACTCGTGATGGCCACCCAACGGATGACGCTCACGGTCGTCAATGAATCCTTAGGGCAGGTTCTTGATAGGCTACTTCACCCCTTACAAATCAAATACAAAGTCATTAAGAATCAGATTATTTTATCGCCCTTAACAACGCAATCCGATGAAGTAAGGATGCAGTATCAATCAGATTCCCCGACCGAATCCCTGGCGGATATAACTGTTGCCGGGACGGTTACAGATGAAAAAGGCGAACCACTACCCGGTGTCACGGTGGTGGTTAAAGGAACTGCCCGGGGCACAACAACTGACGCGCACGGTGTTTACCGGATTAGTGTTCCCGATGCGAACTCGATTTTACTGGTCAGCTTCGTCGGCTATACGACAAAGGAGGTTTCGCTTGGTAACCGAACCGAAATCAATGTTCAACTGGAAGCGAGTAATAATCAGCTCACCGAAGTAGTCGTCACAGGTTATACCACCCAGCAGAAAAAAGACATCATTGGGGCCGTATCCGTCGTGAAAGCCAGCGACCTAACTGCTACACCATCTGCCAATCTGGTCGCCCAATTACAGGGGAGAGCCGCCGGGGTTACGGTTAGCAGTACGGGCGATCCTGGTAGCTCGGCCTCTATCCGTATCCGTGGCTTTGCCTCCTATGGAAACAACAACCCACTCTACGTAATCGACGGTGTTCCAACAACCGATGCCTCGCGAATTAATCCGCAGGATGTAGAATCGATTCAGGTGCTGAAGGATGCGTCCTCGGCATCGATCTATGGGGCCAGAGCTGCCAATGGCGTCATCATTATAACGACAAAAGGCGGAAAAATGGGCAAAACGACCCTTACCTACGATACCTATTATGGTGTCCAGTCGACCCCGCTCAACCGAATTCCCAAGCTATTAAACACGAGTGAATTACTAACGTATCTGGATAAAACGACCGCAACCACGTTTGTGGACCCAATTTTTGGCCAGCATGGCTCGTTTGCCATTCCTGATCGTTACATCGTTAGCAATGGATTTAAAGGGGGCGTCTCGGCGAGTGATCCCCGCGCGAATCCAGATCTATATACAATCGCTGATTATACGAATCCTTACCAGATTTTTCAGACCAGTCCAGGCACCAACTGGTTCGATGCCATGTCACAAAAGGGCATCATTCAGAGTCATCAGCTAACGGCTAGCGGTGGCAACGATAAATCGACCTTTTCGCTGGGCATGAATTATTTTAATCAGCAGGGCACTTTTAAAAACACGGGCTACGATCGCTATTCGCTACGACTTAATTCCAGCTTTAGCCCCACATCTTTTTTAACCGTGGGCGAAAACCTTCAGGTATCGTACGACAACCGGCGGGGCGATGCTACCGTAATTGGCGAAACCAGTGCCTGGGCGTATGCGCTCCGAAGTGCGTCGTTTATACCTGTTTATGACATTAAGGGTGGCTATGGAGGATCGCTGGTGGGTGGAACTGCCGGTGTTGGCTATAATCCGGTATCGTATCTGGAGCGTCGGAAAGACTGGACCAACCAAAATCTAAGAGCATTCGGGAATGTCTTTGCACAGGTGAACATCAACAAAGACCTGGCCCTGCGAACATCTATCGGTATTGATGCGCGCAATGGAACGCTTCAGCGGGCCTTTTTAAAAGAGTACGAGGCCAGCCAGTCACGACGAGTGACCCAGTTGACCGAGGCTTCGAATAATTACCTGAGCTGGACGTGGAGTAACACGCTGACGTACCAGAAAAAGATTGCTCAGTTGCACGACATAAAGGTTTTGCTCGGTACCGAAGCCATTAAAAATACGGGTCGCGGTTTGTTTGGGGCCAAGAGTAACTATGATTTTGAATCCAACAATTTCCTTTCGCTCAATACGGGTTTGCCGCAGTCGCTGGGCGATGTTAGTGCTAATGACGCTGATATTAACCGGAATACGCTACTGTTCAGTAATTCGCTTTTTTCCTATTTCGGTCGGCTCGATTATATCTTAAAAGATAAGTATTTGTTTAATGCTACCTTTCGCCGGGATGGTTCATCGCTCTTTGGCCCAGCTGTGCGCTATGCCAATTTCCCATCTCTTGGGGTCGGCTGGCGCATTTCCGACGAAGCATTCCTGAAATCGGTTAGCTGGCTCAATGAATTAAAACTACGCGCTGGCTGGGGGCAGATGGGCAGTATTTCCAACGTACCCGCCTTCAATCAGTATTCAACCTACAGCGCTGCGCCGGGTAGTAACTACTACGATATTAATGGCACCAACATCGGCTCAACGCAGGGCTACGGGGCTAGTTCTCAGGGTAATTTGCAAACCAAGTGGGAAACCACAGAAACCACCAATATTGGTCTGGATGCCAACATTCTGCAAGGCAAATGGAGTTTCGCGGTCGACGTCTATACAAAAAACACGCGCGACTTACTGGTGCCGAGTCTGCGAAATGGACTGGAATTACTGGTAACCAAGCCATTGGTCAATTTGGGAACCATGCGTAACACGGGTATCGACCTGCAGATAACGAATCAGGGACGTATTACATCGGAGTTGAAATATGATGCAACCCTGACATTTACCCATTACAAAAACCAGTTGACCAAACTCAACGACGAGAATACCGCGCAGCTGGTAGCCGCTAGCCGGATAACCAATGCCCTGATTACAACACAGGGGCAGGCTGTCTCATCCTTTTACGGGTATCAACTGGATGGTTTTTATAATAATCAGGAGGAGGTCAATGCTGGTCCTAAAATCAATGGAGCGCCGGGTGTTGTAGGTTCCTGGAAATACAAAGACGTGAACGGAGATGGTAACATCACTACTGCCGACCGAACTGTACTCGGATCTCCTCATCCCAATTTTCAAATGGGACTGAACCTTGGCTTCAGTTGGAAGGGTTTTGATCTGAGCACTTTTGTGTTCTGGAACCAGGGAAATCAACTTTATAATTACACCAAGTATTTCACCTATATGGGCGTATTAGGCGGTTCTGTAGCTTCCGGGAAATTACATGATGCCTGGACACCCGAAACTGCCGCTACCGCCAGGACACCCCAATTGGGTGTAGGAGCCACCAATGGCTATACGGCCTTCGTGACGGGTAATTCGAGTTCATTTTATGTAGAAAATGGGTCGTACCTGCGGGGTAAAACCATCCAGTTGGGCTACAGCTTTCCCAAAACGTTGCTGAAAACCATCAAACTGAGTAACCTTCGTATCTACGCGCAGGCGCAGAATTTCTTCACCATTACCAAATACACCGGAGCCGATCCCGACTTAGGACTCGTATCGGGCGCATCAGTTGAACAAACGGCCAGCAGCGACCAGAATCTGGGCGTTGACTACTCCGGCTATCCCAATCCGCGTCAGTTTTTATTGGGCCTAAACGTATCCTTTTAACTCCGCCATTCCGCTATGAAACCGATTCTAACTTATACGGCACTCACCTTACTGCTTTCCCTGGCTACACTTTCGGCCTGCAAGCAGCAATTTCTTGACCTGGGGCCCCAGGGTGTTTATAATGAAAGTGATTTGCTCAGCAAAAAAGGTATCGATGGTTTTTTAATCGATGCTTATGCTACGCTGGATGGGAACTTGTCGGCCAATTTCCTGGGTCTGAGTGGAACATACAACTGGATATGGGGAAGTATAACCGGGGGAGATGCGTATAAGGGGGCACTAATTTCACCGACCAAAGCGAAATTAACCAGGTGATGCAGTATGCAACTCCCACCACAAACTCACAATTACTGGCCCGCTGGAATGGTATTTTTGACGGTATTGGCCGGGCCAATATCGTCTTGAAAGAACTGGCCAAAGCAACCGATCCCGCTCTGACGGATGTCCTGAAAAAACAGATCGAGGGCGAGGCTCGTTTCCTCCGTGCTTTCCATCATTTTGAGGGGAAGAAGATCTTCGGCAACATTCCCTTCGTGGATGAAAAAGCTACCGACTACAAAATCCCGAATACCGATGCGAGTGGTAACTATGTCAACATCTGGCCCCAACTGGAAACCGATTTTAAATTCGCTTACGATAATCTGGACGAAGTAAAAACGGGAAAAGGCCGGGTCAACAAATGGACCGCCGGTGCGTATCTGGCTAAGGCGTATTTGTATCAGAATAAATTTACGGAGGCCAAGGTGTTATTTGACATCATCATTGGCCAGGGCAAAACCAGTCAGGGCGTAAAGCTGGACTTAACGACGGGCTTTGGCGAGAATTTTCGCATCGCGACGCAAAACAGTAAAGAGTCGATGCTGGAGGTACAAAGTGCCATTGGTGATGGGGCCAGCGACAATACGAACGGGTTTCGGGAAGCGATCCTTTGTTACCCGAACGGTATTGCGGGTGGCACGAACTCCTGGTTTTATCGACCATCGCAGAATCTGGTCAACGCGTTCCGCACCGACGAAAATGGCCTACCCCTGCTGGATACGTATAATGATGTAGATGTTACCTCGAATGAGACGGTTCCGGACGCCAGCCCGTTCACACCCTATGCGGGTAATCTTGACCCTCGTTTAGATCATACCGTTGGGCGCCGGGGTATTCCCTACCTGGATTGGGGTATGATGACGGGTGTAGCTTTCACGGCCCCTCCTGGCGAGTCGATTACCAATGGTGGACCCTTCACAGGCAAGAAGCACGTTTTCTCCTCAGTCGAGTATAGTTCGGGGCAGGTCGTTCGGGCTAGTTTTGGCATTGCCAGCGCCTTGAATTATGATCTGATGCGGTTTGCCGATGTATTGTTGATGGCGGCTGAATGTGAAGTAGAAGTCGGTAGCCTGGATAAAGCGCGTGAATATGTCAATCGTGTTCGTGCCCGCGCTGCGGCTTCTCCCATCAAAACGCTTGACGGAACTGCTAATGCCGCCAAGTATGTGATTAGTCCCTATGCTACGGCCTGGGCCAGCAAAGATGTTGCCCGAAAAGCCGTTCGTTTTGAACGAAGAATCGAGTTAGGAATGGAGGGGCACCGCTTCTTCGATCTGGTTCGCTGGGGCATTGCCGATCAGGTAATTAACAGCGAGTATTTACCTAAGGAAAGCGTGCGTCGTTCGCTGGCGTTGGGCAGCGGGGTTAAGTTTACAAAAAACAAAAGTGAATATCAGCCCATTCCAGATTATGCCATCACGCAAAGCTTTGTTAATGGCCAACCGACCCTGAAGCAAAATCCTGGTTATTGAGCCGCTTTGTATCAAAACCGTATGGGTAAGGGTAGTTTATTGCTGAGCTACCCTTACCAATAGGTTCTTCCAGAATTCACTAGTTTATCAGCGTAATGAAACGTAGTATTCTTCCTGTTCTTTTTTTATTCGCCATTATCTTAACGGCTGCCCAACTGACCTATATACCTGGTGAACCCGAGTCAGCTACCGACTGGCCGGAGTATCTGGGAGGGGCAGACCGGAATCATTATTCAACGCTAACTCAGCTCAATACAGATAACGTTCGTCAGCTTAAGGTTGCCTGGGAGTATCATTCCCGAGACTCGGGACAGGTACAGTGCAACCCGATTATTGTAGATGGTACGCTCTTTGGTGTAACGGCATCGAATCAGATTTTTGCGCTCGATGCCGCTACGGGTCAGCAGAAGTGGCGTTATGTAGAACCAGATGCCAAAACGTTCAATACCAACCGGGGCGTTACGTATTGGAAAAGTACTAACAGCGGAGACACCGAACCCGCACGACTTTTGTATGCCTATGGCTCCTGGCTCTATGCGATCAATGCCCAGACTGGACAACCGATTCCCGGCTTTGGCGAGAATGGCCGGGTTAGTCTTAAAGTCGGATTAGGGGAATCGGCGAAGGATAAATTTGTGATTTCGAATACGCCGGGTACACTCTTTGAGGATCTATTAGTCATGCCGCTACGCGTTTCGGAAGGAGCGGATGCGGTCCCTGGTTCGATTCAGGCGTTTAATGTCCGGACGGGAAAATTGGTCTGGGTCTTTCATACCATTCCGCATCCAGGCGAATATGGGTATGAAACCTGGCCTAAAGAAGTTTATAAAAATACCGAAGTGGGAGCTGCCAATAACTGGGCAGGCATGGCGGTCGATCGTAAGCGCGGAATTTTGTACGTACCGACGGGTTCGGCTGGGTTTGATTTTTATGGCGGAAATCGCAAAGGCCAGAACCTGTTCGCCAATTGCTTACTGGCACTGGACGCCCGGACTGGCAAACGAATCTGGCATTATCAACTGGTTCATCATGACATCTGGGATCGCGATTTACCAGCTCCGCCCAACCTGATTACCCTTCACCAGCATGGAAAAGCAATTGATGCTGTAGCACAGGTAACCAAGAGTGCCCATGTCTTTATTTTTGATCGCGTAACGGGAAAACCACTTTTCCCGATTCGGGAGATGCCCGTTCCTAAATCGTCCTTGCCTGATGAAATGGCCTGGCCAACGCAACCCATTCCAACTTTGCCAGCCCCTTTTGCCCGGCAAACCATTGCCGAAACGGAGTTAAGTCCCTATGCTACCAATCGTGATTCGCTGATAGCGCAGTATCGACGGGCAAAAAAAGGACCGTTCCAGCCGTTAAGTAAAACGCCTACGCTACTCTTGCCTGGTGCCGACGGTGGGCCGGAATGGGGCGGTGCTGCCGTTGATCCCGAGGGCATTCTGTATGTCAATGCCAACGAGATGGCCTGGATGTTCAGCCTTAGTGCTACGCCTAAAGTGGACGAACTGGCTCATTTAAGTCCCGGTAATCGACTCTATACAACCTATTGTGTGGCCTGTCATGGGTCGGACCGAAAAGGGAATCCGTCAAGTGGTTATCCATCCTTAGTGAACATCGGTCAACGGCGCGACCGGGAGTATGTTGCAAAACTGATTACCAGCGGTAAAGGAATGATGCCCGGCTTTTCAGTGATAACGACCGCACAAAAGCAGGAACTACTTGCGTTTTTATTTAACGATGAGAAAGTGGAAACAGTAGCTACGACCTCTGGTATGGCCGCTAAACCTGGTCCCTACGTTCCTTATCGTTTCAATGGATACACGAAATTTTTAGATAGTAAAGGTTACCCTGCCATCAAGCCACCCTGGGGTACATTAACCGCTATCAACCTCAATACAGGTCATCAGATTTGGCAAAAGACGCTGGGCGAGTTTCCCGAACTGACTAAACAGGGTATTCTGCCAACAGGCACCGAAAACTACGGTGGTCCTGTCATTACAAAGGGAGGTTTACTATTTATTGCGGCTACCAAAGATGGGATGTTTCGGGCCTATGATAAGAAAACTGGTCAATTGATATGGCAAACCCAACTGCCAGCGGCTGGCTTTGCCACGCCCAGCACTTACGAAGTGAATGGGAAACAATATGTCGTGGTTGCCTGCGGAGGTACCAAGCTAGGCACCCCCAAAGGGGATAGTTACATTGCCTTTGCGTTGCCCTGAAATGAATTGCCCTGCTATCGATTTTACTTAAACAAATTCAAATAAGAAAGAGCTTTTTATCTTAGGATTAAGGATGGTTCATAAAGCCCCGGTGGGATGTCTGCCGGGAGTTTTATTTTTAACTGAGAAAGATTCAAGAATTATGTCTTGCCCTAAATATCAATTGGAGGTTTAACTGAACGGTTTTGATAGCTGATTACGACAAGTTCAGTTAATGATGTTATCTGGCCTTTTAGTAAATGATAACTTATGAATCCAAAGCTGGGCTATCTGACCATCCAGAGCTTGCAGATTAAGTGGTCGTCTCCCACTTATAACTGGAAAGAGATCATTAATCAGTTCAGTATTATCTTTGAGGAACGCATCAAATCCCATCGCTTCGAGTAAAACCCTGCTGACACAGTTCAGCGAGCACTTCCCACAGTAAAAGAATAATAAAGTTATATCGACTCGGTAGTTTCCTACTGAGCCATTGATTCGTAGTGGTATTGGCTCGCCGATTTCTTGCTTGCCTATGCTACTACTATTTAAAGTCGGCCGTAACTGTTGCATAATGCTAATAGCCTACTATTGATCAAGCTGGCTATCTCAAAGGTTGGCAGGCAAAAACACACGGCTCACCAATATTGACTCACGGTTCAATAACTCGCTTTCTACGCTAACAATAACCTATTTTTATCTTTCCAGGAGCTATTACAGATCTATTGAAAACTATTCATCGATTAGAATGGGGGTTTCATCTATGTTGAAGAAGCAACGGTCTATTATGAATAATGCTAGGCGAGTAAGATTCTATCTTTATAGTATTCCTAGTTTCTTCATAAGTTCAGGAATAGGTTTTAGGGTTATAAAGCGGTCTGATACTATCAAGCCGCTTTATTGTTTTTACCCTTGGAACACGTTTGGGAGTTATGTTTGATGAACGAGTTAATGCCATTGTAGCATGATCTGAATGGTGGCTAAATAAAGCCAGTTAACCGAAGATGATACCGCAACGACAGACCAAATTGACAACCGGTTCGTAACAGCCACAGCAGGATATTAAGCATTTGCCGCAGATCATGTTTTCGTTTAAGATTGAAAAAATGAGAAGTTGCGATCCATTGCGGGTCGGTCCGTGGCTACCAGTGTTTGCCGGGCCGCCGGGCGGTCATGACTCTGTAGTTTGGCGACTACAAGTTGGCACGATTCTCCACCTTTCTCCATTCCCAAACAGGTTCTTAATATAGTATGAAGGGCATCTAGTGCTGCGATCAGTAGCTAAAAAAAATAAGTAGGTAAGTCTTTTCCTCGTGCGAACGTTCTTCCATTCATTTGAAGGTTCACTTAATTTAGTTATCAAGCTTACATGCTCTTCTGTCATTCGGGCATGAAAACTAATTGAGTTTTTAAATTTTCGTTACGTTCTATGACTGTTTCTGATGGTAATCTTTCATCAGGGACTAACTTCGGCTTGAGGGTCCTCATCCCTTCTCTCATTAACTCAATCTAGCTTTCATAGTATTTTGCAGATTAAATCGACTATGTTGAGCTATTCCAATAGTCGTAACCATTTTTTCTTGAGCTTTTAGGTAAGAAACATTATCATTTAGTAGGCATTTGGAAAGGAGAGTCAATAGTTGGAAGTAAACTGTCTTCAACATGTTGTGGAGTAGGATTAGCCATTGAGACATACTTGTCTCAATGGCTAATCCTACTCCATATCTGCAATCTTTTTAGCCGACTTATTCCGCTTCAGCTCTTGCTTAATCTGTTTTAGTTGCTCATCATACACCAAATATGCATTCTGAAAATGGCCGATTTTTACCACCAAACAATCTGATCCGCACTAAAACTTTGCATGACGATTTTAAACAGAATGAGTTATGCAACGTAGGAAGTTTTTAACCCATGCCATGACGGCCGCATCCACGGTGGCCGCATCCACGGTGGCCGCATCCTCTTTGTCGGCTTCGGCCCTGGCTGCTCCGCCTGAATTGGGCACCATCACTGATACTCCGAAGCCTTTCGTGGTGAAAACAGGCGATGCCCGCTTTGGAGTACATACGCCTTATCGAGGCATAAATGTCAACGATGTGAAAATATCAGGTAAAGATACAAACGGTCAATTGGCTGTTTTTGAGTACATTGGTAAAGAAAAGATTGGGCCTGTACTGCACGTCCATCATGACCAGGATGAACTATTTTCCATTATCGAAGGAGAGTACCTCTTTCAGGTTGGTGATGAGAAATTTACGGTAAAAGCGGGTGATACTGTATTTGCTCCACGCGGCATACCGCACACCTGGATTCAATTGTCAGATCATGGCAAGCAGATCTATATGGTACAACCTGCGGGTCAGTTGGAAGATTTTTTTCTGAAATTCACCGAATTAAAAGGACCACCTACAGAGGAATTGATTCAGAAAATACATCAGTCGCATGGAATGGCCGTTGTGGGTCCACCGCTGGCGTTGAAATAAAATGATGTAAAATGTAAGGCGTTAAGTATCTGATAATCAATATTTTTTTGCCATTTATTAGCCATATTGCCTACTGGAATGGACGCCATTTTCGACTACCGACTCCCCAGTCCTGCCCTTCGCGACTACGTGAGGACATTACAGATTGTGGGCTGTTCATTCCCGTCATCGATGGCAGTTTTGCCCGTTAAATCCTACTGGCCTCGGGCTGAAAACACGCTGGCATTTTATCCGAAAGATCCCGAAAAGCATGAATACGGTTTTAACGGAAACGTGCTTGGAAAGCCATGTTCCACACTCAATGGTCAATATTCGATTGTGACTAACCGACACGTTGGGCGCGATTTCATGGTTTTTCAGGTTCAGTTTCAGCCGGGTGCCTTATTTCAGCTAACAGGTATTCCGATCAACGAACTCACCAATACGTTTTTGGATGCTGAAGCTGTATTCTCTACCGAAATTAGTCGGGTAAATGAACGGTTGAGCTATACGAAGCATTATACCGAGATGATTCCGATTGTTGAAAATTTTCTGCTTTACCTGATCAATAGGGCAAAGGCAAGACATATACGCCCGATTGACAAAGTGAGTCGGTTTCTGCTGCAACATCAGTCGGTCGTTTCGCTGGATTGGCTGGCCGATCAGGCGTGTTTATCGCAACGGCAATTTTATCGGCAATTTGTAGAACGAGAAGGAGTTAGCCCCAAATTGTACACCCGTATTGCCCGTTTCGAGAACGCCATGAAACTAAAAAACGCACGGCCTTCTCTCGACTGGCTGAGCGTGGCCGTTGAGTTGGGATATTACGATTATCAGCATCTGGTTCGGGACTTTAAAGAATTTACCCAGCTGACGCCCAATGCTTTTTTAGACGCCGATACCAAATCGCCGGAACGGGTATTTGGCGTTACAGAGACCTAGGTTTTCATGCGATCTTTCGTCAATCGAGTTTGCCAATAGAAAGTATTGTAGATGAGCGAGCATTTGGCAATGCCAGGATATACCGTAACCTAACGAAATGACATCTCTTCGATTCGATAAAAGAGGGTTGCCCAAATTTTTTGTTGATTATCAAAAGAGTATTTATGTCGTAATCAACAAAACGTTATGGACAGTATCAATCAACAGCAACCCGAAGAAAATCACAAAGATCTGACGGGTATTGAAGCCGGGAAAAAAATCAAAGAACTCGTTGGTAAAAGCAGTACGTGTTATTTCTGCACAAAGATTACGACCGGAGAGCCGTTGAAAACAAGGCCCATGTCGGTACAGAAGGTAGACGACGAAGGTAACTTCTGGTTTTTAAGTGCCAGCGATAGCCACAAAAATGCGGATATACAGGCCGATAGTCAGGTCCATCTCTTATTTCAGGGCTCTGATTATTCCGATTTTTTAAGCGTATACGGGGCCGCATCGCTATCTAAAGACAAAGTGCTCATCAAAGAACTTTGGGAGCCAATCCTTAAAACGTGGTTTACCGAAGGTATTGATGATCCGCGTATTACGGTGATAAAAGTAGAATCTCAGGAGGGCTATTACTGGGACAATAAACACGGTAATGCCGTGGCGTTTGTAAAGATGGCCGCCGGTGCTCTCATGGGCAAAACCTTAGATGATTCCATCGAGGGTAAGCTAACCGTATAATGAGTGGCTCTGGCGCGGATCTGCAATGCAGATAGAGCGAATCCGATGGCAAAAATTGAACCGTGTTGCCTGGCAGGCTTTGTGTTAATCTGTCAGGCAACACGGTTCAATTTTTGCCAATGAAAGTAGCATAAATAAAAGGCATTGCTCAACAAGTATGTCGATGGTTTATGTTCAAAATCTATACAATTGCAGGAGTATAATCCGCAAGAGGACAGGTCCTAAAACTGAAGTTTATAAGGCAAATTGAAGCAAATCCTTTCCAACTATAATAGTTCCTGAAAACGTACTGCCTACAGCCTTTGTCCATACCTCGTCGGTCAGGCTCTTGTCATCAGGAGGCACAAAATGATTTAAAATGAGATTTTTGGCATTGGCGGCTTTCGCAATCTTTCCTACGTCTTCGGCTAAAGTGTGATGCGACAGTATACTTGCTTTTAATTTAGTTGCATTTGGACGCCTTTTCACCATCTCATCAACCGCTGGGCCATACATAACTTCATGAATAAGATAGTCGGCACCCGACGCAAATGTGGCAAGAGCGGGAAAATAAGTCGTATCCCCTGAAAAAACGACAACCTTTTCCCCAAGTTTAAATTTTAAGGCATAGCTCTCTTCAATGGGTGGATGGCGATTTCTCAGCGATTTAACGTCAAAATCTGAATTTGATACGAGTGTTCCTTCCGAATATTCGTGGCTTACGACAAGGAGTCGTATATCAGGCCGACCTTCGTCTTTAATACGTGTGTCAATATCAAAACGATTCGATTCCCAATAAGCGCTTAGAAGTGATTTTAGCCCAGCCGGTGCATATACATGAATTGGCTCTGCCAAGCCAGATAGCCACGCATTATACAATAGTGGGCCGAGTTCGAGGTTATGGTCGGAGTGGTGATGGGTAATAAAAATATATTTCAGGGATGATAGCTTGATACCCGCTTCTAATAGCTTGAATGTCACGCCATAACCCGTATCAATAACGAAGAGTATATTTTTATAAACGATAAGATTAGCCGAAGGGGTCTGTTTGTAGGAACGAATGAAGGGGCCGCCCTGAGTCCCTAAAAGAACTAACCGGTCACCGCTCTGGCTAATGGAATTGTTGTCATTTAAACCCGATGATCCAGTTAGTCCTACTGTGCCAGTAAGTAAAAATGATTTTCGAATGAATTCTCTACGGCTACTTGACATACCTGGTGAATTAATGAAAATGACTACTATTAATTCATAGAATTCCCAAAGAACCAGATTAAGATAAATTCCATTGGTAACCTCTACATGCCTACCTGCAAGAGTTTTATTTGTAAATGCTCTGGTAATCTGTATGTTGTACAAACTTTAGATTGAAGATACTCTTTATCATAGTCCGAGTATCATGTTTATTAGTTAAAGGTAATTTGTCATACTACTATAAAAAGAAGCGCGAAGAATTATTGACAAATGAGTTGAATCATAAGTGTTGTAAATTCACGTCGAGCCGTGCCACGGTTTGCTTTCTCTCCATTAGTAACCGTGGCACGGCTCGACGTGAATGCCCTACTGTTGTAAATCAGTTTTTTGTGCGAAAATGGCTGGCTTGCCAAATGTCTCTATGTATGTGGTATATGGTATGATAACCAGGGCTTTGTGGCTACTTAAAAGCATAGCGTAATGATCTAGAGCAGACCTGAGTCCTTAAATACTTTATAGATAGCCATTGAATGTCCGTGCCCCAGGTCAAAGTCTTCTTTGAGCCAGGCTACAATGGCCCCTGCTTTTGTGCCAGTTTTCAGTAAGCCTTTTGCTTCGGCCAGTTGTTTGAAATCGTCCGGCCCTTTGCCGGTCTTAGCTCTGATGTTGTCGATATATGCTTGAAAAGACATGTTGCTTCTGCATCTAAAAGGACCTAAATATATAAAAATCGGGCAGACAACATTAAAAGTCAGTCATGTGGTTCTTATCGTAGTTGCCAGAATAGAATTAGCCAGTAGATAGGCGTAAACTACCATGAACCAGCCAATGAATCCAGAAAAAATACCCGTGGGCGTAGTCGGTTTGGGGCTAATGGGATGCAGCATCACAACCTGCCTCCTGCTATCGGGGCATCCGGTAGTGGCCGTTGCTCCACTATCGGTCGATATGGAAACCGCCGAAACCCGGATTCGGGAGCACTTGGCAAAAGCGTTTCAGGAAGGTATGCTCACCAAAAGCCCGGATTCTTACCTTCAGCAACTCCTGATTACGGAAGATTACAACTTGCTGAAAAACAGCAGGGTTGTCATGGAATGCACGTTAGAAAACATCGCGATTAAAAAATCGGTCTATGATCGAATTGAAGCCGTTGTTGCCGAGGACGCACTGATTACCAGCAATACCTCTGCCATTCCGATCAGTATTCTCCAGCGCGAAGTTCAGTTGCCCGCGCGGTTTGTGGGATTGCACTGGTCCGAACCATCGCATACAACCCGCTTTCTGGAAATCATTTGTGGAGACCTGAGCGATATAGCTGCCGCTGAGTGGCTCTACGAACTATCGCATCTGTGGGGGAAAGAACCGACATTAGTCCGTAAAGATATTCGAGGGTTTATAACCAACCGCCTGATGTATGCTATGTATCGGGAAGCCTTTAATCTGGTCGAAAACGGTTATGCGACAGTCGAGGACGTTGATCGGGCCTGTCGGAACAATGCAGGCTACTGGATGACACTGGTGGGCGTTTTTCGGTGGATGGACTTAACGGGAGTGCCTGCCTATCATACCGTTATGAAGGATTTATTCCCGACCCTGAGCAATCAAACGGAAGTTCCCAAATTGATCGACGATATTGTGAAAGCAGGCGGTAAAGGGGTTTTGAACGCACAGGGATTTTATGACTACACCCCCGAAGAAGCTAAACTCTGGAAGGAAACGTATGAAGAGTTCAGCTACGACATTCGTCGGCTAGCCCTGAAATACCCGGCTGACGTTGTAAAAAAGAAGCTAGCTACCGATGAAGAAGCTGCAGGTTAAGTCATTGATCAGACCATTCGGCCGGAATTGCAGGCCTATTGCACTTAGGCTGGGTTTATTCATACCGGCTTTGTTTGACCATGAATGCCAGTTTTTTGGGTGCTACCTCACAATAGGCCATTGTTAATGCGTCGACTAATGTCTCTTCAAGAACTTTATTTAAGTTGATAAGTGTCCAACCTTGTTTGCCCCACTTGTTCGGAACGGGATAAATAATGGAGGAGTCGAATGACGAAAAAACATCCTGATCTATTTCGGATAACTTAACACAAACTCGATTATGCGGACCGTTGTAGGTAGCAAATATCTTTTTGCCGATTTTAAATGAAGGCTTTTCAAAATGAGGTTGTTCTGTCGTTTCGGGAAACGATAAGGCTACTTTTCGAATCAGATCCAGGCCAATCATTATCTGTTGTTTCTATCTAGGGATTTCGCTTCGAGCCATGCTGCGGTTACTAATATGCGTAATCAAATCGTAACACGGCCCGAAGCCTTTAATATACAAATTTTTCAGGGCGTTATTGAAATCTGACCGTGTCGAAATGTAAGATGATTCTGTTCACGACAGAGCACAATACAGTTTTTTCAGTTGACCAATTAGCGGCACTCTGACCGATTACAGTAACAGAAGGGTACAATTGGGCTTTTTAACCAAACGTAGAGATAAAATGAAACGATTATCCATTGCCTTTACACTTCTGATCAGCGCCATTACAGTAACCTTCGCTCAGCAGCCTTCAGCTCCGGCATCGTCGACAGCTCCAGCTATGCGTCTGACAACCACCGCATTCCCGGATGGAGGGATAATCCCGATCAAGTTTAGCCAGGCGGCTCCCGGAGCCGCTCCCGGTGGTGGCACTTCGCCAGCGTTAAGCTGGACCAATGTACCGGCAGGTACGCAAAGTTTTGTTCTTCATATGCATGATGTCGATGTAAGTCGTAACAAAAGCACAGACGATAACCTGCATTGGCTGGTCTGGAACATTCCACCCACGCTCACGAGCTTGCCCGAAGGAGTTCCAGCCGGTGCACAACTCGCCGATGGCAGCTACCAAATGAATGTATTCACACCCGCCTATCGCGGCCCCGGCGCGGCAGCTTCGGGACCTCTGCATCATTACGTATTCGAAATTTATGCCTTAGATACTAAACTGGACGTGAAACCCAGTTCGGAAGGCTCAGCAACGCGGGTGAACGTATTAAAAGCAATAGAAGGACATGTGTTGGGAAAGGCTGCGTATGTCGGGTTGTTTAAGCGCCCGCAGTAAGCGGATTCCTGGTTGATGTAATTTCTATGGGGCTATTCGGCGTGATTGTTCCGGTTTTTCGTCTGCAGTAAGCTACTTGCCTTCACAATTGTTGTAGAATATCCAGATCCTGTCATTCATTTGCTACCAGGCTTCAACCGAAAATCCCGTACCAGCTCCAGTTGGTCGGTACTGAGAAAATCTACGCCTGCTTCGCGAAGCTTAGTCCAGACTATGGGGTCTTCCGGACTGGCCCAAAGCCGTAGTTTTTTCCCTTCCCGATGAGCCCGATCAGCCAGTTGACGCAGTTTCTGGAAATCTTCCGATGGCATATCGCCCTTACCACGCCAGGTTAGCTGATTTGGATAAGCATCGCTGATGATCGGCATTACGGCCTGGTTATATCCCTTGCCCAGATCAGCTGGGCGACCATCGACCGATAGCAGGCGTCCTTTGGCGTTGACTATTGTCTGTATGGGTCTATTGCCCGACAAGACAATGGTTATGACGCCTGCCGGGTTTTTGGGCCGGTTACCATTGGCCAATATCGAGCGATAGCGTTGCAGTAATTTATCCAAAGCCTGGTATGTGCTGTCAGCTTGTGTTTTAGCGTCAATCATCAGGTAAAAAGGTCCCTGATAACCGGTTAATACCTGACCATTGTTCTGGCGTATTCGCTCCGTCAATGGTTTGAGGTATAGATTTTCGAGAGTAGAGGCCGCGGTTTTAATGCTAGGCCGGTCATGAGCCACATATAGAGTATCGTCAATCAGATGGACATCCGCTTCGACACTGGTAAACCCATTATCCAGCGCATCCCAAAGTGGTCGTGATTGCTCATAATCATTATGGGCGTGTGCGTTGGGCAAGGCCACCACACCAGTAAGGGGCTGTGGTGCCTGCCATTGGGCAATGGGTTGGGTCCAGGCGGTTTCGACGTCGCCCGGCATAAAAGGGTTGTATTTGGGTTTGTTGGAGATGACCTTAGCCCGAGCCAGTAAGATATCATCCGTCAGTGAATAGGTTGCTACGGTATCGGCCACTTCGCGGAGTAGTTCAGCCTGTTGATTACCCTTTCGAACGCCGAAAAACTGGATTCGATACGTTACATTAGGTTCGGTTTTGACCTGTATCGTCAGCCTATTGCCAGCCTGAGGCAACTGCTTCAGTGTAACGCCTGAACTTGCATAGAATCGACCTGCCTCCATTGCATCGATTAAGGCTTTAGGAGTTAATTCTGGCGCATTGACCATGACCCATCCCCGTCCTGAATTGCTAAATTCCGGCCCGAAAAAGTAATAATGATGGCTATCGTCGGTGCCTAATCCATACATCAGTGGTCGTCCCTGCTGAAGAAAATGGAGGTTAATTTTATCCCACATCGACTCGGTGCCTTCGCGGGTACTATCGCCGTAATTGTTCACTAATGGATGGCCATTGAACACCTCAAAAAATCGCTCGTGCCGGAGCTTCATCAGATCCTGAGCCGTAATGGCATTATAAAAGTTAGGGTGGTTAATGTGCGGAAACATAGGCTTGCCTGTCAGCCGTCGTTGGGCAACCACCATATCAATATTGTTTTGCATTACCTCGGCTACGCTGTTACCCGGTAGCGGCCTGATCAGGTTCTGTACATTCGTAACATTGATATGAATGGGTTTGCCCTGATACCCAGTCGAGAGTTCTTCGCTTTTGATAATCAGAAATTTCCCTGATTCTTCAAAATAGCTTCGATACTCGTCCAGTTTTTTAAGACGAACCTTAAGCGAATCATTTGAGCCTTTGCGGTAGATAACCCAATCGGGGCCGAAGGTGCGCAGGTAGCGATCAAATGTTCGACGCCTGTCTCTCTGATGGGGTACGTTAATCCACTTTTCGACCTCCTGCAAAATGTTATGATCCGATAAGCCAACAAATTGATAACCATTGGCTTTATACCAATCCATAATCATTTCCGGATAATCATCGCCATCGCTCCATAGTGAGTGGGTGTGTAAATTTCCTTTATACCACTGTTGCGCCTGTATGAGGGAAGTAGTCAGACAAGTCAGCAGTATACTCAGGCAAGCAATCTTTTTCATAAAGCCAGGTGGGTTTGTTCGACGCCGTAACTTCTCCCTCAAGTTATCCACTTATAGGGATCTTATGAAGGATAAAAGGCCAATACAAACAAAACTACCTTGTACAAATAGAAGATGTACACCAAATTGTGGACTATTGTTCTGCCTCCCGGTGGCGCAGTTCGTGATAGGCTTCTTCGCTCATGCCGAGTTTCCAGTAAGCCGCTACGTGTAATTCATGGTTGGCAAGCTGGTGTTTGATGCGTAGATAATCGCGGATTTGTTTGGCCGCCAATACTTCGGTTGCGACCCAGATAAAGCGTGTTTCAGTACGGCCATTTGGTATGGTTGCCGTGTGTATGGCCTCATGCAAAACCTCACTTTTTCCCGCTTCAACACCGTTTCTATGTAGCCAGCGGACCTGAATGTCAGCGTCAAATTCAAGCTCTTGTTCCTCCGATTCATCAGGAATCTCAATAAAGGCCAGACCTTTAGCCGTAGCTGGTAAAAGCTCAAGAATGGCACTGATCGCCGGGAGAGCGGTTTGGTCACCCGCCAGCAGATACCAGTCAGCTTCACGATAGGAGATGCCTGGCCGCAGGGCAACGCCCAGATAGTTACCAACTGCTACCTGAGTTGCCCAGGCTGAGGCAGGCCCTTCGTCGCCGTGAAGTACAAAATCGATCGCTAATTCGCCAGTTATCGGTTCGAACGAACGGACCGTATAGGTTCGCACTGCTGGAAGTCCTTCTTCGGGTGGTGGTAGAGGCTGCCCATTTGCGTCGAATGTAGGCAAAATGGGTTTCTCCTGACCAGGCTGGGGCAGCAAAAGTTTAAGATGAATTCCAGGCATTAGACCTTCTACCCCAATCAACTCGTCGCTCCTGACAATAATTCGGCGCATATGCGGGGTTATGTCCGTAAACTGAACAACTTGCACCAACTCAAGTATGATCGACCGACGTGGTCTTGTATTCATGATCTAAGTTATGTTAAAGAGAACGGTATGCCAAATGGTATTTATTTAGAATAAATCTAAACGAATGTAGCAGATAAAATCGGAAACTTTCCTGCGCAGTCGCTGAAAAATAGCTGAACCGTTTTCGAGAGGTTGATAAGTGCATCAAGCCAACCAAGAGTGAAATATCCTGTTAATTCGGTCTATTAAGCCGTTTGAACCTGATATGTGTAAAAAACGGCTTAAATTTCCCGGAGATTTCTGCTGAATTTAGGTGTGGGCTCTGTAGCGTGAATGTTGATTCAAAATTGAACTTTGTACTAGTGAGTGATACGAAACCTGAGCTCCGAACCGTCAATGTGACACGTTACGGCAAACCGTTGCGTGAGGGAGGCTCCCTGCCTGCCCTTGTTGAGGCCGATGATGATTTTTTGTATGTATTGAAATTTCGTGGGGCTGGTCAGGGCACTAATGCCCTCATTGCCGAACTGGTAGCTGGGGAGATTGCCAGAACCCTTGGCTTGCGCGTGCCGGAAATTGTGTTCGCCAACCTTGATTCGGCTTTTGGCCGTACGGAACCAGACGAAGAAATTCAGGATCTGCTCCGTGCCAGTGAAGGTCTTAATCTGGCACTTCACTACCTTTCTGGCTCTATCACATTTGACCCCATTCTGAATGTGGTCGATGCGCGTTTAGCTTCGCAGATTGTCTGGCTCGATGCGTTTGTGATGAATGTAGATCGCACCGCCCGAAATACCAATATGTTGATGTGGCATAAGGAACTGTGGCTGATTGATCACGGAGCAGCCTTATATGTTCATCACACAGGGCCCAATTGGCCTGAGCAGAGCCTGCGTCCGTTTTTGCAGATCAAGGACCACGTCTTACTACCCCAGGCTACAGACCTCGATGCGGTCGATGTCGATTTTAAGCAGATTCTGACCGCTGATCGTATTCGGTCAATTGTTGCGTTAATTCCCGATGAATGGCTGACGAACCAGTCGATAACCGAATCGGCCGATGAGCAGCGGGAGGTTTATGCCCAATTTTTGGAGACGCGGGTCGCCCGATCAGAAATTTTTGTCAACGCAGCAAAGGAGGCCCGAAATGCACGTGTATGAGTACGCCGTAATCCGGGTGATGCCGCGGGTTGACCGCGATGAGTTTCTCAACGTCGGTGTTATTTTATATTGTCGCGGGCAGGGTTTCCTGCAAACGATGTTTGAACTGAATGGTGAGCGGCTTCGCGCTTTTTCAACCGAGCTGGATCTACAGGAGCTTGACGAACGGCTTCGCGCCTTTCAACGAATTTGTGCTGGTCGTGCCGAAGGTGGAACAATTGGTAATCTTCCGATTGCTGAACGGTTTCGGTGGCTGACGGCCACGCGCAGTACGG